>JBAUWJ010000184.1:0-22470 GCA_049583715.1 Arenicellales bacterium | reverse complement strand
GTTGGGGCCTGCCGAGCTCCACCTGGAGTGCCCCGCATGAGCCGGGGAGGGTCTTTGTCGACACGCCGTGAATACATCCACGCCGGCTCGCTCTCGGTTCCTGCCTCCTGTGGGTCGGAATTTATTCCGACAAGCATTGTTTGATCGTACTGCGCTGTTGGAGCCTGCCGAGCTTCACCTGGAGTGCCCCGCATGAACCGGGGAGGGTCTTTGTCGACACGCCGTGAATACATCCATGTAGGCTCGCTCTCGGCTCCTGCCTCGAGACGGTCGACATAGACCCTCCCCGGTTCATACCTTCACGTGGCTCCCTTCGTTTGGGGAACCGGGAATCCCTAGCAGGATGTTTTTCAACAGCCTGCTAGTCTCTTGCCGTCCGTTCACGCTTTACCCAGAGTCAAGGTTCGTGTATCGGCCCTGCGCTTCCTCGACGGAAGGCTGGGCTTCAGGATATCCATCACCTTTTCGGCGGTGGCGCGGTAGGCCGTGAGCTTGCCGCCGAGAATGGAGACCACCCGGGGCCGGTCCGGCCGGTCGACCGGGAGCTGGGTCTCCCGGGAGCGGCCGAATGTCCGTTCGTGCCCCGCGGGCAGCACCCGCAGCCCTGCCCAGGCGTCGAGGATCTCCTGGGAGCGTCCAGGGAAGTAGCGACGGTAGGCGGCCAGCAGGTAGTTCTTCTCCTTGTCCAGCACCGTGACCTCCGCCGGGTCACCCTGGTACGGGTTCTCGGTGGTGCCCAGCAGCGTACGGTCGCCGCGCCAGGGCATGACGAACACCGCACGGCGGTCTTCCGGGACTTCAAGGTAGTAACACCCGCGCTCGATCCGGCCGGGCAGCTCCAGGTGCGCACCCTGCACGTTCTCGACCGGTACAGTCGGCAGGGGTGGATCGAACAGCGCCGCCAGACGCGCCGACCAGGGACCGGCGGCGTTCACGACGACACGCGCCGCCAGCCTGCGGCGCTCACTCGCCTGTTCATACTCGAGCTCCACGGCGTCTTCGAGGAGACGGCCGGCGCGCAGACGCGCCGGACAGAGGAGCGTGGCGCCCAGGTCCTCGGCGGAGCGCATCACCGCCCGCGTCAAGGCCGCATCATCGGTCTGCGCATCGGTATACCGAAACACGCCCTTCAGGCCGTCGGTGCTCAAGCCATCGAGATCCGCCCAGCCGCTGCGCGGCACGACGTGAAACCGCGCGTCCCGGCTCCCGGGCCCGACCAGCAGCGCATACAGCGCCAGACCGGCCGCGATCCACCAGCGGCTCCGGGACGAATCGCGGTAGACCGGAATGAAAAACTGCCGCCGCCGAACGAGATCCGGCGCGTTCCGCAGCAGGAGCTGCCGTTCACGCAGCGATTCGCGCACGAGGCTGAAATCGGCGGTTTCGAGATAGCGCAGCCCGCCGTGGATCAGCTTGCTGGAACGGCTGGACGTGCCCGCCGCCAGGGCGGACTGCTCCAGAAGCGCCACCGAGTAGCCCGCGGCTGCCGCCGCCTGGGCGACGCCGACGCCGTGAATGCCGCCGCCGATCACGGCTACGTCGAAATCCACGGGGCCTTTCATTGAACCGCGCCGGCCGCTTCGAGCTGGTCGCGCATGGATCCAATGGCGTCGGTTTCGACGAGATGGATGCCGCGCTCGACATAAGTCAGGGCCGCGTCCACATCGTTGATGACGTACACGGCCCATTGCCAGGGACCGCGCCAGATGCCGGTGGCGCGCGCCGGGACCTGAACGTCCTCGGCGAAAAGGAAATCCGGGGACAGCTCCCGGGCGCGAGACTCGGTGCGGCGATTCCAGTGGGGCAGAACCCAGCCGGTGCGGATCTCGTAGCGCGCCTGCGTATGCGCCACGCACTGGTCGTCGAAGGAGATGATGACGCAGCGCCGGCGCACCGTCTCAATGGCCTCCATCACTGCGCGCATCATCGGCTCCACGCCGAACTCTTCGAGACTCTCGCCCTTGATCTCGACGAAGGCGGTTACCGTCGGATGCTGTGCCAGCCAGGTCGCGAAGGCCCGCAGCGTCGGAACCGGGGTGCCCTCGAAACGGCTGCCAAAGCGCCCGGGGTGGTGGGCGCTGAGGACCCCGACTTCGTCCAGTGTGCGCGCCAGGATGGTCCCGGACACGCCTGAGATTCGTTCGGTGGCGGCGTCATGGTAAAGAACCGGGACGCCGTCGCGGGTCGACTGCACGTCGGTCTCGACGTAGGACGCGCCGTGGACCACGGCCTGTTGGAAACCGAGCAGCGTGTTCTCGGGGAATGCCGCGGGATATCCCCGGTGCCCCACCAGGGTGAGCTCGTCCGCGCGACCCGTCATTCGGAGCGCCGCCACCATTCGACGACCGCCGCGGCGACCGCCGGATGCACCAGGTAGCCGTAGGAGCGGTGTGGATTCAGCCCTTGGTCGTTTCGAAACGTCGTATATACCCCGCGGTGCCTGTCTTCGATGTGCTCGGTCAACCCCCTGTCCACCATCACCGCAAAATCGTCGGCGACACTCTTATCGACCGACACCAGATCACCCACCGCGGACACGTTCACCCATCGATGGATACCGGAGGGGTAGCGGCGGGTGCCGTCCCCGACGCCGAGCAGCCTCTTTTGTACATAGTTCATACCGAGCGGCGAGCCCAGGGTCAGGAACAGGTCGATGGATGCCGGGCAGCCGTCTTCGTAGGTCAGCTCCCAGAGCGACTCGTAGGCGATCACCGTCCCCATGCTGTGGCTTACGAGGCATACCGAATCGCTTTCCGAGACCGCGCGCTGTATCACCGACTTCACGAGGGCCCTGATTCTGTCGGCAATGCCGTCGACGTTCTCGAAGTAGCGCAGTGTATCGCGAATCATCGCCTGGACGCGCGGGTCCGGCAGCCAGCCGATCAGCCAATGAGCGCTGTCCCCGACGTTGTACAGCAGGCGCGTCAGCCACTTCGACCAGCGCCTCGCCTCCCTGACGTCGGCGGCGGTGGCGCCGCCGGAGTCCAGCAAAAGTTCGATCCATGGCACGTCGGCGGCCAGCGACTCGTGTTCCCCGTAGTAGAGATAGTTCCATGTCGCGAGATGGAATCCGCAGGCGTCCACTTGCTCGGCGACTTCCCTGTCGAGAAGCAGGACACCGCGGCGCAGGCACCGCCACAGGTACCGCTTGTGGATCGCGGGCAGCGGCTTCGGACTCTTGCCGGGGACGAAGACCAGAGATTTCCTCAACCGCCATGAGCCTCTTGCGCGCGTACCCGGCTCGCCGTGGTGCGCCTCGCCGGAGCGGTCCCGGATAGAAGAGACCCCCCGTGGCATGCGCGCCGCTCCCGGGTGTGCGGACAGGTGAGCACGGCCGTCGACGATGTGCGTGCGAGTGCCATAATGGTGTGGCCATGATGGTACGACAATTCTAAAATAGCCGCAGAGCGGTACGGACCCCGGCCGTGGGCCGCGCGGGCGTCAACGCCCGGCGCTCGCTGTACGTTTTTGGGGGCAATAGATCAGTTCCGGAGCAACATAAAGTGAAACGATTATCAGTAGTCGCGGTGGTGGCGGTTGCGCTCGTCCTGGGGGGCTGCGCAGGCATGACCAAACAAGACCAGGGCGCCCTCGCGGGCGCTGCGATCGGCGGCGCCGTGGGCCATAATTTCGGACGAGGCAATGGGCAGGTGCTCGCGACCTTCGCCGGCGCGGTGCTCGGCGCGTTTGCCGGCAGCAGCATCGGCCGGCAACTGGACGCGTACGACGAGCAGCGGGCGCAGCAGGCCCTTGAAAGCAGCCCCACGGGGAACGAGACGTCCTGGGTCAATCCCGACACCGGAAGCCACGTGACCTTCGTACCGACGCAAACCTACCAGCGCGACAACGGCCAGTACTGCCGGGAATACCAGACCACGGTGACGGTCGGCGGCAGGGAGCAACAGGCCTACGGCACCGCGTGCCGCCAGCCCGACGGGAGCTGGAAGATCGTCAGCCAGTAGCTTTGCCCGAGTAACCTTCATCGAACCGGCCTCGCGGACCTGCTCCGCGAGGCGGCGGGCCGGATGTGCGGCTGCCGGCCACTCGCTCAAAGTGCGGAGCACTCGCTCGGGACCGGCCCCGTCTTGAACCCGCTCCCTCGAGGCCCGCCCCGTAGCCCGGGCTTTGATCGGGGTTCGCGGCAGCCCTGCTTCTAATTTCAGGCAGCCGGGCTCGCTTGGGCGGGCGCGGCGCCGAGCGTCGTGATCCTGGCGGCGCTGTATTTGAACTCCGGGATCTTTCCGAACGGGTCCAGCTCCGGGCTGGTCAGCACGTTGGCGGCCGCCTCCGAGTAGCAGAACGGTATGAATATCGCCCCCGGCGGCACCGCCCGGTCGCTGCGGGTGGTGAGCTCGATGTCGCCGCGGCGCGTCGTCACCCTGATCGAATCGCCGGGCTCGATCCCGAGACGCCGGAACTCCTTCGGCGACAGGGTCGCCACCGCGCTCGGCTCCAGCTCGTTGAGGACGCTGGCGCGGCGCGTCATGGCACCGGTATGCCAGTGCTCGAGCTGCCGCCCGGTGATCAGGATGTACGGGAACGCGTCGTCCACCTGCTCGTGGGGCGGCAGGACGTCCGCCGGCACCAGCTTCGCGCGACCGTCGGCGGTGGGGAAACCGTCGCCGAACACGATGGCGTTGCCGGGATGGTCCGGCGCCGGACACGGATAGGTCACCACGCCCTCCTTTTCCAGGCGCTCCCAGGTGATATTGTTCAAAGAAGGCATCACCTGTTTCATCTCGTTGAAGACGTCCTTCGGTCCCTGGTAGCTCCAATCCAGGCCGATGCGCCTCGCGATCTCCTGGACGATCCACCAGTCCTGGCGCGCGTCGCCCGGCAGGTCCAGGGCGGGACGGCCCATCTGGACCTGGCGGTTGGAGTTGGTCACGGTGCCGGACTTTTCGGGCCAGGCGGAAGCCGGCAGGACGACGTCCGCGAGGCAGGCGGTTTCGGTCAGGAACAGGTCCTGCACCACTAGGTGCTCCAGCCCGGCCATCGCCTGGCGCGCGTGCCGGGTGTCGGGATCGGACATCGCCGGGTTCTCGCCCATGATGTAGATGCCCTTGATCCGGCCGTCGGCAGCGGCCTCCATGATCTCCACCACGGTCAGCCCCTTGTTCGGATCCAGTGACGTGCCCCAGGCGTCCTGGAAGCGTCCGCGCACGTCCGCTGCGTCCACCGCCTGGTAGTCCGGATAGACCATGGGGATCAGGCCGGCGTCCGAGGCGCCCTGCACGTTGTTCTGGCCCCGCAGGGGATGCAGGCCGGTGCCCGGCCGCCCCACCTGTCCCGTGGTCAGGGCCAGGGCGATCAGGCAGCGGGCGTTGTCCGTGCCGTGCACGTGCTGGGAGATACCCATGCCCCAGAAAATGATCGAGCGCGGCGAGGTGGCATAAACCCGCGCCACTTCCCGCAGCGTCCCCGCCTCGATGCCGCAGACCTCGGCCATGGATTCAGGCGGGAAGGCGGCGATATGCTTTCTCAAGTTGTCGAAGCCCTCGGCGTGCTTCTCCACATAGTCGCGGTTGTACAGCCCCTCCTCGATGATGGTGTGCAGCAGCGCGTTGAGCAGCGCAACGTCCGTCCCCGGCCTGAACTGGAGCTGGTAGCGGGCGTAGCGCATGAGGTTGCTGCGCCGGGGATCGCACACGATCAGGGTCTTGCCGCGCTTGGCGGCCTGCTTGAAGAAGGTCGCGGCCACCGGGTGGTTCTCGGTCGGGTTGGCGCCGATGACGATGATGACGTCGGCGTCCTCCGCGGCCGTGAAAGGAGCAGTCACGGCGCCCGATCCGATGCCTTCCATCAGCGCCGCCACCGAGGAGGCGTGGCACAGTCGCGTGCAGTGATCCACGTTGTTGGTGCCGAAGCCGGTGCGCACCAGCTTCTGCACGAGGTAGGCTTCCTCGTTGGAGCCCTTGGCCGAGCCGAAGCCGGCCAGGGCGCCGGGGCCGTCGCGGTCGCGGATGGCCTTCAGACCACCGGCTGCCCGGTCCAGGGCCTCCTCCCAGGACGCTTCCCGGAAGTGCGTGAGTGGATTGCCGGGATCGAGCGCCTCGTCCCAGCGCTTGGGCGCGTCCTCGCGCCGGATCAAAGGCCTCGTGAGGCGCTGCGGGTGCTTGATGTAGTCATAGCCGAACCGGCCCTTCACGCACAGGCGGTTGTGATTGGCCGGGCCGTCGCGGCCCTGGACCGCGACGATCTCGTTACCGTGGGTCTGGTAGGTGATCTGGCAGCCGACGCCGCAGTAGGGGCATACACTGCTGGTCTCTTCGAGCTCCAGCTTGCGGCCCACCTGGTGCTCATCCACCAGGCTCGCCTCCAGCAGGGCGCCGGTGGGGCAGGCCTGCACGCACTCCCCGCAGGCCACGCAGGTGCTCTCGCCCATGGGATCGTCGAAGTCGAAGACGATCTTCGAGTCCGCGCCGCGGTACGCCATGCCGATCACGTCGTTGACCTGCACTTCACGGCAGGCGCGCACGCACAGGCCGCAGTGGATACAGGCGTCGAGGTTGACGCGCATGGCGATGTGGCTGTCGTCCGTGGCGGGCATGCGTTTCGCAGGGAAGCGGCTCCCGGTCAGGCCGACGGCGTCGGTCCAGTGCCAGAAGCTCGACTGGCTGTCGTGCGCCCGCTCACGCGGCGGCTGGTCCGCGAGCAGCAATTCGAACACACCCCGGCGGGCGGTCGCCGCCCGCTCGCATTGGGTGTTCACGGACATACCGTTCGTTGGCTTACGCAGGCAGGAGGCCGCGAGCACACGCTCGCCCTCGACTTCCACCATGCACGCGCGGCAGTTGCCGTCCGGGCGGTAGCCGGGCTCCGGGGAGTAGCACAGGTGCGGTATCTCGGTGCCCTCGCGCCGCGCCACCTGCCAGATGGTCTCGCCCGGGTGGGCGGCGACGTCCCGCCCGTCCAGCTTGAATCGAATCATGTCTTTCATTCCGCATCCTCCGCGGTCATTGACGCCGCTTGCGCGGGGCCGGTGGATTCCATTTCTTCCCGGAAATAGCGATAGCTGCTGCGCAGCGGATTCGCGGCCGCCTGGCCAAGGCCGCATATCGAGGCATCCGCCATGACCGTGCCGAGCTCATCGAGCAGCGTCGCGTCCCAGCTCGCGCCGCTCATGATCTTCACCGCTTTCTCGGTGCCGACCCGGCACGGGGTGCACTGGCCGCAGGACTCTTCCTCGAAGAAGCGGGTCAGGTTCAAGGCCACGTCCTTGATGCTGTCGAGGTCGCTCAGCACCATGATGGCGTGGGAGCCGATGAAGCACCCATGCTCCTCCAGCTTGCCGAAGTCGAGCGGGATGTCGCCCATGGAGGCCGGGAGAACGCCGCCCGAAGCACCGCCCGGGAGGTAGCCCTTGAACACGTGCCCCTGCGCCATGCCGCCGCAGTACTCGTCGATGAGCTGGCGGACCGTCAGCCCGGCGGGGGCCAGCTTGACACCCGGTTCCTTCACGCGGCCCGATACGGAGTAGTGCCTGAGCCCCTTGGAGCCGTTGGCGCCCTGGGACGCGAACCACTCGGGCCCCTTCTCGACGATGTCCCGGATCCAGAACAAGGTCTCCACATTCTGTGCCAGCGTGGGCCTGCCGAACAGGCCGAGCTCGGCGATATAGGGCGGCCGGTTGCGGGGCAGGCCGCGCTTGCCCTCCACGGATTCCAGCAGTGCGGACTCCTCGCCGCAGATGTACGCGCCCGCCCCGCGACGGAGCTCCAGCGGGATCCGGGTGATGCCGGCCTCGTCCAGCAGCCGGATCTCCCGCTCGAGTATGGCGCGAACGCCGGGGTACTCATCGCGCAGGTAGATGTAAGCCCGCTCGGCCTCCACGGCCCAGGCCGCGATCTGCAGTCCTTCCAGCACGCGGTGGGGGTCCGTCTCGAAACAGTGCCGGTCCTTGAAGGTGCCGGGCTCGCTCTCGTCCGCGTTCATCACGACGTAGCGCGGGCCGTCGAAGCCGCGCACGATCTGCCACTTCTTCGCGGTCGGAAACCCCGCGCCTCCGAGCCCGCGCAGGCCGGCACTGCTCATCGCCTCGATCAGATCATCGAAGCTGGTGTGGCCGTCGCGGCAGGATTGAAGCAGGTCATAGCCGCCGGCTCGACGGTAGGCATCGAGCCCCCGGTAGTCCGGAAGCTTCACGCCGGTGTCATCCCCGGCGAGCGCCTCGGCGACCGACTCGCGGGTCGCCTGGTCGATGGCGTTCATCCCCACCATGGCGGCGGGCGCCCCCGCGCATCGACCCAGGCAGGGGGCAGCCTGGACCTCGACGTCCGAGGGACAGTCTCGGGAGAGCGCCTCGAGGAGTGCCTTCGCGCCGTGCTGGGCGCAAACCCAGCTATCGCACACACGAACGACCACCTTCGGCACCTCGGCCCGGTCATCGACCACCCTGAAGGAAGAATAGAAGGTCGCGACCTCGAACACGGCCGCGAGGGGCAGGTTCATGAAATCGGCAAGGGCGGCCAGGTGGCGGTGCCGGAGGGCGCCGAAATGGTCCTGAACGCGGTGCAGGGCCTCGATGAGCTGATCCCTGTGGGGCACCCGGCCGAGCAGTGCCTTGATCTCCTCCAAGGCGTCGGCGTCCACCTGCCGGCCCTTCTGAAAGCGCAGGCGATCAGCGCGCGCCATGCGCGAACGGTTGCTCTGTTTGGAGTTCGGGTCGGATTGTTGACTCACTGGCGGCGTCCCGGGGCTGGTGACTTTGGGGCCGCGCTCCGCGACCCGCGCTGCGGGGACCGAAGCATCGTACGGACTTGCGTCGCCGCGCGCGAGTAACTGTACCGCCCCGGCTCCGGCATTGAAATAGTCTCACGCGAAGCGGAGTTTTCTATTTTTGCAGTGCGGCCGGCCCGTGCGGGCGCCGCGAGACCGCACATGGCGGGCCGCTTCGATTCCAATCGTGCCCGTCCTGCGCTAAGTTTCGCCGATGACCCGGCCCGATCCATCCCAGGCCTACGCGGACCTTCAGCCGGACCAGGTATTGGACGCCGTCGAGAGCGCGGGGTTTCGATGCGATGGTCGCCTGCTGGCTCTCAACAGCTTCGAAAACCGCGTCTACCAGGTCGGCCTGGAGGACGACGGCGGACCTACGGCGCTGATCGCCAAGTTCTACAGGCCGGGGAGATGGTCGGACGATGCCATCGGCGAAGAGCATGAGTTCGCGCGTGAGCTGGACGCCGCCGAGGTGGCGGTCGTCCCACCCATCGCGGGGGACGATGGCCGGACGCTGATGCGCCATGGTCCCTTTCGCTTCGCCCTGTTCCCCCGGGTCGGAGGACGGGCGCCGCAGCTCGACCGGCGCGACGACCTTGAGCTGCTCGGCCGGTTCATTGCCAGGCTGCACAACGTCGGCGCCGCCGGCAGGTTCCTGAGCCGCCCCACCCTCAGCATCGAGGATTACGGTGTCCGGTCGCGCGTCTTCCTGCTGGAGGAGGATTTCATCCCCCCCGAGTTGGTCCCGGCGTACGAGTCGCTGACCGCCGACCTGCTTCAACGCATCGAATGGTGCTTCGAGCGTGCCGGCGAGGTTCGCCTCATCCGGACCCACAGTGATTTCCATGTGGGCAATATCCTGTGGACAGACACGGGAGCCCGGGTTGTCGACCTCGACGACGCGCGGACCGCGCCCGCCGTTCAGGATATCTGGATGCTGCTCGCCGGTGAACGGGACGAAAAGACCTTCGGCCTGCACGCGGTCCTGGACGGCTACACCCGTTTCCGGGATTTCGACCCGCGCGAGCTTCACTTGATCGAGGCCTTGCGCACCTTGCGTCTCATGCACTACTACGCGTGGATCGCCCGCCGATGGACCGACCCCGCTTTCCCGAGGGTATTTTCGTGGTTTAATACGCAGCGCTGCTGGGAAGACCACATCCTGACCCTGCGCGAGCAGGCGGCCGCCATGGAGGAAGAACCGCTGCGCTGGCCTTGATATTTCGTACCTTCGATGAATCCTTTCGTGCGCAACCACGATGACCTGCCGGTCGTGACCCTGGCCCTGATCGGCCTGAGTATCGCGGCAACGCTGTACGCGGGTTTCGGCGCCAACCGGGGGCACGTCTATGCCCTGCTGATCACGGAGTATGCGAACGCCGGCCTGCCGGAGATCCGTGATGGTCAGCTCTGGCGGCTCATCACGCCGATCTTCCTGCACTTTGCCTGGTATCACCTCGCCTTCGATGCCCTTTGGATGTGGCAGCTCGGCTCCGTGATCGAACGGCGCATGGGTCCCGGTCACCTGCTGCTGCTCGTGCTGGTGATCGGTATCGGCTCCAATCTCACCCAGTTCGTCGGCGTGGGGCCGGCTTTCGGCGGCCTTTCGGGCGTCGTCTACGGCCTGCTCGCGTACTTCTGGGTGCAGGGGCGCTTCAATCCCCGCTTCGGCCTGGTGCTGTACAACAACGTGGTCTACCTGATGCTCATCTGGTTCGTCCTGTGCTGGGTGCACGTGATACCCAACGTCGCCAACTGGGCGCATACCGGCGGGCTCGCCATAGGCCTTGCGGCCGGTTGGGTATCGTGGAAGCTGGGCCGGCCCTGACGCCCGGCAGGCCGGATCGGCTACAATCGACGAAAACAAGTCTCGAGATCTTCCTATGCCGCGCCTGCTCACCCCGACAAGATCGCTGGTCATGGTCCTGCTTGCGACCTTCCTTTGCGGCTGCGCCCACACGGGTGCGGTGGGGGAATCCAGGACGGGCGATCCCTGGGAGCACTTCAACCGGTCGATGTTCAAGTTCAACGACAACGTCGACCGGGCGGTGCTCAAGCCCGTGGCCAGGGGGTACAAGGCCGTCCTCCCGGGCGTCGTGCGAAAGCACGTCGGCTATTTTTTTCTGAACCTGCAGGAGCCGACCACCATCGTCAATGACGTCCTGCAAGGCAAGCTGAGACAAGCCGGCCTCGATTTCTCCCGCTTCGCCTTCAACAGCACCTTCGGCGTGCTGGGCGTGTTCGACGTCGCCACCCCGCTCGGCATGGAACGGCATGAGGAAGACTTCGGACAGACGTTCAGCGTCTGGGGATTCAGCACCGGTCCTTATCTCGTTCTGCCCTTCCTGGGCCCGTCCACCGTTGCCGACGGGATCGGCCTGGTGCCCTCGACGCTCTATACCGACCTGCGCACGGCCTATGTGAGCGCCGATCAGTCCTATGCTCTGGTGGGCGCCAGTGCCATCGATACCCGCGCACGGCTGCTTGGTGCGTCCAAAGTCCTGCAGCTACAGCTCGACCCGTACGTGGCCGCGCGCGAAACCTATCTGCAGAGGCGCCGCCTGCTGGTCTATGACGGCAAGCCGCCGCAGGACGACGATGAGCCTACGGACTGACCATGTCGAAGCTGTTCCCGGAGATCCGGCCGAACAAGCATTTCTTCCTGAAGACCGAACCGCCGCACGAGATATACGTCGAGGAGTGCGGGAATGAACGCGGCCTGCCCGTGGTGTTCCTGCACGGCGGACCCGGCGGCGGCTGCGAGCCGGTGCACCGGCGGTTCTTCGACCCCGAGATCTACCGTATCGTGCTGCTCGATCAGCGCGGATGCGGGCGGTCGAAACCCCACGCCGAGCTCGAGGCGAACCACACCCAGGGCCTGATCGCGGATCTCGAGCGCGTCCGCGAGAAGCTCGGCATCGACCGCTGGGTGGTGTTCGGCGGATCCTGGGGATCCACGCTGGCGCTGCTGTACGCGGAGACCCATCCCGGCCGGGTGCTGGCATTGATCCTGCGGGGCATCTTTCTGGGGCGCCGCCAGGACGTTCAATGGTTCTATCAGTCCGGCGCGAATCGCGTCTTTCCCGACTACTGGACCGACTTTCAAGCCAGTATTCCGGAGGCCGAGCAAGCCGACATGGTCGCGGCTTACTATCACCGCCTCACGGGCGACGACGAGATCGCGCGCATGGCCGCCGCCAAATCGTGGGCTGCGTGGGAAGGCCGTTGCGCCTCCCTTTACCCCAGCAAGGCGGCCCAGAGCTTCTTCGGCGATCCACACGTGGCCCTTGCGCTTGCGCGCATCGAGTCCCACTTTTTCTTCCATGACCTTTTCCTGGAGCCCAACCAGGTCCTCAGGGACTCCTACCGGCTTCGCGACATCCCCGGAGTCGTCGTGCACGGTCGCTACGACATGATCTGCCCGCTCGAGAATGCCCTGGCCCTGCGACGAGTGTGGTCGAGGGCCGAGCTGCAGGTCATCCCGGGCGCCGGCCACGCCGCGAGCGAACCCGGCATCCAGGACGCCCTGGTGAAGGCGACGGTGGACGTCGCCGTTCGCCTGACGGGGAAAGCGCCTTAGAGGTCGAGCCGGTGTCTGTGTTCGCGATTGGAGACGTGCAGGGCTGCTCACGTTGCCTCGAGCGTCTGCTGGAGGCACTGCCCTTCGACCCCCGGCTGGATCGCCTGTGGTTCGTGGGAGACCTCGTCAACCGGGGACCGGACTCGCTGGGGGTGCTGCGCCTCGTCAGGGACCTGGCTCCCGCTATGGTGCTCGGCAACCACGACCTGCACCTTCTGGCCGTGGCGGTGGGTGCGCGTCCACTGAAGAACTCCGACACCTTCATGGACGTCCTCGACGCCCCGGATCGGGACGAGTTGCTCACCTGGCTGGCGCACCAGCCCCTGGTGGTCCGGGACGATGAGGCCGGTTGGATGATGGTGCACGCGGGTTTGCCACCGATATGGTCCGTCGATCTCGCTCAGCGCCTGGCGACGGAGGTCGAGGACCGGCTCGCCGTGCGCTACGACGACCGCAGCTTCATGGAGCAGATCTACGGCGACCAACCTGAGCGCTGGGACGACGGTCTGGCCGGCATGGCACGCACACGCTTCGTGATCAACGCCATGACCCGGATGCGTTTCTGCGACAGCGAGAGCCGCTTGGCGTTGGACTACAGCGGCCCTCCCGGCACACAGCCCGCCCCTTTCCGTCCCTGGTACGAGCTTTGGTCGTATACCAGCCATCGCGTCGTGTTCGGACACTGGTCCGCCCTCGGCGCGGGCGACCACGGGGCCGCCGTGAGCACCGACAGCGGCTGCGTGTGGGGGAATCGGCTCACGGCCGTGCGGCTGTCCCCTGGGCCCCTGGAGTTCTTCAGCGTCCCCTGCCGGGTCCTCGCACAGACGCGCTGATCCTTTCACAGGATCGCCCTCTGCCCGCTTGGGATCAGCCAGAGATCCCAAAAATACCTTTATAAATCAATAACGTAAGAGATCCGGCTATTCAGATGTCCAGGTCCGTCACCGAGAACGCATTCTTCTCGATGAACTCGCGCCGCGGCTCCACCTGGTCCCCCATGAGGACGGTGAAAGTATCGTCGGAGGCGACATCGTCTTCCACCGCGACCTTCAGCAGGCGGCGCTGCGCCGGGTCCATCGTGGTCTCCCAGAGCTGCTCCGGGTTCATCTCGCCCAGGCCCTTGTAGCGCTGCATGGAGAATCCCTTGCGGGACTGTCCCATCAGCCAGTCCAGCGCTTCCGAGAAAGTTTCCACGGCCTGCTCCTTGTCGCCGCGCACGACGGTGAAGGCACGGTCCAGGCCGAGCTTGGCGAGATGCTCGGCAAGCAGGGCCATGCTCTGGTACTCGGGCGAGTCGTAGAAGGCACGGCTCAGCCGGCTCTCGGTCTCCAGGCCGTGGGCCGACTTCACGATGCGCAGACTGTGGGTCTTGTTCGATTCGTCCGGGACTGCGAAAACCTGGTAGCGGGTCACGCCGTTGTGGTGCTTCTGAAGGTAATCCTGCAGGGCGCCTGCATGCGCCGCGGCGCTTTCCGACTGATCCATTTGCCCCGCCTTGACGGGCGGCAAGGCCGTGAGAGCCCAGCAGACGACGGGGTCGACGCGCCGCGCGATCCGGCTGATGGTCAGGCGCACGGTGAGGAACTCCCGGCAGACGGCCGCCAGCTCGTCACCACCCAGCAGCGTCTTGCCGTCTCTCTTAAGAGAGGCGCCTTCGAGGGCCAGCTCGAGCAGGTAGCGCTGCAGCTCTTCTTCATCCTTGATATAGGTGGCGCTCTTTCCGTGGGTGAGCTTGAACAGCGGAGGCTGCGCGATATAGATGTACCCACGCTCCAGGAGCTCGGGCATCTGGCGGTAGAAGAAGGTCAGGAGCAAGGTCCGGATGTGGGATCCGTCGACGTCGGCGTCCGTCATGATGATGATGCGGTGGTAACGGAGCTTTCGGATATCGAAATCGGCCTTGCCGATGCCGGTGCCAAGGGCCGTGATCAGGGTCGTCACCTCGTCCGAGGACAACATCTTGTCGAAACGGGCCTTCTCGACGTTCAGGATTTTCCCCTTCAGGGGCAGCACGGCCTGGAACCGGCGGTCCCGGGCCTGCTTCGCCGACCCGCCGGCGGAATCACCCTCCACGAGATACAGCTCCGACATGCTGGGGTCTTTCTCCTGACAATCCGCGAGCTTCCCCGGCAGCCCGCCCATATCCAGTGCCCCTTTACGGCGTGTCATGTCGCGGGCTTTGCGCGCCGCCTCGCGGGCGGTCGCCGCCTCGATGATCTTTTCGGCGATGCGGCGGGCGTCCGCCGGGTTCTCGAGCAGAAACTCCGCCAACTTCTCGCCGACAATCGATTCCACCGCACCGCGGACCTCGGACGACACCAGCTTTTCCTTGGTTTGCGAGGAAAACTTGGGGTCGGGGACCTTCACGGAAAGCACCGCAGTCAAGCCTTCACGGGCATCATCCCCGCTCACCGTGACCTTTGCCCGTTTGGCGATTCCGGACTGGTCGATATACTGGTTGAGGGTCCGCGTCATCGCGGTCCGCAGGCCTGAAAGGTGCGTGCCTCCGTCCCGCTGCGGGATGTTATTCGTGTAGCAGAAGATATTCTCCTGGTACGAATCGTTCCATTGCATCGCGAGCTCGAGCTGGATGAGTCCCCTGGTGCCCGTGATGCTGACGAGCTTGGGATGTATCGGAGTCTTCTTGGCGTTGAGGTGCTTGACGAAGGCCGCGATACCCCCGTGGTACTCAAAGACGTCCTCACGGTCGATGCGTTCGTCCCTCAGGATGATTCTCACCCCGGAATTGAGGAAGGAAAGCTCCCGCAGACGCTTGGTGAGGATGTCGTGGTGGAACTCCACGTTGGTGAAGATGGTCGGGCTCGGCTTGAAGCGGATCTCCGTCCCCGTCTCCTCTGTCTCTCCGGTGACCTCGAGCGGCGCCTGGGGCACCCCCAGGCGGTACTCCTGCTCGTAGACATGCCCTTCGCGCTGGATAGTCAGTCGCAGCACATCGGACAGGGCATTGACGACTGAGACACCGACACCATGCAGCCCACCCGAGACCTTGTAGGAGTTCTGGTCGAATTTCCCACCAGCATGGAGCACCGTCATGATCACTTCCGCCGCCGACCGTCCCTCGCCCTCGAGCATTCCGGTAGGTATTCCACGGCCGTTGTCCCGGACTGTTACCGACTCATCGCTGTGAATAACGACCAGGATTTCGGAACAGTATCCCGCCAGGGCCTCGTCTACGGCGTTGTCGACGACCTCGAAGACCATTTGGTGGAGCCCGGTCCCATCGTCGGTGTCGCCGATATACATTCCCGGGCGCTTGCGGACGGCGTCCAGGCCCTTGAGGACCTTGATACTACTGGAGTCGTAAACTGGTTCCGATTTCATCAGGCTCCGGCTGCGAAAAGAGAGGAGAGAAAACCGATCTATTCTACCACTTAGACGCGTGAGACGCCCCTCACGGCAGGCCTTATCCTGGTCCGGACTGACCCGCTCCCCCTGGTGGTTCCACGTGAAACACTGACCGATGTTTCACGTGGAACCGCTGCCCCGGGAAATGGGCCAGCCAATCGTCCCCCCTCTCATCAGCCGGCCTTCCGGAGACCGGTCACAACCTCATCGGCATCACCAGATAGAGCGTCGAGGGATCCCCCGGCGCGTGGAGCGTACAGCTACTGTTCGGATCCTCGAGGCCGATATCCACTTCCTCGGTATTGATGGCCTTCAACGCATCGATCAGATAGCCGACGTTGAACCCGATCTCCACCTCCTGGCCCTCGTACTCCACGGGGAGCTCATCCACCGCCTCCTCCTGCTCGGGATTGTTGGCGCTGACGGTCATCACACCGGGCTTGAGGTTGATTCGCACGCCGCGAAACTTCTCGTTGGTCAGAATCGCTATCCGCGACAGCATCTCCTGTATCGTGACCCTGTCCACGATCAGGTGCGTAGCCAGGGAGTCCGGTATCACCTTCTGATAGTCCGGAAATCGTCCGTCGATCAGCTTCGTCGTGAAAATCCAACCGCTCCCGTTCACCCGGGCATGGTTGGGGTTGATCTGCACCCGCGCGCCCTGGTCTTCCTGCAGGAACCGCATCAACTCCAGAACGGCTTTGCGCGGCAGAATCGATTGCGACGTCTCCCCGACCTCCGTCGTCAGCGACATCTCGCTCTTGGCCAGTCGGTGCCCGTCGGTGGCCACGGTCCGGACCGTGTTCTCGGTGCATTCCAGCAGGCACCCGTTCAAGTAATACCGCACGTCCTGCTGTGCCATCGAGAACGCCGTCCGCTCCAGCAACAGCTTCAACTGCTGTTGTTCTATCTCGAAGTCCGTATCCCATTCCTCGGCCTCCAGGCGTGGGAACTCCGACGCGGGCAGGCTCTGCAGAGTGAAACGGCTCTTACGCGCCCGTACATGGGTCTTTTCTTCCTTCGTCGAGATCTCGATGTCGGTGTCTTCGGGCAGAGCCCGGCAGATGTCGTAAAGCTTGCGTGCACCTACGGTGCACTCACCCGGCTCGCCGTCCACGCCGTCGATTCGTGCGGTTACTTCCGTCTCGAGATCCGTTCCTATCAACGTCAAAGAGCTGTCGGAAAGGCGTATGTAGACGTTGCCGAGTATCGGCAAGGTCTGACGTCTTTCCACGACCCCGGCGATCTGGCTCAAGGGGCGGATCAAACGCTCTCTTTCGATATTGAATTTCATTGTTCTATGTATATCTGATGGTAGTGTTTAGGCTGTGTAAATCGTGAATACAGCCAAAAATATCCTTATTTATCAAATACTTATACCATTAACAAACTGTGCATGAAACTGTGCGCAGCGGTAGAACAAGTTGCGCGAGAGAAGGGCCGGCCATGTTATCCACAAGCTGCTCACGCTCCCATTCTAACTTGTCAACAGCTTTGCGAGGTTATCGTAATCCTGCTTGATGTTGGGATCGGCCTTGAGGAGCTCGTCCACCTTCCGGCAGGCGTGCAGGACCGTCGTATGGTCGCGACCGCCGAAGGCATCGCCGATGTCCGGAAGGCTCATGGTGGTCAACTCCTTGGTCAGGGCCATGGCGATTTGCCGCGGGCGCGCGACTTGCCTGTTGCGCCGTTTGGAGTGCAGCTCCGAGACGCGGATGCTGTAGTAGTCCGCGACCACCTTCTGGATATTGTTGATAGTGACTTTCTTTTCCTGAAAGACCATCAGATCCTGCAGGGCCTCTCTGACCAGCTCCTGGTTCACCGGCCGGCCGGTGAACTTGGCACTGGCGATGATCCGGTGCAGCGCTCCCTCGAGCTCGCGGACGTTGGAGCGGATCTGTCGGGCCACGAAGAAGGCGACGTCTTCGCTGAGTTCCAGGCCCTTGCTCTTCGCCTTTTTGCGCAGGATGGCGACCCGGGTCTCCAGCTCCGGGGCGTCGATGGATACCGTCAAGCCGCTGCCGAACCTTGAGATCAGGCGCTCCTGGACCGCATCGATCTCCTTCGGAAAGCGATCGCTGGTGATGACCACCTGTTTCTGACCCTCGAGCAGGGCGTTGAAAGTGTGGAAGAATTCCTCCTGGGAATGGTTCTTGCCGGAGAAAAACTGGATGTCGTCGATGAGCAGCGCGTCCAGGGAACGGTAGTAGCGCTTGAACTCGTTGATAGCGTTGTGCCTGAGGGCCTTGACCATGTCGCCGACGAACCGCTCGGAGTGGACATAGGCAACTTTGGCCTTGGGATTCCGACTCACGACCAGATTGCCCGCCGCCTGCATCAGGTGGGTTTTCCCGAGTCCGACCCCCCCGTAGATGAACAAGGGGTTGTAGGCGGAGCCCGGGTTCTCGCCAACCTGGATGGCGGCCGCCCGGGCGAGCTGGTTGGATTTTCCCTCGACGTGGTTGTCGAAAGTGAAATCCGGGTGGAGGCGGCCGGGCGCATAAGGGCTGCGGTCGCTGTCGGGCTCCTGCTCGGCGTCCAGGCCCGGCGCCGAGGCGGGCTGATTCTGGTAGTCGACGGCCTGGCTGCCCACGTCCACCGTCACGGCGACGGGGCTGCCGGCGTAGGTTTCCAGCATGTTGGAGATCTTGTTCTGGAAATGATCCCGCACCCATTCGGCGACGAAGCGGTTCGGGGCCAACAGGGTGAGAGAGTGATTTTCCTCGACAGCCTGGAGCGGCCGCAGCCACATATTGAATTGCTGCTCGCTCAGCTCGCCCTCCAGTTTTTCGAGACAATTTTTCCAGTAGCCTGCTTGCGACACGTGAGGAATCCGCAGATGGTTTTGATTGACAGTTGGTAACTGAGGCAGTAACTTTGCACGCCCCTTGAACGTGCCCGCGTCGGTGGTCTTGTCGCCTCGCATTTGGAGTTATACAGCATCATGAAACGTACATTCCAGCCCAGCGAAATTAAACGTAAACGGACCCACGGTTTCCGAGCTCGGATGAAGACGAGGCAGGGCCGGGCCATCATCAGCGCTCGCCGGGCCCGGGGACGCGCTCGCCTGAGCGCCTGATCCTTCACCTTGGGTGCCGGCCGGCCGGATTGCTCATTTTCGAAGGCTTACCGGCTTGCATCGAGCAAAGAATTCGAGCGGGTCTATCGCGGAGGAAAGCGCGGCCGCGTCGGACCGTTCGGGTGGCACGCACGCGCCGGTGCTGATGATCATCCCCGTCTGGGCCTGGCGGTGCCGAGGAGGGTGGTGAAAAAGGCGACGGACCGGTCGCGCTTGAAGCGGGTGGTTCGGGAGTCCTTTCGGCGCAACCGGCATGCCCTGCCGGCTCTCGACATCATCGTTTCGGTCCGGTCGGCCGTCGACGACGTGCACGATCCGGCGCTCAACGTGATGGCCGACAGGCTCTGGCGGGATGTGTCGTCGGTCGTCAATGAGACCCCACAACGCACCTGAGCTATTGCGGATTTCCAACTAGACCTGTTTATGGACGTTCGACGAGGCATACTCCTGTTCGCGCTGGCACTGATCCTGGTCGTGCTGTACCAGCGCTGGCTGGTGTTTACGACGCCCCAAACGCCCCAGACCGCGCAAGCACCGGCCCCCGCCGCACAGACCAGCGGCACGAAGGCGCCCAGCGCGACGGCGGGCAGCGAGCAGGTCCCGGAGGTTCCCGAGGCACCGAGCGGCGAAGCCAAGCCTGAAACCGGCTCCCAGGCCAGCGGGAAGGCGGAGAAGGGCACCGGTGCGGAGGCCCCCACCGGAGCCGTGGAGGACCTGGCGTCTCAGGGACCGCATATCGAGGTCACCACGGACGTCTACCGCGCCGAGATCGACGCACAGGGTGGCGGGATCGCGGAGCTCGCCATGCTCAAGCATCCCGTGTCGGTGAATCACCCCAACCAGCCGTTCCTGCTCTTGAAGCGGGAGCAGACGGACAATGGTCCGGAAATATTCATCACCGAGAGCGGACTGATCGGCAAGGGCCGCGAATTCCCGAACCACAAGACCAAATACCAGATCGACCGGACCCACTACAGTCTGCAGCCGGGCAGCAATACCGTGACGGTCGACCTGCACTGGACGGCCCCCGACAACGTACGCTACACGAAGCGGTTCACGTTTTCGCGGAACAGCTACGAGATCAAGGTCGACTACCTCGTCGACAACCGCTCCAGCACACCGTGGACGGGCTTTGTCTACGCGCAGTTCCTGCGCACCCACTTCGTGCCCCACCGCAACTTCCTGCAGCGGCGCCTTCCCATCTACACCGGTGGAGCGATCTACTCGCCCAAGGAGAAGTTCGAGAAGGTCAGCTTCAGTGACATAAAGGACAAGGCGCTCAAGCGCCGGGTGGCCGACGGATGGGTGGCGATGATTCAGCATTATTTCGTTACCGGGTGGTTCCCGCGCGACGACTCGGAGTACTCGTTCTATACCCGGTACCTGAAGGGCGAGAGTCCCCGCTACGCGATCGGCCTCAACTCCCTGACGCCCGCCACCGCCGCCCCGGGTCAGTCCGTGGACCTCGGGCTCAATATGTTCGCCGGCCCGAAGGAGCAGAACCTCCTCGCGAAGACAGCCAAGGGTTTCGACCTCACGGTGGACTACGGCTACCTGACACCGGTCTCCTCGCCGCTCTTCTGGGTGCTGGACCACATACACGACGTCATCGGCAACTGGGGATGGTCCATCATCATCCTGACTTGCCTGATCAAGGCGGCCTTCTATCCCTTGTCGGCGACCAGCTACAAGTCCATGGCCAAGATGAAGAAGCTGCAGCCGAGGCTCCAGACCCTGAAGGAGCGATACGGCGACGACAAGACCAAATACAACCAGGCCATGATGGAGATCTACAAGAAGGAAAAGGTGAACCCCCTGGGGGGCTGCCTGCCGATCGTGATACAGATCCCGGTATTCATCGCGCTGTACTGGGTGCTGCTCGGCAGCGTCGAGCTGCGCCAGGCGCCCTGGCTGCTGTGGATACAGGACCTGTCCGTCCGGGACCCGTACTACGTCCTTCCGATTCTCATGGGTGTCACCATGGTGGCACAGCAGCTCCTCAACCCGTCGCCCGTGGATCCCATGCAGAAGAAGCTCATGATGGCGCTGCCGGCGGTGTTCACATTCCTGTTCCTGTACTTCCCCGCGGGCCTGGTACTGTACTGGCTGACCAACAACATCCTGTCCATCACGCAGCAGTGGTACATCAATAAGCACGTTGTGTGACAATGCGGCAAGCGCCTTGCGGCTGGCCAACGAGCCTCGTCGAGCCGGGCGCTATCCATGCCGCAAACCGTATCCGTGTCGACAGAGCCTCCAAAGAGGGAACCCGCAAGCGCGCGGGATACCATCGTAGCGCTGGCGACGCCGCCGGGCCGGGGCGGCATTGCCGTCGTCCGTGTCTCCGGGCCCGGCACCGTGGACATCGCGACAAGCCTGATTGGCAGGCTGCCGCCGCCGCGCGTCGCGACTCTCGCTGAGTTTCACGACGAGGGCGACGAGGCCCTGGACTCCGGCCTGGCGCTCTATTTCCCCGCCCCCAATTCCTACACCGGTGAAGACGTACTGGAGCTGCACGGACACGGCGGCGCAGTGGTGGTGGATCTGCTGCTCAGGCGCATCCTCGCGCTGGGGGCGCGTATGGCGCGGCCCGGGGAGTTCTCCGAGCGCGCCTTCCTGAACGGGAAGATGGACCTGTTGCAGGCGGAGGCCGTCGCCGACCTGATCGACAGCGCTTCGGAGACCGCGGCCCGCTCGGCCCTGCGCTCCCTGTCCGGCCGCTTCTCCGATGAGCTGCATCGCATCGCGGAAGGACTCGTGGCGGCGCGCGCCTACGTGGAGGCTGCCCTCGACTTCCCCGAGGAAGAAGTCGACTACCTCGCCGACGAAGCCCTCGACGCCCGCCTGCGAGCGCTCGCCGACGATCTCGAGCGCCTCGTGGCCGACACCCGCCAGGCAACCCTGCTGCGCGACGGTGCCAGGGTCGCCCTGGTCGGGCCGCCCAACGCCGGCAAGTCGAGCCTGTTGAACAGCCTGGCGCAAACCAACCGCGCTATCGTCAGCCCGGTCCCCGGGACCACCCGGGATACGATCGAACTGACCATCCAGATCGACGGCCTGCCGGTGCACCTGGTCGACACGGCAGGCCTGCGCGAAGCCGGGGAAGAAATCGAGCAGGAAGGCATGCGGCGTGCCCGGCAGGCCATGCGCGAAGCGGATATCGCGGTGCTGGTGGTGGAGGACGGAAGCTCACCTGCCCTCGACGCTTATCTCGCGGAGATCCCGCACGACGTCCGGGCCGTGGTGGCGTGGAACAAGATCGACCTCACCGGCAGCCCGCCCGCGGCCGACCCGACGTCCACCCCTGCGCAGCTCAAGCTCTCGGTGAAGACCGGAGCGGGGCTGCCGCAGCTCAAGGAATTCCTCAAGTCCGCGGTGGGGTTCCAGGCGGCAGGGGAGTCGCCCTACATCGCCCGCCGCCGCCACTTGCAGGCGATCGACGACGCGCGTCGCCACTTCCAGGCGGCCCAGGAGGCGATCCGGGCCCGGCGCAGCGGGGAGCTCATCGCGGAGGACCTGCGGCTGGCCCAGCGGCGCCTGGGAGAGATCACTGGGGAGGTAACCACCGAGGATCTGCTGGGAAGGATATTCAGCGAGTTCTGCATCGGAAAATAAGTCCGGTTCCAGGGCTGTCCGATAAAGTCCGGTGACCGGGACATAACATCAATAACTTCAATATGTTAACTCCAATTAGTTCCATTGCCTTCCGATAGAAGCCGTGTTACCG
>JBAUWJ010000183.1:0-37228 GCA_049583715.1 Arenicellales bacterium | reverse complement strand
GGAAATCGAGACCATTTTTTCGATCTTTCGAGGCGAATAGTGGTGACTATTTAACGAGAAAGATCGGAGAAATGGGCCGATTTCCCGCCGCCGCAGTAGATTCATCCTAAGTCCGACAGGCTGCTAGGTACGATTTCAGCGGCGGAGAGGCGGAACGACGCCGGTATCCCGTCAAGGGCAGGATAAGGGAGCTGCAAAGACGTGCCTGCGCGGCTGTCGTTTCCTCTCACGTCGACCCCCTTCCCGTTGGAGAGTAGGGAGCACCGGCGCGGTGGCGGTTGCCTTTAGTAATGGAATCTTTCTCATCAGCCGGGAGAGGGACTCATTGCTCGAAACACTGGTCGCGATCCAGGGTTTGGAGCGCTCTTCGCGTCGAGAGGACCATGTCGATGGGCGAATTCGAGATTATCGAGAAGTTCTTCAAACATCAGGGCGTGCAGCGCGAGGACGTGGTGCTGGGTATCGGCGACGATGCAGCGATTCTGAGGCCGGCAGCCGGCCGCGACCTCGTGATGACAACGGACGTCCTGGTCAACGGTGTTCATTTCCCGGAGTCCACCGACCCGGCGGATATCGGACACAAATCCCTGGCGGTCAATCTCAGCGATATTGCGGCCATGGGCGCGGTACCGGCCTGGGCTACCCTGTGCCTGACGATGCCGGAGGCGGAGGAGCGCTGGCTGGAAGGATTCTGCTCCGGCTTCTTCGCCCTGGCCGAGCGCTACCGGGTCCAGCTCGTCGGCGGGGACACCGCAAACGGGCCGCTGAGCGTCGCGGTCCACCTTACCGGATTTACCGGCGAGGCGGGCTGTCTTCATCGTGGCGGCGCGCGTGACGACGATGTGATCTATGTTTCCGGCACGCTGGGGGATGCCGCGTTGGGGCTGCAATGCCTGAGCGGGATGCTCGCGGCTCCGGGGCCGGACCGCTCCTACCTCATCGGGCGCCTGAATCGGCCGTCACCGCGCATAGAGCTGGGCCGGGCCGTTTGCCGGTACGCCAGCGCTGCCATCGATATCTCGGACGGGCTGGCTGCGGATCTCGGGCACATCTGCGAGAGCAGCGGGGTCGGTGCACTGGTGGACGTTTCGCGGCTGCCGATTTCCGAAAGCTACAGGCGGCTCTTGTCGAAAGTGGGATGGGAGCCGGCGATGAGCTTTGGCGACGACTACGAGCTGTGCTTCACGGTTCCACAGGCAAACACCGGCGCCGTCGAGCGGGCGGCCAGGGATCTCGGCCTGCGCGTGACTCCGGTCGGCCACATCAGCGGCCGCACTGTACAATGGACACATGGAGACCAACCGTTCTCCCTCCACGAACAGGGCTACCGGCACTTCCGCTGAGTCTGGAATTTCCCTGACCGACCCCGGCCATATCCTGTCATTGGGGCTCGGCGCCGGCCTCATGCCCAAGGCGCCGGGCACTTGGGGCTCGCTGCTGGCAGTGCCCGTGTTTCTCGTGTTGCATCCCTACGGCCGGTTGACCTACGTCGCCGTTGTCGCGGCGTTGTTCGTGGCGGGCGTCTACCTGTCAGGACGCACCGCACGAGCACTCGGCGTGCACGACCACAGCGCCATCGTCATCGACGAAGTGGTGGGTATGCTGGCGACCTGGGTGGCCGCGGACCCCGGCTGGCTGACGATTCCGGTCGGATTCGCGCTGTTCCGATTATTCGATATCCTGAAGCCGTGGCCTGTGCGTTGGATAGACCGGCGTGTGGCGGGGGGCATGGGAATCATGCTCGATGATCTGGCGGCGGGACTGATGGGCGCCGTGGCGCTCCAGCTTCTAACGGTGTTTACGACGTAATACCGGGAGGCGCGTTGGACGGCCGCTATTCGACTGTTCGCCACTGGCGGCTGTCGGCGCTCAGCATACCGCGCACGGACGGCGCCTTTGCTTTCGTGGTCGCCTTGGTGGTCGTTTTGCCGGACCGGGAGCCGCAGCTCAGGATCGTGCCGCGGATGGCCGTGGTGTCGTCGATCTCGTTCCGGCATCTTCTGTTCCGGTACTCGCGGTACAGGCGCATGACCTTCTTCACGTAACGCCGTGTCTCGTTGTACGGCGGGACACCACCGGTCTGGGCTACGGCGTTTTCCCCGGCATTGTAGCTGGCGAGTGCAAGCCGGAGGCTGCCGTTGAAACGATCGAGCAGGTCGCTCAGGTAGCGGGCGCCCGCAAGAATGTTCTCGCGGGGATCAAACACGTGTGACACCCCGTAACGTTCGGCGGTATCGGGCATCAGTTGCATCAATCCGCGCGCGCCCTTGCTGGACACGGCATGCGGATCGAAGCCGGATTCGGCATGCATCACGGACTTGATCAGCAGCGGGTCGATTTTGACCTTGAGGGCGGTCTTGTCGATCAACCCGTCGTAGATCGATGGTCTGGGCGTGAGGGGAGCCCGGGGCGAGGCCATGGTCTCGTTCCACAGATCGGACTGCTGGTAGATCTTGATCAGGCGGTATCCCACCTCTATCCGCGGATGGTCGGTGATCAGGCGCGAGCCGTTATCGGCCTGATACACGTAGATGTTGCCGTCGGCCAGCGCCGGTGCGGCCCAGAACCAGGCCACAGCCGCCAGCAGACAAGCCAAATTCGTTGTCGTACGTCTTGTGGCGCCTTTTACAGTGCGCTGCATTCTTGGTGTTCTGCAGGTCCCCGGAGAATATTCCCACTATAGCTCAAATCAGCGTCGTTGTTGAGGGCTCGGTGGCGGTACGACGCCGGTTTCTTCCCGTGATACCGGCCCTTCGGCACGGACCGGCCGTCCGGGGAGCCGGCCGCGAGGGTCTTGCGGTATGATCGCGGTTCGATTCTTGAGACGAACCGGAGCGCTATGCCTTCATTCGATATCGCCTCGGAGGTCGATTGGCACGAGGTCGACAACGCCGTCGACCAGGCCAATCGGGAGATCTCCAACCGCTACGACTTCAAGGGAACCGGTTCACGGGTGGAGCGCAGCGAAGCCCTGCTGACGGTGTACGCTGAGAACGAGTTTCAGGTCGGTCAGGCCGTGGACATACTTCACGGCCGGCTGGCCAAGCGCCACATCGCCCTCGGTGCCCTGGCCAGCGAGGGACCGGAGACCACGGCCGGCGGGAAAGCGAAGCAGGTCATCACCGTGCGCAGCGGTATCGATCAGGAGCTGGGGCGGCGGATCGTCAAGCTGATCAAGGGCAGCAGGCTCAAGGTGCAGGCCGCGATACAGGGTACCCAGGTCAGGGTCTCGGGCAAGAAGCGGGATGATCTTCAGGCAGTGATCGCCATGCTCAAGGAGTCCGATATCGATCTGCCCCTGCAGTACGTGAATTTCCGCGACTGAAAGGTCGCCGGCCACCAGCTCCAGTGCGGCGGGGGCCGTCGGTCAGCAGAAATCCGAGGATGCATTTTTTTGTACAACCCATTGAAAATAATAGTAAAACTTTTAGACCTTGCATCAAAACCCGGAACTGGCTATATTCACTTCTACAAGGATGTAAACAGGGAAAGTGGCGGGGCGACGGATGACCCTCGCAGATCAGGTACCGTGTTTTGACTCCTTGGGACTTACCATCGTAGGGTGAGAGGGAACATGTACCACGGGCGGCTGGAGAGCCGCCCTTTCTCTTTATTCTGGCGTCGAAATTCGGGACCAGGGACTTTGCCGGGGGGACTTCCAGGGACGTTATGCTCGCTCCTGCAAGACGGCAACAGATGTCATCGACCGATGGGCAGGGACTGCGTCGGGCGTGCGAGCTCAGCGCTCCAGGTACTGCAGCTTGTCCTTCACGTTATCCCAGTCCGCGGCGTCCTCCGGCGCGTCGATCTTCTCCGAAATCACGGGCCAGTCCCTCGACAGCTGCTCGTTCAGCGACAGAAAGTCCTTCTGGTCCTCGGGGAGGTCCTCCTCGGCGAAGATCGCGTTCACCGGGCACTCCGGCTCGCAAAGGCTGCAGTCGATGCATTCCTCCGGGTCGATTACCAGAAAATTCGGTCCTTCGTGAAAGCAATCCACCGGGCAGACCTCCACGCAGTCGGTATATTTGCACTTGATGCACGATTCGGTGACCACGTAGGTCATTCTGCAGCTCTCCAATTAGTCGCTAAACTTGAAACGGGCCGCTATTGTAGGTATTCGAGGGACACAGGTAAATCGCCGGCGGGCTCGCGCGGCCGGTTCCGCAGCGGCGCAACGGAAAGCGAAGGGCACGACCCGTCGTCCGCGTGTCGCCTGACTGTGGACGAGCTGTGCGGGGGGGCCGAGGGACGCTTCGGATTGAATACACAGGCGTTCGAGGTCCGCCATATGGGTGCGCCGTCGCCGACGAGACGTCTTCGAAACAAGACCGACAGCAATGCTCGAGCTCACGACACCAACGGTCCGGTCCGACCAGCGGCTGGCGGCGGAATTCCGGCCCCGCAAGCTGGAGCCGTGGCTGGCGCGGCTGCCCAGAACGGACTCCGGGACGCACGCGAAATGGCTGTACAAGGCTTTGTCGGCCCAGAACCGGATCGCTATCGAAGCTGCCATTCGTCTCCAGCTCATGGAGCTGTATGACGGGCCTTTCCAGGAGTTCCAGACGTCTCACGAATCGGACCTGAAGGCGATAGCGACGATTCCGCTGCACCCGCACTACCGCGCCAAACAGAAAGACATGCTCGGTCTGCTGGACGCCCTGGCGACCGGTTACAAGATCGCGGTGGTGGACCTGGCGAGCCGGCGGCGCAGCCACAACCGTCGGGGCGATCTGGCCCTCGCCCTGCAGCGTGCGATGTACTACATCGGACGGGTGATCCTGGCTGCCTCCGAAGTCTATCTCCGGGCGCCTTCCGGCTCGTGGCGCGAGCTCCACGAGCTGTATCGTTGCGCCGAGAACGAAGGCCTGTGCGAGACACCGGTCCAGGCGGTCGAACAACCGGGCGCTACGCAGAATGTGCTGCAAACCTACCTGCGCATTCTTCTGTTGGGTGCGAGTGACCCCTTGTCGCTCCTTCCCGGGGAGGCGGGTCGCCTGCACGAGCTGGCGCCGCAGTGGTGCGATGTGATGAAGATCATGCGCGGCGGGGAACTGGCGCCGACGCCCGAGCTCGCCGGCCCGGGGTCGCCCCAGCCCGGCCACTTTCGCATCAAGCTGAGCTCGGACATGCCTCCGCTGCCCTTGAGCAAGCTCCCCCGCTCGGCGGCCGGCCGCGATGACGATGAGGTGCGGGTGCTGCGTACCCTCGCAGTCGCGAGGGCCATGCACGAGGCGCTGATGAGCTTCGAGGATCCATTCAGCCGGGACGCGATGGAGGTTGAATTGACGATGGGTATAGAGCCGGCGGACGTCGAGCTGCTGCGTCGCGCCGGGCGGGTGCTGGGGGAGGTCGGTATCCGGCGGGGGTCCGGTCGGTTCGCCGCGGAGCAGATGCTCGAGCTCATCGTAGGCTTCGACTCTGTGTGCGAAGCTTGCAAGGGCGACGCCTCTGTCCGGACGCCCGGCGAGTGGCGACCGGAAGAGGACGCGGCGGGCGAACAGTTTATCGATCTGTCGGAGCCGTTGCTGGGCGTGCCGATCGACGACAGCGACGCGCTTGATCAGTGGGGCGCTTCCGGGACGCACGCGAGACCCCCGCATAAGCCCCAGTCCCGCCACGCCAGGGTCGACAACGAGAGTGCAGAAGGCCTGTGTCTCGTCGTGCCGCGCTCGTCGGACCTGTGGCTGAAGGTGGGAGACATCGGTGCCTGCCGTTTTCCCGATTCGTCGCGCTGGCAGCCCGCAGTGGTGCGCTGGATGCGCGTCGGATCCAAAGAGATCAGGTTCGGTGTCCAGTTCCTGAGCCCCCTTGCCATGTCCTTGACTGCGGTGGGCGATGATGCGACCGAAGACCCGGAGGGACGATCCGAGCCCGTGGTCGTCCCCGCGATCTGGTTGCCGGAGAGCACGTCCCTGAAGCGCCCGAGCTCCATCGTGCTGCCGAGAAGGGCGCAGCCATATCCGACATCCCTGCGACTCGTCGATGGCGAAGCGACACCCCTATCGGTTCGGCTGCTTGCGCGTCTCGAGCGAACGACCTCCTATGAGCAGTTTGTGGTGTCCCCGGGCCCAGCGGACGCCGCGTCGCAGAGCTCCTTCAGCTCGTAGAGCAGGTCGAGCGCCTGTTTGGGGGTGAGGCGATCCGGGTCCGACTCGGCGAGGGCCCGTTCCAGCGCCGAGCGCTGGCGCTCGGTAGGACGCTCGGCGCGGAACAAGGGAAGCTGGCTGCTGGTCGACTCTTCCCGCTGCCGGGTCTGGTCCTCCAGCTCCACCAGCTTGGCCCGCGCCGCTTCGATGACGCGCCGGGGGATTCCGGCGAGCTTAGCGACCTGCAGACCGTAGCTCTGGCTCGCGGGTCCCGGCTTGACGCTGTAAAGGAACACGATGTCGTGGTGATGCTCGACGGCGTCGAGGTGCACGTTCGCGACCGAATCCAGGCGGTCCGCCAGCGCGGTGATCTCGAAATAGTGGGTGGAAAACAAGGTGAATGACCTCACCCGCTGCGCCAGATCGACGGCGCACGACCAAGCCAGCGCGAGGCCATCGAAGGTGCTGGTGCCGCGGCCGATCTCGTCCACCAGCACCAGACTCTGGTCGGTGGCGTTGTTCAGAATGCGGGCCATCTCACTCATCTCCACCATGAACGTCGAACGGCCCCCCGCGAGGTCGTCCGAGGCGCCGATGCGGGTAAAGATCCGGTCCACGGGTCCGATCGTGGCACTGCGCGCGGGCACGAAACTGCCGCTGTAGGCCAGCAAGGTGATCAGTGCAGTCTGTCGCATGTAGGTGCTCTTCCCGCCCATGTTGGGACCGGTGATGACGAGCATGGGGCAATCCCGGTCGAGCGCCGTGTCATTGGCGATGAAAGGGTTCGACTGGGTCTGCTCCACCACCGGGTGGCGCCCGGCCTCGATGTGCAGACCGGGATCGTTGGACAGCACCGGGGCGCACCAGTCCAGTGCGGCGGCCCGCTCGGCGAGGTTGGCCAGCACGTCCAGGGTGGCGAGCGACTTGGCGCTGCGCTGCAGCGGTGGCAGCTCCCGGCCGAGCGTCTCGAGCAATTCGGCATAGAGACTGCGCTCCCGGGCGAGAGCACGCTCACGGGCGCTGAGAATTTTTTCCTCGAAGCCCTTGAGCTCCGGGGTGATGTAGCGCTCGGCGTTCTTCAGGGTCTGGCGCCTGATGTAATCCTCCGGCACCGAACGGGACTGGGCCTTGGTGACTTCGATGTAGAAGCCGTGCACGCGGTTGTACTGAACCTTGAGGTTGCCGATGCCGCTGCGCCGCCGCTCCCGCGCTTCCAGGTCGACGAGAAATTCCCCGGTGTCCCGGTTCAGCGCCCGCAGCTCATCCAGCTCCGCGTCGTAGCCGTCGCGGATGACCCCGCCGTCACGTATGAGGTGCGCCGGCTCGTCGTCCACCGCCCGGCACAGCAGCTCGTGTACTTCCGGATGGGGACCCAGATCGGAATCCAGCCGGGCGAGCAGCGGCGCACCGAAACCCGACACCGTGTCCCGGATGCGCGGCAGTGCACCGACTCCCGCGCGCATCCGGACCAGGTCGCTGGGTCGCGCCGTCTGGAGTGCTACCCGGGCCAATATACGCTCCAGGTCGCCGACCTGACGCAGCTCCTCCTGCAACGCGGCACGTGCCGGCGGGGCGACGAGCTCCTCTACCGCCTCCACCCGTTGAAGAATCGTGTCGCGATCGCGCAGCGGCCCGTGCAGCCAGCGGCGCAGCAGGCGCCCCCCCATGGGGCTGGCGCATCGGTCCAGCAAGGCTACCAGTGTATGCTCGCGGCCGCCCTGCAGGTTGAATTCGATTTCCAGGTTCCGGCGGCTGGTCGAATCGATTTCCAGAAACTGGTCGTCAGTTTCGATCTTCAGAGCGGTGATGTGGGGGAGGGCGTGCTGCTGGGTGTCCCGGGCGTACTGCAACACCGCGCCCGCCGCGATGAGGGCCGCGGGATCCTGGTCCCCGCCCAGGCTGGTGAGATCGTGCAGCCCGAACTGCGCGGTCAAGAGGCGTCCGGCGAGGTCGAGATCGAACTGCCAATCGGGCAGATCCCTGTGCGGACAGCCGGACAACCATGGTTCGTCCCGCAAGCTTTCCGCGACCAGTACTTCCGCCGGCTTGAGACGCTCGAGCTCACTCCCGAGCGCCTCGACGGTGTCCACGGTCCTGGCCGAAAAAGTCGCGCTGGAGAGCTCCATCGCCGCAATGCCCCAGCGCCCGTCATGGCGGCTCACTGCCGCCAACAGGTTGTCCCGCCGCTCGTCCAGCAGATTTTCGTCGGTCAAGGTGCCGGGCGTGACCACGCGGACGACTCTTCGCTCCACAGGGCCCTTGGCGGCGGCCGGGTCGCCCATCTGCTCGCAGAGCGCCACCGACTCGCCGAGCCTGATGAGCCTGGCCAGGTACTGGTCCACGCTGTGGAAAGGCACCCCCGCCATGGGTATCGGCTTGCCGGCGCTCTTGCCGCGCTGGGTCAGAGTGATATCCAGCAACTTCGACGCGCGCTCGGCATCCTCGTAGAACATCTCGTAGAAGTCTCCCATCCGGTAGAACAGCAGAATGTCCGGATAGTCCGCCTTCATCCGCAGGTACTGCGCCATCATCGGTGTGTGCCCGGCGATGGCGGCGTCGTCGATGCCCGCGCTCGATCTGGGTGGCTCCCTTCCTTTATTCATAAAATACAATTAGTTAAAGGATTATTTTGATTCGATTTACAGTTTGATTCAACCGAGCTACAGGGTGCATTCGAGTGCGCAATCCCGGCGGGTCGAGGTGCCTGGTGGATATTCTCGAGCGCGGCGGTCGGCGCGATCCGCGATCGCAGTCCCGGGGCGCCCGGTCAGGGAGTCATGCGGATTGAACCGCGCCTGGGATGCCGGTCGATGCGCGCCACGGCCGTCACGTAAAAGACAGCTTCTTGCCGAGGTGTGCTCACCGTCCGCGAATATCAGGAACATCCCGTGCCGCTGGTGAACGTGGGCATCCATCGCTGCTGTAGTACCCCGCAAAGAACTATCTATTTTGCTTGAATGAGGATAGCATTGTGCGACATCGCAAAAGAGGGCGTCCCGGCAATGAACCGTCCTGCCGAAGGGTGTCAACTCACTGGTCAGGACCATGACCATTGCCCTTGATAGTTGTGAAACGAGCGGACGTTCGGGCATCGAAGCCCGGCTTGCCAGGCATCGAAGTGATTTTCAGATGGAGCTCTCGCAGCCCACGTACACCGCGCCCGAGGTACCGCATACCTGCAGCGAACGGTTTGCTGCGTGGATTCGGCTCTCGACGCGTCGCACGTTGGAAACCGTATCGCAGGTGATCGATAATGCCGGCTGAAATCGAGATTTCACCCGAACAGATCTTACAGTTTCAAAGCGACGGGGTGTTGCTGCTGCGCGGCGTGTTTCACGAGTGGGTCGACTCGTTGCGCGAGGGCGTCGCCAGGAACATGGCCGATCCCGGACCCAACGCCAAGCACTACCGGGAGGCAGGCTCCGAGGCCGAGTTCTTCGGCGACTATTGCAACTGGCGCCGAATTCCCGAGTACCGCGCGTTCCTGTTCGAATCGCCGGCAGCCGCCATTGCCGCTCAATTGACCGGTTCGCATTCGATACGGCTGTTTCACGAGCATGTGCTGGTGAAGCAGCCCGGTGCGGGGACCGCCACGCCCTGGCACCAGGATCAGCCGTACTATTGCGTCGACGGAGATCAGGTCTGCAGCCTGTGGTTGGCGCTCGATCCGGTAGCCCGCGAGAACAGCATCGAATATATCGCGGGCTCCCATCGTTGGAACAAGGCGTTTCGGCCCGAGCGCTTCAATCGCCAGCCGCTTTATGAGAATTCCGAATACGAAGTGCTGCCGGACATCGAGGCGGAGCGCGCTCGCTACGACATCCGCGGCTGGGAGATCGAGGCGGGTGACGCGATCGCGTTTCATTTCATGACCGTCCATGGAGCGCCCCCCAACCGTTCGCAAACCCGGCCACGGCGTGCGTTCTCGAGCCGCTGGCTGGGGGACGATACACGCTTCGCCGTGCGCCCCGGCGAGACCTCGCCGCCGTTTCCGGAAGTCCGGCTCGAGCACGGCGGCCTGCTCGAGCACCCGTCGTTTCCCCTGGTCTATCCGTCGGCGCATCGGGACGTGGCGGCAACCGGAGTGTAGCCGGGCCGGGCTCGCCATGGGTTCGACATGCGTATTGAAGTCAGCCGGTCTACCGGACCGGACGGTGCAATGCCGACCGGCGTCCACCGCCGTTGAACAATCTCAATGATTCCGAAACAATCGGCGGCCGGGCGGCGGCGAGATCGGAATTGCCCGCACGTGTTTTGATTCGAACTGAATCAACGGCGGGTTTGGAAAAGACAGGAGCCACTTCCCGAAAGTCACCAACTCGAGTTCAACGTTTCTATCAACCGCATAGGAGCTTACAGATGTCAAGAGTCGAAACTATCCTCAAAACCATGTTGATTGGGCTGGCGGCGATGGCTGCATTCGTCGCGCTTGCCGCCCGGGCCGACGAGGCACCGTTCAAGCACATGCTGCCCAAGGACATCCAGTCCAAGGGTTATCTGAGCGTTGCCAGCGAGATCCAGTATCCGCCGTTCGAGACGTTCGCGGCAGACAACAAGACGGTGGTGGGCATCGACGCCGATATCGCCGCGGCACTCGGCAAGGAGCTCGGCGTCGAGCTGCGCTTCGTCAGCACCAGCTTCGACGCCATCATTCCGGGGCTCGTCGCCAAGCGCTACGACATGGCCATGTCCGCGATGACGGATAACAGGAAGCGGGAAAAGCAGGTCGACTTCGTCGATTACTTCGGGTCGGGGGGCGGCATCCTGGCGCGCACGGCCGACAAGGATAAGTACAAGACGCTGGACAGCCTGTGCGGAGTCACCGTGGGAATCGCCAAAGGCACGACGGAAGTGGCCGACGCGGAGAAGCAGAGCGCCAAGTGTAAAGCCGAGGGCAAGCCGGCGATCAACAGCCAGATCTTCGCCCGGCAAAACGACATGGTCCTCGCGCTGCAGAGCGGCCGGGTAGACGCGGCCATGGCGGACGCCCCCAACTCCGCCGCCACCGCCCAGGAATCCAAAGGTCAGCTCGTACTGACCGGCCCCGCCTATGACAAGTCCGTGTTCGGCATCGTTTTCCCCAAGGGCAGCGATCAGCTCATGAAGGCGGTGCAGGCGGCAACGCAGAAGATCATGGATGACGGTACCTACCTCGCCATTCTCAAGAAGTACGGACAGCAGGATAACGCCATCACGAAGGCGACCATCAACGGTGCTCTGACTGATTGACCGTGGGGGTCGACCAGACGGCAGCCGGCCCGGGGCGGGCGCCAGACGCCCCGGACCGGCCCGTCCGCAAGACGGTGCCGCTGCGCCACCCGGGGCGCTGGGTGGCGGTGGCGCTGATTGCGCTGGTGTTCGCGAGTTTCGTGCACTCCGCGAGCGCCAACCCGAACTATCAATGGAGCGTGGTCTGGCATTATCTGTTCTCGGCGCCCATCCTCGCCGGACTGTCGCATACGGTGGAGCTGACCATCGTGGCGATGTCGATCGGCATCGGGCTCGGGACGGTCTTCGCGGTGATGCGACTGTCGCCGAATCCGGTGATCTCCAAGGCGGCCGCCGTCTATATCTGGATGTTTCGCGGCATTCCGGTGCTGGTTCAGTTGTTGTTCTGGTACTTCCTGTCCGCGCTGTTTCCCCATCTTGCGCTCGGCATCCCGTTCGGCCCGGACCTCGTGGCCATCAACACCAATCGAATCATCACGCAATTGACTGCCGCCATCCTCGGGCTGGGGCTGAGCGAGGCGGCCTACATGGCCGAGATCGTCCGCTCGGGGATTCTGTCGGTGCCCCACGGACAGACCGAAGCGGCGAAGTCGCTGGGCATGTCGGGCATGCTGACGATGCGCCGAATCGTACTGCCGCAGGCGCTGCGAATCATTATCCCGCCCACCGGCAACGAGACGATCGGCATGTTGAAGAACACCTCGATGGTGATCGTGATCGCCTATACCGACCTGCTGACGTCCGCGTCGTTGATCTATGCGCGGACGTATGAAACGATTCCGCTGCTCATCGTCGCATGTATCTGGTATCTCGCGGTTACCACCGTCCTGATGATGCTGCAGACCGGCATCGAGCGCCGCTTTGGACGCGGATTCACCCCGCGCCGGGAGCCGGGCTGGTGGACTCGAGGTCGAAGACGGTTGTTCAGTCGCCGGCCGCTTGCCGGGGAGCCGGGCATGCGGGAGAGCAGCGATGGTTGACGCTCCGATGGTGGAGGCGATCGGAATCACCAAGCGTTACGGTCATGCCGAGGTGCTCAAGGGAATAGACCTGACGATCACCAGGGGAGAGGTGGCCTGTCTGCTCGGGCCGTCCGGCGCCGGCAAGTCCACGTTTCTTCGCTGCATCAACCACCTGGAGAAGATCGACGAAGGTGAGCTGCTGGTCGACGGCGAGTTCGTCGGTTACCGTGAAAAGGGCGGCAAGCTCTACGAGTTGCATGAGCGGGATGTCGCCCGAAAGCGGCGCGAGATCGGCATGGTGTTCCAGCATTTCAACCTGTTCCCCCATATGACGGCGCTGGAGAACACCATCGAGGCACCGATCCACGTCAAGGGTGAAAGCAGGACCGTTGCCCAGGGTCGCGCGGAAGCCCTGCTGAAACAGGTAGGCCTCGCAGATAAGGCGAATGCCTACCCGGCGGAGCTGTCCGGTGGCCAGCAACAGCGGGTCGCCATCGCCCGGGCACTCGCCATGGAACCGAAGTTGATGCTGTTCGATGAGCCGACGAGCGCATTGGACCCCGAGTTGGTGGGTGAAGTGCTCGACGTGATGCGCAACCTCGCCGCGTCCGGGATGACGATGATCGTGGTCACCCATGAAATCGGGTTCGCGCGCGAAGTCGCCGACAGCGTCGTCTTCATGGCGGATGGCACTGTGGTGGAAACCGGTCCGCCAGGCAAGTTACTGAGTCATCCCGAGCATGAGCGCACCCGCAATTTTCTGTCCAAGGTTCTGTAACTGCCATGGGGCGCGGGGTCCACGGACAATCACCGCACCCTTGACGGTCGATCATGTCTGAACGGCTCGTTTCCGATTTGCAGACGTCGTTGGGCGACGCCGTTCTGGTCGGGGATGCGATTCCCGAGCGCCACTACAGTGATTGGACCCGATTGGCACGATGCCGTCCGCTGGCGCTGGTCCGTCCCGCATCGACTGCGGAGGTGGCAGGCGTGCTTCGCCTGTGCCACGCACATCGGTGCCCGGTGGTCCCGCAGGGCGGATTGACCGGACTCGCGGGAGGCGCCGTGCCGACGGGCGACTCGGTCGCCTTGTCCCTCGAGCGGCTGGCCGGCGACGTTTACGTGGACACGGCCGCGGGCACGCTTACGACCCCTGCGGGCACAACGCTCGAAGCTGTTCAACAGGCGGCTGCGAACGCCGGCTTGCGTTATCCAGTGGACTTCGCCGCACGCGGGAGCTGCCAGATCGGCGGCAATCTGGCAACCAACGCCGGCGGCCATGCCGTGATTCGTCACGGCATGACGCGCAATCAGGTGCTCGGTCTGGAAGTCGTGCTGGCCGATGGGTGTGTGCTGAACCTGATGAATGCGATGATCAAGAACAACGCCGGCTACGATCTCAAGCAGTACTTCATCGGATCGGAGGGCACCTTGGGCGTCATCACCCGGGCGGTACTGCGACTGGCGCCGCCGCTGGGCGATACCCATACCCTGCTGTGCGCGGTCGATGACTATGCGAGCGCGACGGCACTGCTGCATCGCCTGCGCGGCGCGGGCCTGGCGCTCGAGGCCTTCGAAGTGATGTGGCAGGACTTCTATGCCATGAGCTGCAGTTGGTTGGAGACGGGCCCGCCGATGGCCGCCGATTTTGCCCTGTATGTCCTGTGCGAGCTGGAGGGCGATGAGAGCCGTCTCCACCAGACCCTGGAGGCATCCCTGGCGGGACGGGAGATTGTCGACGCCGTGCTGGCGCACTCACGGACCCAGGCTCGAGGGCTGTGGAAAATTCGCGAAGCCACGGCCGAGTTTTCGACCCGGCTGGCACCCATCAATTTCGATATCAGCCTGCCCATCGGGACGATCGGTGAATTCGTGGCCGAGGTTCGTGCGGCCTTGCGAGCGCGTTGGCCTGGATGCCGGAGCGTGAGCTTCGGACATATCGGCGACGGCAACCTGCACTTGACCGTGGACGGCAACTCGCTGCCGGACAACGACGCGGAAATTCAGCATGCAGTGGAGTCGCTGATCTACGACCTCGTCGGCCGGTGGCACGGCTCGATTTCGGCCGAGCACGGAATCGGTCTGCTCAAGCGGGAATTTCTTCGCCACAGCGTGACAAGTGAAAGCCTGGCAACCATGCGTGCCGTCAAGCACGCGCTCGACCCGCTGGGTATTCTCAATCCCGGCAAGATCTTCGCTGCCGAGCCGGCCGGTTCGGCCCCTTGACGCACGGTCCCGCTCTCCTTCCTATACCTGAATACCTTCTTCGCGGTCTCCGCGGAGTTACCGGGACCGGGGTTCCTCGAGCTCCGGGTAGTGACGGAACAACCCGTTCTCGTTGAACGGTACGCGCCGCTCGGACGCGAGATAGGCGGCGACACGACGGCCTGCGGCGACACTGTCGTGCACGGCGATCACGCTCGGGTGGGTCTTCTCCAGCCGGCGCATCGTCCGGGGGAACGCATAGCGCAGGCCCGCGACCACCTGAAAGAGGGACAGGTCGGCATAGGTCAGGCGGCGGCCCACGAGGTGCGCACCGCCGTCGTTGCGTTCCAGGACGGTTTCGAAGTAGCCGAGAAACTTCGGCAGCCGGGTATTGAGGAAGTCGGTCGTGCGGCGGTGCGCCTCGGCACGCTGCTCATCGTAGTATCGCATGGCTGATATCGGGTGATGCGTGTCGTGAATCTCGTCGACGAAGTCCGCCAGGGTGAGCTGGAGCTGGTGCGTCCAGAGGCGGCCGGCCTCGCCCTTCGGTGCCAGTCCGTGCCGCGTGCCGAGAAAGAGCAGGATGTTGGCCGTCTGGCCGATCAACTGGCTGCCCGCCTTCAGGTAAGGCGGCGCGAACGGAGGCCGCGGGATGTGTCTGCCCGTGGCACGGTCGAACAGAGCGTCCATTGCCTGGCTGCCGGCGCTCTTGCCCGTGGCTCCATCGTGCCCACCGCCCCGCGCGACATCGACATAATCGGCGCCGGCTGCTTCCAGAGCGAGCCGAACGAATTCACCGCGGCCCTGAATCGTGGGCCAGTAATGCAATTCATAATGCATGTCCACCATCCTCGCCACCACGCGGCGACTGGTTCGATTCTCAATGGAATGATCGGGCTATTTTAACGCACTGACCGGCAACCCCGGCGCACCGGCGCGGTGCACTAATCACCCCGGCCCTCTCCCGGAGGGAGAGGGAGTGAAGTTCCCTCTTTCGTTGGCGGGTCAGGGTGAGGGTGGTCTTAAACGTCGCCTCCTCACCCGGACCTCTCCCGGCGGGAGCGGGCGCCTCAGAAGTCGATCTGTAAGCCCAGCTCGATGGAGCGGCCGACCGGCAGCCCGTAATAGTCGATTGCGCGCAGGGAGTTGCGGGTCATGAAGGCGTAAAGGCGCTTGCGCCACAACGACATCCTGCTGGTATCGGGTGTGATGATCAGCACGGCACGGTCCGCGTAATAGGCGACGTCGTCCGGATCGATGCCGGGAATTCGGCCGGTCTCGGCGCACAGCCGGACCGCCACGGGAACGTGCGGGCTCTGCATGAATCCGTAATGCGCGTGCACCCGGTAGAAACCGCCTCGCAGCGCCGTGACCTCCAGGCGCTCCGCGGCCGGCACGCGCGGCACATCCTCCGTCACCGCTGTCAGCAGGATGACGCGCTCGTGCAGCACGCGGTTGAGCTTCAGTTGATGGAGCAGACCGCCCGGAACGTCGGTCGCGGGTCCGGTCAGGAAAACGCCCGTCCCCGGAACGCGCGCCGGACCGTCGACCTCGAGGCTGTCGAGGAGTGTCTCCAGGGGGATGGTCCTCTCGCGCACCCGCTCCATCTGGATATGACGGCCCCGGGTCCAGGTGGTCATGAGCAGCATCCCCGCCAGCGCCACTGCGATCGGAATCCAGCCTCCTTCCAGAATCTTCACCGCATTCGCGCCGAAGAAGCCGAGGTCCATGGTCAGCAAAGCCGCGGCTACCAGCGCCGAAGTCGCGGGATGCCAGCGCCAATGACGACGCATGACGAAGAACATGAGGACGGTCGTAATGACTTCCGTGCAGTTCAGCGCCAGGCCGTAAGCCGATGCCAGCGACGAGGAGGATTCAAACGCCAGCACGAGCGCCACCGTTGCGACCATGAGCACGCGATTCACGCCGGGCACATAGATCTGTCCCGCCATCTCCGCCGAGGTCTGAACGATTTGCATCGGCGGTGAGCGGCCCATTTGCACGGCCTGGCGGGTGAGGGAGAAGGTACCGGAGATGATCGCCTGCGAGGCGATGACCGTCGCGACGGTGGCGAGGCCTATCATCGGATACACGCCCCATCCGGGAACCAGGTTGTAGAAGGGGTGAACCGCGTTCCGCGAGTGGGCGAGAACGTAGGCGCCCTGTCCGAAGTAGTTGAGCAGCAGTGAGGGCAGCACGAGGGTGAACCAGGCGACGCGTATTGGTCGGCTGCCGAAATGCCCCATGTCCGCGTACAGGGCCTCGCCGCCCGTCACGGCCAGGAACACGGCCCCCAACACCAGGTAGCCGGTGGCGCCGTTGTGAGCCAGGAACCCGACGCCGTACAACGGATTGATCGCCGTGAGAACGTGGGGGTCTGCGAGGATACCGTGCACGCCGAGCGCAGCGAGCACCAGGAACCAGACCAGCATGATCGGCCCGAACACGCCGCCCACCCACGCGGTGCCGTATTTCTGTCCCAGAAAGAGAGCGATCAGGATACCGACCGTCAGCGGAATCACGAGGTGCTTCAGGGCCGGCGCGGCCACCTCCAGGCCTTCCACCGCGCTCAGCACCGAGATCGCCGGCGTGATCATGCCGTCGCCGTAAAGGAGCGAGGCTCCCAGCAGCCCCAGCAGCACCAGCGCCCCCGCCGCGTGCGGCTTGCCGACGCGCGGGGGGTGCAGCAGCGCCAGCAGGGCGATGACGCCGCCTTCACCGTTGTTGTCCGCCCGCATGACGAAGGACAGGTACTTGATGGAGATGCTGAGAATGAGCGCCCAGAAGATGAGCGACAGCGCACCGAGCACGTTGGCATCGGTGGCGGCAATATGCTCGCCGCCGAAGAAGCACAATCGGAAGGCGTACAAGGGACTGGTGCCGATGTCCCCGTAGACGATGCCCAGGGCGATCAGACAAAGGGCGGGAAGCTTCCCCTTGCGGGATACCCCGGCGCCCGCGTCGGGACTACCGGCGGGGCTCATCATCGGCGGTTCCCCGAGCCGGACCTATTGAAGTGCGAGCATGTTTCAACGTGTTACGAATCGCCGGGATTGCTTTGTTTTATCGCCGCAGGTTTGAGGCGAGCTTTCGAACACATCCGGATGATTTTGAACAGGAAATAGCTTCCCCCGGAAAGACGTCCCCGAAAGGCGGCCGTGGCCTGCGCTCCTGTCCGGCGACCCGTGCCCGCACCCTGTCGCCCCAAAGGCAAGGATTACATGAACCGCCGGCCATTTCCAGGGGGCGGGTGGGCGGCGGCGACGGGAAGTCACTGCGGGCCGGCGACGGAGCACCCTTACGACGATCGGCGCGAGCCTCCGAGATCCCGGCTGTTGCTCGCGCGACGGCCCGTATTGCGGGCGATGACCGCTGCATCACCCTTCAGCTTCTGGCGGTCGAGCTTGCCGGCGAGGGTCTTCGGTAGACGCTGTCTTCTCACGAAGAACGATGGGATCATGTGCAAGGGCAGGCGCTCCATCAGGTGCTTGCGCAGCTCCAATTTCGTGAGATCGACGTCGGCCACGAAGAATGCCAGCAGCCGGGGCGGGTCGCCCACAGGGACCACGATGCTCTTGCGTATCGCCTCGTGTGCGGCGAGGGCGTCCTCGATCTCCGCCAGACCCACGCGCATGCCGTTGATCTTGACGATCTCGCCGTTCCGGCCGATCAGTTCGATGCTGCCGTCTTCGTGGCGCCGGCCGGTATCTCCCGTCCTGTACAACCTCGAACCCTTATTGAACGGGTTCCGGACGAACTTCCTGGCGGTCAGCACCGGGTCGTTGAGGTAACCCAACGCCATGTGGGCGCCGGAGATGCAGATCTCGCCCGGTTCCCCCGGCGCCGCCGGCGAGAGGTCTTCGTTCAGGATGAACACGCGGGTGTTGGTCGCCTCCCGGCCCCGCCTGCGACCGGCGCCGTCTCGCACATCGGCGCCCACATCGAAAACCATGGCGGAGGAATATTCCGAGGCGCCGTAGACGTCGAGAATCGGGACATTCGGAAAGACGTCCATCCAACGCCGGATGGTGCTGTCCGGAAGCCGCTCCCCGCTGCTCGTGGCGAGCTTCAACTTCAGATCCGGGCTCGGGTCGAGCTCCGCCTGCTTGAGCACTTCCTGGATGAGCGGCGGCGACGCAAACAGATACGATATCCCGTGGGCGCGCAGGATCGAGTAGAAGGCGCCCGGATGGTATAGCCGTTGCCGTCTCATGACCACCGTCGGCAGTCCCGTCAGTGGCCCCATGAAGCAGTCCCAGGTGCCGACGGACAAGCTGATCGAGCGATGCATGAGCAGTACGTCGTCGCGCTCGAACGGACTCCATTGCTGCATCCATTCCAGCTTTTTGACGAACGACCTCTGCGAGAGAAGAACGCCCTTGGATCGACCCGTGGACCCCGACGTGTACACCACCTGGAAGGGATCGTCCGGGCCGGCTCGACACTCGGGATTGTGGGTGTGGAAGTCAGCGAGACGGGCGTCTTTTGCAACGAGCTTCAAACCCGGGTAGGGATTCCAATCACCGGTCGCCGGATCGGCGATCAACGCCCTGCACCCCGTGTCCGCGAGAATCTCGAGATGACGCCGCCCCGGATGCGAGGGATCCAGACCGACGAAGGCAGCGCCGGACTTGACGACGCCGAGCAGCGTCGCCGGCAGCTCGGGCGAGTTGTCCATGCAGACGCCGACGAAATCGCCGGGACCGATGCCGGCGGACCGCAGGCAGTGCGCGAGACGGTTGGCGTCTTCGTTGGTCTGAAGAAAAGTGGCTCCGCGGTCGTCAGACAGACAAGAGGGGGCCAGGGGCGTATTCTCCACCCGTTCCTCGAAGACCTGCTGGATCGACTCGCTACCCGCCCATCTCATGAAACCTCTCCCAAGTCTATACTTCTCGTAACCGTCTACCCAGAGGGCCGGCAACCTGGCATCACAAGAAGAACCGTTGATCCGTGCCGCGATGGAGAGCGATCTTCCGCGAATCGTGGAAATCTATAATGCCGCGATACCGGGGAGGCGATCCACCGCGGATACGGACCCTGTGACCGTCGAAGCTCGCGTCGAGTGGTTGCGGGACCGGGATCCGGCGCGGCGCCCTGTATGGGTCCTCGAGCACGATGATGATATTGCAGCCTGGATCAGCCTGCAATCTTTCTACGGCAGGCCCGCTTATCATGAAACCGCCGAGGTGAGTCTGTACGTCGATCCCCGTCATCACGGCAAGGGTTTCGGCGCGCTCCTGATGGAGAGGATGATCGCCTCGTGTCCTCGAATGGGAGTGAGGACGCTACTCGGTTTCGTATTCACGCATAACGAAGCCTGCATCGCGTTGAACAGGAAGTTCGGTTTCAGGAGATGGGGACTGCTTCCCGCGGTCGCGGAAATTGACGGCGCGAGGTATGACCTGGCTATCGACGGCCTGGAGATCGATGGCTGATCTTTCGGTCACCGGCACCGCGGGCGTCCCCGCGGTCAGCGGTCGACTCGAGATCACAGGCGCAGTGCTCCCAGTGTTGCCAGGAGCAGAAGGACGGCGAAGCCCGGGTTCACGGCCCGGACGGCGGATGACCGGCGGATCGTCCGCCTGAGGCCGGCACCGACAAAGAGCCAGGAGATATTGGCCACCATGATCGCGGTGGGGATCGCGGTCGTCAACCACTCTATTGTCCACTAAGACAACCTGAGAGAAGCACCGGCTGTCGCAGCTTCGGATCGGCTCGCCCGACGCATCGATCCCGCGCTCACCTCGTGCCTGCTCGCACAGTCGATGTCGGTCAACCATGCTGGCGTCGGGGGCTGTGGATCCAACTCGATCGATGCGTGGTTTGTCGGTTCTTGCCATTCTCCCGGTCGATGGAGCGCCGGGTTGGGTCGTAGCTCCGGCAAGGGCGTCTTTGATTGAATAGCCGGGCTTCGCGCAGTCGCTGGCGCCGCATCGACCTGGTGCCCTATACTGCTTCGTCCAGCGCGGTGGGGTCCCCGAAACGAGGCATGGAGTGTTCGCCCCGCCTGCGGTGATTGGGGCCGGTTGTGGGCCGGGGGGCTTGATTTGGGGGGATTACGTCGAAGCTGTGTGGTTGCCCGGCCAGGCATTCGGGAGAAAACACCTTGCCGGGTGCCGGGTGCCGCGAAGAGGAGGGCGTGTGGGCAATGACCCAACCGATGGTCAGCATCGGCATGCCCGTATGGAATGGAGAGCGGTTCCTGCAGAAGGCGATCGACAGCCTCCTCGGTCAGACTTTCACCGACTTCGAGCTTCTCATCAGCGACAACGCCTCGACGGACGCCACGCCCGAGATCGTCCGGGGCGCCCTGCAGCGGGACCCCCGCGTTCGGTACGACCGGCTCGACGAGAATATTGGCGCTTCGCCGAACTACAACCGGGTGCTCCGGCGCACCCGGGGCCGGTACTTCACGTGGGCGGCATGCGATGATGTCTACCTGCCGCGGTGGCTGGAGGAGACCTTCCGGGCACTGACGGAAAACCCGGGCGCGGTACTTGCCCATACCCGGACGCGGTTCATCGACGAGCATGACAGGACCATCAAGGAGGAGAAGCCGGGAAGGCGGCACACGGCCGGGTCGATATCGCCGGTCGAGCGGCTCTATGACATCGCTTACGTCCGGCATGCGTGCCTGCAACTGTACGGCCTGATACCACGACAGGCGGCCGAACGGACGGGCGGGTTCCAATCGATCACGGCGGCGGACCGGGTAGTGCTGGTAAAGCTGGCGCTGATGGGCCGATTCATAAAGCTGCCGGAAGTACTGTTCCTGAGCCGTCGCCATCCGGGCATGTCGCGTCAACTGGTTAAACGTCCTCACGCCTATGCCGTCTGGGCAGATCCGACCAATGCGTCGAGGTTGCAGCGGTCGACGTGGCGGCTTTACCTCGAGTACTGGAGATCGGTGGCGGGGGCACCGTTGCGGTCGCGGGAGCGTCTTGGATGCGCCGTCGTGCTGGCGCGCTGGCCCTGGACGCATCACCGTTGGAAGACCATGGCGCTCGAAATTGTCGTTCCCCGGCGGGCGGCAGGCCTTTGAGACCGGAACCGTGAAGGTGGTGATTCTGGCGGGCGGCCGGGGCTCTCGGTTTGGGGAAGAGACGAAGCACAGACCGAAACCGCTGGTGTCCGTCGGCGAACGGCCCATTCTATGGCACGTACTGATGTTCTATGCGGTTGCAGGCTATCGGGACTTCATCGTCGCCACCGGCTACTGCGGGGACATGGTTCGCGAGTATCTCACGGCACTGGCAGCCGGGCCGCCGGAAGGCCCTGTGGATCCGGGGAGCCTGCACATCGAAGTCGTAGACACCGGCGTCTCGACGCCCACGGGCGGCAGGCTCAGGCGAATCGAGCCGCTGCTTGGGCGAGAACGTTTCATGCTGACCTGGGCAGACGGACTGGCCGATGTAAATATTCGCGCCCTGGAGGAGTTTCACGCGGGGCACGGCCGTCTGGCTACAGTTACGGCGGCGCATCCGCCGCCGCGTTTCGGTCGGCTGGCCCTCGAAGGCGACCGTGTGGTGCACTACGCGGAGAAGCCGCCGAACCGGTTCGAGTGGATCAGCGGAGGTTTCTTCGTGCTCGAGCCGCGGGTGCTCGACTACATCGCGAGCGACGAAACGGATTGGGAGCGCGAGCCATTGGAACGGTTGGCGGCTGACGGTCAGTTGATGGCGTTCAGGCACGAAGGGTTCTGGCAATGCATGGACGTCGCGTCGGAGAGGGATCACCTGGACCGGTTGTGGCGTCAGGGCGCCGCGCCGTGGAAGAAGTGGTGATGACGAATAACCCGCCATGCGGGATACGTCGGCTGGTTCCCGGGGCGCGGGTGGCGCGTTTGTCTTCGCCTGGACATGCGGCGTGTACGACGCTTCGCGCGGAGTATTGTGCGCCGAAGGCTCGCAGTTGCAGCCGTTGGCGGTCTGTGCGCGGGCTGCGAACGGCCGGGAGAGGACTTGAAAGCGGGTACACTTTCTCTGCGTACCATGAGCATCCTCAAACTGGGGCATCGTCATGAGGTCTTCAAGTGCGTTGAGTCTGACTCTGGCTCTGGGTCTGATACTGACTTGGGGCGTGGCGGCGCTGCCGGTCGCAGCGCAACAGAACGAGGATGTCTTCGCCTCGGACGGCGGCGCCCAGGCACCCGCCGCGTGCGGCCGGGCCTACGCGGCCTGCGCCGCCGACGATCGACTCGAGAAGTCAACCGACGAGCGTGTTCGCAAGGCCGGCGCGAGTTGCTACGGAGATCTCGACTCCGCGCTCGAGCTCGAAGATCAGCTCAACGACCAGCTCGATCAGATGGACTCGATGTCCGGACAGCCGCGCGACGAGTTTTACAGCAATACAGTCCAGCCGACCAACAAAGCCCGTGTTCAGGCGTTGGGTAGCTATCGGGCATGCTTCCAGCGGGCGATGATTGATATGCGGCCGGCGGATTATCCAAAGTCCGGAACCTTGCTGCATGCCGGCGTCAGCAACACGGAACCGCCACCCGGCCAAGGCGAGGCCTGGAAGGCCACCCTCCGCGAGACGCTGCACAAGATGAATGACGCGCTGGATCCGGTTGCGACTCCCCTGCAGAACCTCTCCAATGTCCTGAACGCCATCGCTCCGCATTACGACATGGTGTCGCGCAGCGACACCGGTCTGCGCGTGATCAAGGACATACTGGTCGATATGGGCGCCGGCCATGTGACGGGTTTGGCGGCCGGTGCGCTTCGGCGTATGGCCGCCAAGGCGGGCGGAGCTGCGCTTGCGGCGGCCAGAGGCGTGGGCAAGGCCGGGAACGCGGCTCTTACCGCCGGTGAAGGCGCAGCCGAGGGTGCGGCGACCAAAGCCGGCGCCGCAACCAAAGCCGGCGGCAGGGGTTCCGGAAAATTCGGAAGCGGCAATCCGGTGCCCGATTCCGGCGGGGCTGTTGAAATTCCGGGTATCATGATGGGTACTACCGGCTACAAACTGCCGTGGGGCATGAAAATGCCGCCTATGCTTGCCAAAACGCTGCGCCCCACGTACTTCCAGGAGGACACCCATTCCTGCGTGCTGGCTTGCGTGCGCATGGTCGAAGAAACCATCAAGCGCGTGCCTCTTCCGGAAAAGGCGCTGCGTAGTATTGTGAAAGGCCCGGCGACTTTCAAACCCGGTGTGGGTACCAGCGGGCCGGTCATCGCGGATATGTTGACCAAGCTGGGTATCAATAACCGAGGCTGGCGCAGGACCGGCTTCTACGCGATCAAGAAGTCGGTCGGCAACGGCTATCCGGCCATCGTCACCTTTGGAAAGCAGCACGTGGCCATCGTCGATGCCGTGGCCGAACATGCCGGACAGGAATGGGTATTCCTGCGCAACTCCACAAACCCCGAATTCTGGGATGCGACCGAGCGGGAGTTCTTCGAATCAGTGAACTACGGCAACTACGTCACGATGCTCAAGGATGACTTCATGCGGCTGTACAACAGCGGCGGCCGTCACGCTGTCATCACCCAGCCGTGATCGGGGAGACGCGAAGAAATAAGGACACGCCGCGCCGGCGAATACCGGCAAGTCGAGCAGATTGGAAGATCAATGGAGGTTTCTTCGTGCTCGAGCCGTAGGTGCTCGACTGTATCGCGCGCGACGAATCGGATCAGGAGCGTGGTCATTGGAGCGGTTGGCGGCTCTAACACTGAACAGGACAAGGCCCGAACCGTATTTCCGGAGGCTGTTGCTTCAGCTTGGACCGGGTCGATTTCAAGGCCTCGTCCAGGTGCTTGACGGCTTCCTCGACGCTTCCTTCGAGTTGCTCCCGGGCCCGCTCTCCGGCCTGCTCCATCTGTTCGAGCCTCTCTCTCGCCGCATTCTCCCGCCCTCGCAGGCGCTCGATTTTCTCTTCGACTCTCTGGTCGTCACGGATATCGCTCACGTCCTCCGCCAGAGTTACAAGCTCACGCAGTGTTTGCTTCTCGCCGTGTTAGCGAGAAGTTTCAATAGCTTATATCGTCATCTTAATTTTACCTATTAAGGAGTCTTCAGCCCTCAGCTCATTGCGCCGGACGGGTCGGCACATGCGCCGCGGGCCGAGGGCCGACATGCCCCGGAACTCGAGCGGGCCGTATCGGCACGGGCCCGGTGGCCGGGGACAGTTGGACGGCACGGGACGCCGGCGGGCCGTTTCCAACCGGGTCCTGTCATAGGACCGTCCCGGACTGCGGGTTCCTGTCTTCGACGGCCTTCAGGTTGGCTTCAGCCCGTCGTCCCACAGTGCGCGCCATCTTCAATCCGACCAAGGCCATGCATACAGTCCCTCTGCGGGAAGCCAATGTCGTCACCGGCTTGCTGAGGCTGGAGTCCAACCGTTTCACGCGCGCCGTTTGGGCGGTCCCGGGTGTGATAGCCGTCACGCCGGTACGGGACACGGATCGTGTCCGTGTCTCGAGCTTCATCAAAGACACTTACCGGAGGGTGTACGGCGCCCGCATTCGTGTCGACTATCCGAATCTCATCAGCCTGCGGGACACGGACGGCCGCGTGGCGGCCGCGGCCGGCTTCCGGTTTGCGGCGTTGTCGCCGCTGTTCCTCGAGCACTACACGGGCAGACCGATCGATGCCATCCTCGGGGTCCGGCGCCGCGAGATCGTCGAGGTCGGCAACCTCGCCTCGCTCGGAAGCGGCTTATCGGTTGTACTGTTCGCGGCGCTCGCGTCGTACCTGCACGGTACCGGCGTCTCGCGGGTCGTCATTACCAGTACGGACTCGCTGGAGCGGCGCCTGTCCCTTCTCGGCCTGGCATCGCAGCGTATCTGCGAGGCCGATCCCAGGCGCATCGCGCACACGGAGGAGGAGTGGGGCACGTACTATCGGCGTCGCCCCCACGTGCTCGCGGGCCGGCTCGATCTGGCCTTCGAGCGCCTCACGGAGCTCTTCGGTGCCGGGTTCTTTCTGAACCGGCCAAGACTGTTTCCCCGCTTGCACTGCATGGGAGAGGGTGCTTGAGTCGAGCGGGTTCCGGGAAATGGGACCTCATGGCGGCGCTGGAGCGCCACCGCACCGAGCGTCCCTCCCGGGTGGCGCTGGACGACGGCTCCGGCACTTTGCTCTATGGAGATCTGCCGGGTGCCATCGAAGAACGTCGCGCGCGTCTGCTCGAAACCGGCGTGCACGTGCTGGCCATCGGCCTCGACAACGGCATCGACTGGGTATTGTGGGACCTCGCCGCCGCCGCCGCGGGCGTGGTTTGCATTCCGATTCCCCCGTTCTTCACGCCGTCTCAGCGGGGCCATATTCAATCGGCGGCGGGGGTCGATGCGCTGATATCTCCACGCGGCCTCGAACGCCTCGATAACCGCGCGGTGGCTCTTCCTCACGGCACCGGCAAGATCACATTCACCTCGGGCAGCACCGGCGCCCCCAAGGGCGTCTGCCTTTCGTTCGAGGGGTTGCAGCGGGTCGCGGGGGCTGTTTTCGAGGCTGTGGGCCCCGTCGGGCATCAACACCATTTCTCCGCGCTGCCCCTCGCGGTATTGCTCGAGAACGTGGCCGGAGTCTATGCCGCGCTCCTGGCGGGCTGCCGCATCGACGTGCCGCCGCGCGCCCTCGAGTGGATGAACCCGGGAGCGCTTCTGCGTGGGCTGGGCGGAGGGGCCAATACCGTGATCCTCGTGCCCGAGTTGCTCCGTGCCCTCATGGCGGTGATGCACCACGGCGAGATCCGGCTCCCCGATCTGGCCTTCGCCGCCGTCGGAGGCGCCCGGGTGGCGCCGGGCCTGATCGAGCAGGCCCGGCTTCGGGGTCTTGCGGTCTACCAGGGCTACGGGCTGTCCGAATGTGGGTCGGTGGTGGCTCTCAACACGCCGGGCGCGGACCGCAGGGGCAGTGTGGGGCGCGTGCTGCGCCACGTCGACCTGCGTATCGACGACGGTGAGATCGTTGTCGCCAATCCGCTGTTTCTCGGCTACCTGGGGACCGAGCGTGACGGACCGCTTCGCACCGGCGACCTGGGGGAACTCGACGAGGAGGGATTCCTGTCGGTGAAAGGCCGCCGCAGCCAGGTTCTGATCACGTCCTATGGCCGCAACGTTTCGCCGGAGTGGGCGGAGGCCGAGCTGCTCGCCCAGCCGGCGGTGATGCAGGCCGTGGTCTGTGGAGACGGATGGCCGGGCCTCGGGGCGTTGATCACCGCCGGCGAGGGGGTCGGTGACGCGGCCCTCGAGCGCGCGGTGGAAGCCGCGAACGCCGCGCTTCCGGACTATGCGCGCGTCGCCGGCTGGCTGCGCGTCCCGCGCTTCTCCCGGGAAGACGGTTTCCTGAGTGCCGCCGGCGGTCTGTGTCGACAGCACATCGTCCAACACTATCTGGAAGAGCTGGAGTCGCAGATGAATCACGGGGATTTCTACGAGCGGTTGCTAAGCGTCACCACACGGGCAAGGGAAGAGCTGTATGCCGTTTCACAGTTGCGTGACGGGTTGCGGGGACGGATCAGTCTCGACACGTACATCGCCTACCTCACGGAGGCTTACCATCACGTGCGCCACACCGTACCTTTCCTGATGGCCATGGGCGCACGGTTGCCGGCCGGGATGGACTGGCTGCGCGAGGCGGTGATCCGGTACATCAACGAGGAGAAGGGTCACGAGGAATGGATCCTGTGCGACATCAAGGCCGCAGGCGGCGATCCGGACGAGGTGCGGGCGTCCACCCCCAGGCTCGAAACCCAGGTTTTGGTGGCCTACAACTACGACTACATCCAGCGAAAGAACCCGCTCGGCTTTCTGGGCATGGTGTTCATGCTGGAAAGCACCTCGACGCAGATCGCCACGCGCGGGGCATCCTCGATCCAGGGTGCGCTCGAGCTGCCGGACGAGGCCTTCACGTACCTGTATTCGCACGGTGAGCTCGACCGGGAACACATGACGCTCTTCCGTACCCTGGTCAACCGGATCGACGATACCGGGCACCGGGAGGCCATCATCGAGGTGGCCTGCAATACCTTCCGGCTGTTCGCCGGCGTGCTTCGCAGTATTCCACACCCGGGGGAGGTTCAGGATGTTGCTTGATAACAAGACGGCGGTGGTGACGGGCGGCAACGGCGGGATCGGTGTTCACCTGGTGTCGAGACTGATTTCGGCGGGCGTGCGGGTCAGTGTGGCGGACCGCGTCAAGACGGGCCTGCACGCGGATGCCGAGTACATCGAGGCGGACCTGGCCGTACCCGCGTCGGTGCGCGCACTCACCGAGAAGCTGCGCCCGTGGCCGCCCGACATACTGATCAACCTTGCCGGGCTGAACGCGTTTGGCGGATTCGAGTCGATGTCGCTGGACAGTCTCGAGACGCTGATGCAGGTCAACCTGCTGGCGCCGATGCAGCTCGTTCATGCGGTGTTGCCTGCCATGATTGCTCGGGGCGGCGGGCAGATCGTGAACATGGGCTCCGTCGTGGGGCACATTGGCCTGCCGTACTTCGCGGCGTATGCAGCCTCCAAGGCGGGCATCGAGAATTTCAGCGAATCGCTGCGGCGGGAGCTCCACGGGCGCGGCGTCGGTGTGACCTACGTTGCGCCGCGGGCGGTCCACACCCCCATGAACCAGGGCGCCATCGAGGACTTCAACAGAGCCAGCGGTGCCCGGGAGGACCCTCCCGACCGGGTGGCCGAGATTATCGTCGAGGCCATTGCGCGAAGCCGTCCACGGGTCACCATCGGCTATCCGGAAAGGTTGTTCGTCAAGATCAACGCCCTGTTTCCGTCCGTAGTGGACCGATCCCTCATTCGTAACCGCCGGCTGGCCGAGAACGTGCTGGCCGCGCACTCTTCATAACGAGGTCAATCGCCATGCAACCGATCAAGACATGCACCCTGTCAGCTCTTGCCTTCGTCCTCGGATCCGCGAGCGCCCTTGCCGGGCCGGTGGACAACGGTATATACGCTCTTCAGAAGCGCTGGGCCGAGATTACCTATCAAGTCAAGAGCAAGGATCGCCAGGAGACGGAGTACAAGGCCCTGGAGGCCGATGCGAGCAGGCTGGCGGCAGCCAATCCCGACCGCGCCGAGCCCAAGATCTGGGAGGGGATCATCCTGTCGACCGACGCCGGCGTGAGCGGAGGCTTGAGCGCGCTGGGCAAGGTCAAGACGGCCAGGAAACTGTTCGAGCAGGCCATAGCCATCGACGACACGGCGCTGGCCGGCTCGGCCCACACCTCTTTGGGATCGCTCTACTACCAGGTGCCGGGCTGGCCGCTGTCGTTCAAGGATGATAAGAAGGCGGAGCAGCAGCTTACCCGAGCCCTGCAAATCAATCCCCGCGGCATCGATCCGAACTATTTCTACGCAGACTATCTGTACCGGCAGGGGCGCTACGCGGAGGCCGCCAAGGCCCTGGAGAAGGCGCTGAAGGCGCCGCCGCGTCCCGGGCGGCCCGTCGCGGACGCCGGCAGGCGCCGGCAGGTACAGGCGTTGATGGAGAAGGTCAAGGAGAAGCTCGGGAGTTGACGCGGGACGACCCGCGGCGCCCGTCGCCCAGTACAATACCGCGCCGACGTGATGCCCCGCCCGGCGCGGGCGCCGCCGGCGGTCACCCACGGCGCCGTGCCGGTGGGCATGTTCATCGAATCGCTGTCCGCGGGAATAGACCTGATCCATGCGCATCCTGCTGGTTGAAGACGACAAGAACCTCGGCTGGGCGACATCGGACGGGCTGCGGGGGAGCTTCGCGGTCGATTGGGTAACCAGCGCGGAGCAGGCGCAGGTGGCGCTGTCGGCGAACGGCTATGACCTGATCGTGCTCGATGTCCTCCTGCCCGGCAAGTCCGGCGTCGACCTGCTACGCGAGATCCGGGCGGACAGGAACCCGGTGCCGATCATCCTCCTCACGGCGCGCGACGCGGTCGAGCATCGGGTGGCGGGCCTGAACGCGGGTGCCGACGACTATGTCGTCAAGGCTTTCGATCTGGATGAGCTCATCGCCCGCTGCACGGCCCTGATCAGGCGGTCGCGGGGTCACGCCCGGAATGTCGTCGAGTGGGGAGACATGCGGTTCGACATGGAGAGTCGGGACGTGGTCCTGGCGGATCGTGCCGTGTCGCTGTCTGGAAGGGAGCGGGACATCCTTTACATACTGATGACCAACATCGGAAGGGCCGTCAGCAAGGCGAGGATCGAGTCGCACATTTATGACTGGTCCAGCGAGCTGATCGAGAGCAATACCATCGAGGTGCATATTTCGGCTCTGCGCCGCAAGCTCGGCCGCGATCTCATCCAGACGATTCGCGGCGTCGGCTACGTGATCCCGAAATGGCGCGAAGAACCTACTCGCTGAGATGGCGCATCGTCCGGCTGGTGGGCATCCCGGTGGTGCTGTCCGGGCTGCTGGTCGGCGCGTTCGCGCTGTACTCTTCCTGGAAAGAGGTTCGCGAGGTCTACGATACCCAGCTCATTCACTCGGCCAAGATTCTTCACCAGCTCACGGAGCACGAGCTCAGTGAGAACGAGGACAAGACGATCAACCTGATACCCGAGACCGAGGACCTCGGCTACAAGTACGAGCGCAACATCGCTTTTCGAATCTGGCACGACGGCTCGCCGATCACCCGGTCCGTCAACGCTCCTCCCTTCGGGCTGCTGAAGGCGCCGCCGGGCTTCTCGAACCAGAGAGTATCGGGGGAGAAGTGGCGCTTCTTCGTCTACAGTGACCCGGACTCGGGGATTACGGTCGAGACGTCGGAGCGCTTCGAGATCCGCTACGAACTGGTCTGGTACCTGCTCCTCGGCCTGCTGCTGCCCGGCAGTCTGTTCATCCCGGTGGCCCTGGTCATCGTGTGGCTCGGGACGAGCCGGGGCCTGCGGCCCCTGGCGTTCCTGTCCCGGGACGTGGATACCCGGGACAGCGACGATCTGTCCAGCATCGAGCCCGAGCGGACACCGCGGGAGATCGACGCCTTGATCAATGCTCTCAACCGTCTGTTCGGGCGCCTGAAGGAGGCGTTGAATCGCGAACGCGACTTCACCGACAACGCCGCCCATGAGCTTCGCACGCCCCTGGCCGCCATCAAGACCCAGGCCCAGGCCCTGCGTTCGCGCCTGCAGGGCGCGTCACGCCACGACGAAGCCTTTGCGAACCTGCTCTCGTCCATTGACCGCGCGACGAGCCTCGTCGACAAGATGCTCGCCTTCTCCCGCCTGCAAAAGGAGAGCTGCAGACCGACGCCCGTGGATCTGCCTTCGCTGCTCGGGGAGACGATCGCCGATATGGCGGGAGACGCGGTTGCGAAGCGCCATGAGCTCACACTCGAGGCGGACGAGCCGACGACGATCTACGGCGACCGCGATGCCCTCGGCATCATGGTCCGGAACCTGGTCGAGAACGCCATCAAGTACACGCCGCCGGGAGGGCGTATATCCGTCGGTCTCACGAAGCTCGGAAGCCGCCCCTCGATACTGGTCCAGGACACCGGGCCCGGCATCGCCGACGCGGAGAAGGGCCGGGTCCTGAACCGCTTCTATCGAATAGCCGGCGCCGACAGTCCGGGCGGCGGGCTGGGGCTCGCGATCGTCAAATGGATCGCCGATCAGCATCGTGCCGATCTATCGCTGTCGGACGTCGAGCCCAACGGCCTGCGCTGCACCGTCACGTTTCAAGGCGCCTGAGAGATCCAACCCCCTTTGAGCCCATCCGGCGGACCTGAGCGCGCCGGAGCGTGCGGGAGAGGGCTCACTCTCCCCGTGGAAGGTGCTGAAATCGCCTGCCGATCGAGGTCGGCCCACGTGGTTTGGAAAGGCGCCAGCAAGGATATAGGATCGCACCATCGCGGTGCTGCAGCGTCCGCACCGCATCCTTCTCGAACCCCGGCACGCCGCCGGATGGCTACGGAATGAAACCGCTGTCCAACGCCGATATCGCTGACCCCCTGGAGAGGATCGCCTTGTTGCTGGAGGAGCAGGGCGCGGACCGCTATCGGGTGCATGCCTACCGGCATGCAGCCGACGTCGTTCGAAGCTATCCCCGGTCCGTGGAGCGCATCGCCGCGGAGGAGGGCCTGGACGGCGTGACGGCGCTGCCGGGGATCGGCCGGAGCATCGGCAGCGCCATTCGTGAGCTGGTGGCGACGGGACGAATCTCACTGCTGGAGAGGCTGAAAGGTCAGGTGTCCCCCGAGGACCTGTTCTGTACCGTCTCCGGAATCGGCGAGGAGCTGGCGCGCGGGATCCACGAGACCCTCGGCATCGAGAGCCTCGAAGAGCTGGAGGTGGCGGCCCACGACGGCCGCCTGGCCACCGTGCCGGGCTTCGGTCCTCGGCGTGTGGCCGGTGTGCGCGATGTGTTGGCGGGGGTTCTGGGCCGCTCGACCCGGCTTCGGGCGCGCCAGCGTCGATGGGACGAGCACAACGGGTTGTCGTCGGATCACGAACGGCCGTCGGTGGCCGAGCTGTTGGATGCGGATGCCGAGTACCGGCGACGGGCCGCGAACCGTGAGCTGCGCTGTATCGCGCCCCGTCGCTTCAATCCCGAGCATGCGGCCTGGCTTCCCGTGCTGCATACACAGCGCGGCGGCTTCCGGATGAACCTCATGTTCTCGAATACGGCCCGGGCTCACGAGCTCGGCAGAACCCACGACTGGGTGGTGATATATTTCGAGCAGGATGGACAGGAAGACCAGTGCACCGTCGTAACCGAGACCCACGGCTCGCTCACCGGCAGGCGAGTGGTGAGGGGCCGAGAGGAAGAGTGCCGCCGGTACTACCGGCCATGAGGAGACCAGCAACGCAACGCCGTGGCTTCAGGGACTTCGGGACGCCGCCGGCCGCCGCGAAGGCGGAGGGTCGCCGGGCGTGAGGCGCGTCGGCGCGCTGGCGGATATCGTCGCGGCATTGGCGTTGTTCGTACTCGTCGGCGCGACGATGTCACGCCTGTCGGTTTTCCTGCCCGAGGCGCTGCGGATGCCCGTGGTGGTGGTGTCGCAGGGGTTGGCCGTGCTCGTGGGTATGGCGCTGCTGTTCGCCTGGCGCGCTCAGCGCTGGTCCGACATCGCTCTGGTGGGCTTGCGGGCCCGCGACGGGCTGCGCGCGCTGCTGGCCTTCGCAGCTTGCCTGGTGGTCAACCTGTTGTTTACCTATGCCCTGCATGGCGCGTTCCCGCATACGGTCGAGGCACACTCCCAGCAGCTCGAGTCGATCGCCCGCCAGCTTTCATACGGGGTGTCGTTGCCCGGCCTGCTGCTCGTGATCGGCTTCGTTGGCGTATACGAGGAATTGTTCGCCCGCGGGCTGTTGCTGCAGCGTTGCCGTGTGTTGATGGGCGGGAGCTGGGGGCCGGTGCTGGTGTCGTCGGTATTGTTCGGCCTGGGCCACCTCTATCAGGGCTGGGTCGGCGTTGGCCAGACGACCCTGATCGGCCTGGTTCTGGCGGTCCTCACCCTGCGCTGGAAGACCCTGTGGCCGGCCATCCTGGCGCACGCGATGCTGGATACGGCGTCGATACTGGCGCTGCGCAGCCTCGGCGGGGGCGTTTGAGCGGGCCGGGAGGGTGCCCGTGAAGTGTTCACCCTCGTTCCTCAACTTTGACTGCCGGGAGGCGATGGAGCAATGACGATCGTTATACCGAAGAGGCTGGTTGTCGTGCTGGCGCTGGTCGTGATCGCGGTGTTGCTGGCGTTTCACACGTTGAAGAGAAATACCTCGGAGTCCGTGGCGAGGACCGTCGAAGTGCGCGGCAGCCGTGTTCTGGGGACCCGCGTGGATGTCTCGGGAGCCGAGACCCACGCATCGGGAGCCGTAGCCTTGTCCGGACTGGTGGTCGCCAACCCGGCGGGGTTCGGCAAGGGGGACATGATCAGCGTTCGTCGGATCTCCGTGCAGGCCGATCCCTCGACCCGGGTCGTCAAGCGCATCGACCTCGAGGGCGTCGAGGCGCTGATCGAGTTTCAGGGGACGCGCAGCAACTTCGAGATGGTCAGTGAGCGCGTCGCCCGTGCGGCGGCTCGCGAGGCCGACGGCAGGACCGCCGCGTCCGGGAATACCAGTGAGTCCCAGCAGGGCGGCGCCTCGAGCAATGCCGGGGGCGGGGAGGCGCCGCGGGACGACTGGCGCGTCGAGCAGGTCGACATCAGCGGCGCGAAAGTGTCGGTGCGTGCGGATTGGACGTCGAAGACCTACGAGCTCCGGACCGACGGATTCTCGATTGGGCCCTTGAACGCCGGCACGGATGACCTGGTGCGCGCCGTGATGACGCGGTTCGTCGACAAGGTCCTGGTGAGCGCGGCGGCGAGCGTGGACGATGAACGTGTGAAGGCCCTCCTGGAGCAGAAGCTCGAGGCGCTGAGGGCGCGCCTCACGCCCTCATGAGCGCCGATAGTGCTTCTGGACGACGGCCAGTAACAAGGGGTGGATGCTGGGATTGCCTGCCACGATGTCGCCGTTCTCCATGTAGCCGTCCCGGTCGTCCAGGTCGCTGATGAGGCCCCCGGCCTCGCGTATGAGCAGGCAGCCACCGGCCAGGTCCCAGGGCTTGAGGCCCGTCTCCCAGAAGCCGTCGAAACGGCCGCAGGCCACGTAGGCCAGGTCCAGGGCCGCCGAGCCGGGTCGGCGGATACCGTTGGTGCGGGGCATGAGCTCCTTCAAGGTCTGCATGGCGCTGTCGAGCTGATCCATGGAGCGGAACGGAAACCCCGTGCCGAGAAGGGCCTGGTCGAGCTTGCGGGTGCGGCTCACCCGGATGCGCCGGTTGTTGAGGTGGGCACCGGCCCCGGCGCTGGCTGTGAACAGCTCGTCGCGCAACGGGTCGAATACGACGGCGTGCTCGATCTTGCCCCGACGCCGCAGGGCGATGGATACCGCGCATTGGGGAAAGCCGTGCAGGAAGTTCGTGGTCCCGTCCAGGGGATCGATCACCCACTGGTGCTCGTCGCCGGGGTGCTCCCCGCTCTCCTCGGCGAGTATGCCGTGCGCCGGGTAGGCGTGGCGCAGCACCTCGATGATCTCGGCTTCCGCGGCCTGGTCGACCTCGGTGACGTAGTCATTGAATCCCTTGCTCTCGACGGCCAGAGCGTCGCCCCGGTCGAACGAGCGGACGATGATCCTGCCGGCCCGGCGAGCGGCTTTGACGGCGGTATTCAAGGTCGGGTGCAAGGGCTTCAACTCCAGTCAACGAGTACTCCGGTTGACGAGTACTCAGGTCTGAAAACTCTACGTATGATGGACACGAGGTGGTGCCCGGCGGGCCTGCCGCCCGGGCCCGGTCCGCGGGGACCGGGGGACGCATTGTAATCGCAACGATGGAGAAATTCAGTGATCCTGGATCGAATTCGCTTTTGCCTCGTACGAACCACTCACGCCGGCAACATCGGGGCTTCCGCCAGGGCCATGAGAACGATGGGACTGAAGCACCTGTACCTGGTGCGCCCCGCGAGCTTCCCGGATGACGTGGCGACGAGCCGGGCCGCGGGCGGTGCCGAAGTGCTGAGCCAGGCGCTGGTCACGCGGAACCTCGTGGAGGCTCTCGAGGGATGCGAGCTGGTGCTCGGCACCACCGCCCGGGACCGCAGCGTCGAATGGCCGGTAGTATCGCCGAGCCAGGCCGGCAGGCTGCTGGTCGAGGAGACGCGGGCAGGCCGCCGGGCGGCGGTGGTGTTCGGCACGGAGCGAAGCGGGCTGAGCAACGAGGAAGTGGAGCATTGCCACAAGCTGATACGGATTCCGACGGTGGAGAGCTACTGTTCCCTCAACCTGGCCGCGGCCGTGCAGATCATCGCCTACGAGCTTTTCCGGCAGGCGAACGAGGCAGGCAATGCGCAGCAAAGGTCCGGTGTGAGTCCGAGGGCGGAGGCCCGGGAAATGCACTCGTTCTACCGTCATCTGCAGGAGGCTCTATACGATTTGGATTTCGTGAAGACGCCCCACCCGCCCGTCATCCTCATGCGCAAGTTGATTCGGCTGTTCAACAGGGCGAGACCGGATCGCGAGGAACTCAACATCCTACACGGTATCCTGACTGCCGCCCAGCAGAGCTTGAAACAATGAGCCTCTGGTCGCACATAGGTATCGTCTCGTGTGGTTTAATAGCTGGGTTGAACGGGTTCTACGGAATGGTAAATCCCATACCCTGCTTGTGGTTATGGCTCGCGGCCAGGACTGGATATGTTTGAAAGGCTGAAAGAAGACATCGCTTGCGTGTTTGAACGCGATCCGGCGGCACGTTCGACGATCGAGGTGTTGACGGCGTATCCCGGACTGCACGCGCTCCTCTTCCATCGGCTCACGCACCGCTTGTGGGGCGCCCGATGGTACTGGCTGGCGCGCTTCATCTCCCATATCGCCCGGTGGTTGACCGGCATCGAGATCCATCCCGGAGCGCAGATCGGTCGGCGGTTTTTCATCGACCACGGCATGGGCGTGGTGATCGGTGAAACCGCGGTGATCGGGGACGACTGCACTCTCTACCATGGCGTCACCCTCGGCGGCACGACCTGGAAGAAAGTCAAACGGCACCCCACCCTGGGCAGAAACGTGGTGGTGGGAGCAGGCGCCAAGGTGCTCGGACCCATAGAGATCGGCGACTGCGCTCGGATCGGCTCCAACTCCGTGGTCGTGAAAGACGTTCCGGAGAACGCGACGGTGGTCGGTGTGCCCGGACGGGTGCTGGAGGACAAGGCACAGGCGCATAAGCACGAGGAATTCGACGCCTATGGCCAGCCCCTGGAAAGCAAGGATAAGGATCCCGTCTCCATCACCATGGATCAGATCCTGGCGCACATCAAGGAGCTGGAGGCGCGTTACCGGAAAGTGTCGGAGCGGTTGGAGAAGATCGATCCGGGGGCCCGGCTTGGGGGCCAGCCGGAGTTCGATATCGACAAGTCGGGGGGCGACGCCGAGGACAAGCCGCCGTCGAAGATTCGATCGGCGTGATCGGTGCATTCGCCGATACCGCCCGTCCCGGTCTCTACCGAAGGCTTGAAAATTTCGTTATCATCGAAGGACTGTTATTCATCGACGCTCAATTCATCGAGGTTATCGCGACATGTCCGTCACGCTCACTGAAACGGCCGCACAGAGAGTTCAGGGTTACCTGAAGTCGCGTGGCTCGGGTGAGGGCCTGCGCTTCGGCATCAAGACGACGGGCTGCTCCGGCTATGCGTACGTCGTCGACCTCGTCGACGACATCGAGCCGGACGACCACGTCTTCGAGAGCCACGGCGTGAAGATCATCGTCAGTGACAAGGCTTTGAAGCTGGTCGACGGGACGAAGATCGACTACCGCAAGGAAGGCCTCAACGAGGCGTTTCACTTCGAGAACCCGAAGGTCAAGGACACCTGCGGCTGCGGCGAGAGCTTCTCCGTCTGAGCTGGGGCAAGGTCGGTAGTCGGCGACGAGACTGGCCCGAGACAGAGCTCCCTCTCCCCCGTCCCGGGGAGAGGGTCGGGGTGAGGGAGCATGGTCCAAGACTACCCTCACCGTGACCCTCCCGCCGGCGGGACAGGGGATCTTTCTGTGACTCCACACCAAATCGGCTGGCGGGCTGTTTCTTCAATGAACGATCTGACGCACTCGGCGACGGGACCAGCCGGCCGGAAACCGACCGGGGTGACTCTTCGCGGGGGCTCACCCCCGGGGCCCTCCTCTCTTCCAGGATGAACATGAGCCGCACCGCTGCGATCGAGACGCTCGGCTGCAAGGTCAACACGTTCGAATCCGAGCTGATCGCCCAGTCCCTGAGATCCGGGGGGTGGCGCCTCCTGGACGCCGCCGAGCGGGCCGATCTCTATGTCATCAACACCT
>JBAUWJ010000182.1:0-3265 GCA_049583715.1 Arenicellales bacterium | reverse complement strand
TTGGCATTCAGCCACGCCAGCTGGAGGACCACCCGCCGGAACTCCTAGTATTCCTCGGGGCGCGTCGGCGAGTTCAGGATGAATCGTTCGAAGCGGCCCTCCGGCGTTTGCACCTCGATCCCGTCGGCCATGAGGCGCAGGACCATATCGATGGGTGAGCCTTGGAAGATGAGGAACTCGAACTTCGCCTCGTCCATGGGCGTGAGGATACGCTCGGTGAACTCCCGTCCCTGCATAGGGACGATACTCAGCGTGGGGTTCTCGGCCGCGGCCGCCGCAAAGCTGAAACTGGGCGCGAAGTAACCGGGCGTGTCGTTGTAGATCCCCGCCACGCCCGTGCTCACCTGGTAATTGAAGGTCGCGGCAATGCTAGACGTGACCGTGAAGTGCACGGGAAGGTGATCGCGCAGACGCGCGATATTGAGCAGCAACATCTCCAACTCGATCTGTCCCACCGTCCGATCGTAGCCGAGCACCGCGTCGTGCAACGAGACCGGGCCCAGGCACCCGGCGAGCGCAAGCACAGCGAGCAGCAGGCCCAAGAGGGCTGGACGCCTGATCATCGCCGTCCGTTGCCGGCGCTCGTGGCCGACCCATCGGGAGGGTAGTCCAGGGTGCTCTCGATCTCGGAGATCTTCTCCCGGGGAAAGCTCGGTAGACAGAGTTCGGCCAACCCGACCAGCAACGCGAGCGTGACGGTCAGACCGGCGGTGGCGAATCGGCCCCAGCCCAGCGCCGGGATCACCAGGTCATTGCTTCTTACGAGAGAGCACAGCCAATTCAAACGCCCCTCCTCCGCCTTCGAGAGCCCCGGCAAGATTCCGTGGCGAAGCGCGCCGTCAAGCGGTTAGTCGGCATCAAATCGCCTGTCAAGTCATCGCTTCGGCGGCGGAGGGCTCGGCGGCGGCGTTGCGGCTCATCTGCATCCCCACCAGGCGCGCGATGGGAACTGCCAGATAAAACTGCCCAGTGATGCGCTCCGCGACCGCCGCGTAGCGTACTCGGCAAGCTCAGCGGGTGAAGTCGCCGGAGCCGATGGTCGAGAGGCTCGTCAGGCTGACAGAGTTATACCCCGGACATCTCCAGTGCTCCTTACGATCGGATCTCCAGGACTTGCGCCGAGGCACGTTTGACCCTAGAAGGCGAACCTGCGGTCCTCGGCATCACGACCTCAGAGAGGGCACTTCGTCGATGTTCCAGAAAGCTCCGGTAGCAAGACGACCCCAGGTCAGGCCATGCCGGACCGACTGGAAGTCAGAGCGGCGCGGAACCCGTTGGCTGCCGGTGGTGCTGGTGTTGCTGCTCGCACCGCTGAACGCACGGGCAGAAGATCGAGCGCACCCGCTCCAACCGCCCGACCGGTCCAGCCCGCGCGCCACCTTGAAGACGTTTCTCGATTCCACCGACGCCTTCGCCACGGTCCTGGCACAGGAGTACCTGCCATCTCCCACGCTTGGAGAGTTCCTTCGCTTGCGCTTCCTGGCCAAGACACCGGTGGGATGTCTCGACTTGAGCCACGTGGCGCCGTCGGCCCGCAGGAAGACCGGAGGTGCTGCGGCGCTGGCCCTTTACGAGACGTTGAGCAGGATCGACCTCCCTGCTTGGGACGACATCCCCGGGGCGGAGCAAGAGGACCAGTCTGCCGGCACCGGTCTCGAGCGCTGGGTTATCCCTCACACCGAGATCGCGCTCGCCCGCGCCCAGGGCGGATCGTCCGGCGGTGAGTTTCTCTTTAGCGCCGACACCGTTGCAAGGGCGCATGAATTCTACGAGCGGGTGCGCGGGCTGCCCTATTCCCGCTCGGTACCAGTGGAAGGCGTGTTTGACATTGTGGTCCACGGCGGCGGCTGGCCGATCCGGTTCTCGTGGATCCAGGCGATGCCGGCGTGGCTTCGCGTCGCGCTGCTCGATAATTCAGTTTGGAAGTGGATCGCACTGGCGCTGTTGGTCGGCCTTTTTTCGATACCCTTGCGTTGGGCCTACCGTTTGTCGCTGCGGGGCGGGAGTGAACGGCCCTTTGTGCAGGCGTTGATGCGGTTGGCGCTCCCCGTGTTCGTTGTCGCCGCGACCCCAATGATCGCGCTAGTGGCGCTCACTCAGATCAACATGATCGGCAGGGCCGCCAGTGCGATCGATCTTGCCGCGACGGCGGTCATGTTCCTCTCCGGCGCGTGGCTGTCCTGGCGCGCCGCGCCGGTGATCGCCGAGGCGATCATTACCTCGCCACGCATCGCACCCCAGAGCGTTGACGCATACCTCATCCGCATCAGCCTGCGCTTGCTGGGGCTCGCGGCCGTGGCGGGCTTACTGTCGCTCGGGGCTGATCGGGTTGGGGTGCCGGTGTACGGCATCGTCGCGGGTCTGGGCGTGGGTGGTCTGGCTATCGCCCTGGCGGCGCAGCCGACGGTCGAGAATCTGATCGGCAGCCTGAGCCTGTTCGCTGACAAGCCGATTCGAGTCGGCGACTTCTGCAAGTATGGCGACGATATCGGGACGGTGGAAGGCATCGGTATCCGCTCGACGCGGATACGAGGCATTGACCGCACGCTCACGACGATTCCCAACGGGGCGCTCTCCAAGATGCCTATTATGAACTTCGCGCAGCGAGACCAGATGCTGCTGAAGACCGTCATCGGCGTTCGATACGAGACGCGCCCGGAGCAACTGCGTTTTCTGCTAGCCAAGGTGCGGGAAATGCTGCTCGGCCACCCCCGTATTAGCCCGGACCCCGCCCGCGTGCGCTTCATCGGCTTCGGGCCCAGTTCCCTGGATCTCGAGGTTTTCGCATATGCGATGACGCGAGACTGGGCCGAGTTCCTCGGCATCCAGGAGGATGTCCTCCTACGGATCATGGACATCGTCGAGCAGAGCGGCACGGCGTTCGCGTTTCCCTCGCAGACGCTGTATTTCACCCGCGATCAGGGTCTGGACGACGCCAAGGGACAAGCCGCGGAGGCCCAGGTGCGCCAGTGGCGCGACGAAGGCCGCCTGCCGTTCCCCAATTTTTCCCCAGAGCAGATGCAGCGCATGCGCGGCGCACTGGTCTATCCGCCGCCGGGCTCCACGGAAGCCCCAAAGACATCGAACCCGGAGGAGCCGGCGCGACCGGTGAAAAGTACATGATCATTTGCGGCGCGCTCGGCAAGGGCGGGGATGCCAAGCCACTGACACCCGCCGACCCCGGGTATGTCACCGAGCGCCTCCCGGCCAGCCAGGGACAGTTCCAGGTGCGCTACGTGGGAAGGAACGTGGCGCTGTACAGCTT
>JBAUWJ010000181.1:0-10868 GCA_049583715.1 Arenicellales bacterium | reverse complement strand
AAGCGCAGCCGTACGCCCGGCGCTTCCCGCTCGATACGGGCGATGAGCGCCGGTCCGAAATTCTCGACGAAGCCATCCCGGTTTCTGAGCGTGAACGTACGCAACAGCCGTTTCAGGTCCAGCGCCTCGACAGGACGCAGGACGGTTTCGGCGTCCTGCACGAGCTGACGGACCTTTTCACGAAGCTCCAGGGCCCTGGGCGTGGGGACGAGGCTGCGCCCGGCCCGGACCAGCAGTGGATCACCGGTGGTCTTCCGCAATCGCGCGAGAGCGCGGCTCATCGCCGACGGACTCAGGCGCAGCCGGCGGGCGGCGCGCGCGACGCTGCCTTCGGCGAGCAGCACATCAAGCGTGACAAGCAGGTTGAAATCGGGTCTCGACATGGATCGACCTCAGCACGGAGGCACCACTATGACGTGGCGTTGGTTGCGCTTCGATGGTCCGGGCACGCTGGCGCTCGTCGGCGTGCTCGCCGCTTATGCGCTCGCAATGACGACGGGACGCGGCCACTTCGGATTGATGAACGCAACGCTGTTGGCGGCCGGGTTGGCGGGTATCGGACTGTTTATCACCGTGGAGTCGAGGGTGGCCTCACCGTTGATCCGATTGGCGGCGTTCCGCGATGCGCAGTTCAGCGCGGGCCTCGCGACGAATGCCATCGTCGCGACGGTGATGATGGCGACGCTGGTTGTCGGTCCGTTCTATCTCTCCCGCACGCTGAGACTCAACGAAGCGCTCGTCGGCATGGTCATATCGATCGGCCCCATCATCTCCGTGTTTACCGGTGTTCTGGTCGGCCGGCTGGTCGATCGCGCAGGCGCAGCCCTCGTGGTCATCCTTGGACTCGTCGAAATGGCCGCCGGTTCGACGGCGCTCACCATACTGCCGTCGATGTTCGGCGTTGCGGGCTACATTGCCGCTATTGTCGTCCTGACGCCGGGTTATCAACTCTTCCAGGCCGCCAACAACACGGCTGTCATGAAGGATGTGAGCCCGGACCGGCGGGGGCTCGTCTCCGGCATGCTCAGCCTGTCCCGCAATATCGGGCTCATCACCGGCGCATCGGTCATGGGAGCCGTGTTCGCCTTCGCGGCAGACACTTCCGATATCACAACGGCGCCTCCCGGGGCGGTGGCCACCGGCATGCGGGTTACCTTCGCCGTTGCCGCCGCCTTGATCGTGATCGCGATCGGGATTCGGGGGCTGGCAGTACGATTCGCCGTTCCGTTGCGACGATCGCGCTCGCGCCGGCATCATATTTCACTACGCCCTGAATTTGGAATGTCTATCGAAGTCGCGTCAACTCGGCCGCGGAGGGCACAGTCGCGGGTCGATCCGAGCCCTCGCGGAGAAGACAGACCACGGTATCCGCAGCGGAACGACGCATGAAATCCACGGGGACCATGAATGTTGCGGTATGTCCCCTGATTTGACACCGGAGCAGTCGAGCACCTTTTCGAAACAGCCGTCCATCGGCAGGTCGTACTTCCGGTCAAGAAGCCTCACATCTGACGCTGCCGGCTCCATGACGACCGGGAGGCCACGGTGCTGCGGTCAGGCTTCGGTGGCGTTCACCCACAAATCGTGCACATTGCACATGGTGAGCACGTAGAGTACACCGCTGTGGCCGCCGACATCGAACGTCGTTTCCGGCTTCTTGTCGGACGTCGGGTCATAGATGTGCTCCGTGATGAAATTGAAATTCGAATCCAGCAACTGATGCTTGATGATCCAGTGCCCGTAAGCATTCATGGGATGGTTGGTAGCCACGTGCAGACTGGTTCCCTGCTTGTCGAACATCGGCAGATGATGATCGGCCAGAGCCTGGTTCCAGCGTCCAAATGCAGTTGCCGTGTGATACACACCGCCCGCCAGCTTTGTCTTCAAAGCCGGCTCCACCATGCCGGCCATCAGGTCCGACGGCACAAACAGGGCGCCGGCCGACCCCGCGATACCTATGCGAATGAACTCCCGTTTATTCATACCATCACCTCGCTAAAGCAGGCTGTCAAAGCAGCCATGGTCTCATTTGTACCAACAGGTGGAAACAACCACCATCTCACTTGATCTCAGGCGCGGTCCTGTGCCAAGCATGACGCTTCCTTCGGTATTGTAACGTCCGTCACGGGCGTTTGTTCCACGACGACAACGGCGCCGAAGTCCCCTTCCTGCCAGATGAAGACACGGCGATGCGCGGATGCAAGGATGATCGCCGTTTGCCCTCAACAGCGACTATGGTGCATGACTGTTCGGGTCGCTGGCCGGCGGCCCGCGCCACGACAGCGGCCGGAAGTGATGCGTCCCGTCGCGGCCGAGCTGTTCGACCAGACGGAGCTCCCAGTCGAGATAAGCCTGCATCGCCTCGAGCGGTGCGACCGTGCCTTCATAGGGTCGGCGGTAGCGATCGATCGGCTCCGAGGCCAGGCGCCCTTCGCCCGCTTCCAGGGGGTATCCCCCCCGTGACCAGGCGCGGGTTCCGCCGGTGAGGACGTAGACGTCTCCTTCGACGAGATCGCGAAGCTCGGGCGCGGTGAACTGCGCCAGCAGGCCGTCGTCGCTGGTCACAACATAGCGCGCCGCCACCGGTAGTTTCAGGGCGGCCGCCACCCCGAGTCCGGAGCGCAGCGCGTACCATGCGCCGGGCACGTGACCTCTGTGATATATGGCGTGCTTCGCGACGTCGACCACGACGACGTCGCCGGATGCCAGCCAGTCCTGCAGCGTCGCCGCGTCGATCTCGCGGTTCGCCGGCAACGCCGGCAGGGTAGGACGGAAGGCGCCGGTCTCGGAAAAATCCCCGGGCGCCAGTCCGTCGACGACGTACACGTCCCAGGCCATCTGCGCCAGCCACGACGCCGTCATGTTGGCGCGCGCGCCATCGTCGTCCGCCAGCACCACCCGCGCCCCCCGCACCGGCGCATACATCTCCGTCTCCTGCACGAGCTGGCCGCCGGGCATGGGGAAGAAACCGGGCAGGTGGCCGGCCTCGTACTCTTCGAGGCTGCGGACATCGAAGAAATAGGTAGTGCGGTCCTCCTGCTTCATCCACTCGCCGAGGGCGTCCCTGGCGGCGCGCCCGACCCCGGCGCGGTCGGCCACCGCCCGGGCACGCCGCCGGGCAATCTCCACCGAGACACCGGGCGTTTCGCCGAAGCTGCGAGACTGACCGGCGTCGAGTGGCTGCGCGGCGAGCGTCCAGCCCATGGTGCCGTTTCGCAGGGCGGCGACCGGATTCGGCAGCCCGGCGTTGATCAGCGACTGGCTGCCGATCAGGCTGCGGGTGCGTCCCGCGCAGTTGACGATGACCCGGGTCGTGGGGCTCGGTGCCAGGTCCGGCACGCGCAGCACCAGCTCCGCGCCGGGCACACTGATGCCGGTGGGGATCGACATGGCCTGGTATTCGTCGAAGCGGCGCGCATCGACGATCACCATGTCCTCGCCGGCGTCGATCATGGCCTTGACCTCCTCGGCCGCCACCGACGGCGTGTGGCATACCGATTCCACCAGCTCGCCGAACGCCTTGCTGGGCACATTGACGTCGACGAAGACCTCGCCGCCGGCCGCCTTCCAGGCCTCGAGACCGCCTTCGAACACCGCGACGTCGCTGTAGCCCATCGCAAGCAGCCGGCCGGCCGCTCGCTCGGCCAGCCCTTCGCCGGCGTCCAGCGTAACGATCGGCACACTGCGGCGCGGCAGTTTGGTGTAGGCGTCGAGCTCGATGCGGGCGAGCGGGAGATTGGCCGCGAACAACGGATGTCCGCCGGCATGCGGCGCCTCCTCGCGTACGTCGAGCAAGGCGATCTCCTCGCGGTTCAGCAGCTTCGAGCGGACGAAATCGTAATCGCGCCGGAGCGGCGCGCTGCGATTGTCGGCATTCACGGCGATGGTTTCGGTAACGCCTCAGAGATCACTGTCGGAGTACCCCGAGACGAACTCCTTCGGCGCGCCGCCCTCGGGCGGAAAGACGTGACGTCTCACCTTCCCGATATTGGCGCCGTATGCATGAATGCTGATCGACACACTGTCTTCGAGGGCGTTGCTGACCTGGTGCACGTCGCCTATCCGGGGCGAGACGACCTCGACGTTGCCGGGCATGAGCCGGATCGCTTCACCGCGGGCAAGAGGCCTGCCACCCTCGCCGATCTCGTAGCCCTGGGTCACCTCGGCGCCGCGCAGCATACCGATCACACCCCAGACGGTGTGGTCGTGTATGGGCGTGCGCTGTCCCGGTCCCCAGACGAAACTCACCACTGAGAAACGATCCCCGGGGTCGGCGTAGAGCAGGTATTGCTGGTAGCACTCCGGGTGCGGCCGGGCCAACGCCGGATCGAGCCAGTCATCGCACGAGACCAGCGTGCGCATGGACGCCCCGACTTCGGACAGGAGACGGCTTTCGTCAGCACCGGCGTCGAGAAGTGCGCTCACCTCGTCAACGAAGCGCCGCAACGGCGCAGGCAAATCGGTATGTCGCATCGCTCACCTCCACGGGTCGATTCCCCGGTCCGCTCCCTGGAACAGCGGGGGGACGCACTGGCCATAGGATCAACCACGCGTCGCTGCGTGTCAACGCACGGGAAGATCCCTGCCGTCAGGATCTGCCCAACATCGACGATCGACGCGACAGTGAATGACTGATCCTGCAAACAAAGAGGGACAAGGCGAAGAGGAGAACTCTTACCCGGGACGTGGGCGCCGGTGCGACCGCCGTCGCCAGCGGCTACCGCGGATGGCTTCTTGCCCCCGTTCTTCTTTATCCCTCTTGGAGCTCCAACTCTTCTATGGTGGCGGGCCAATCCTCTTTCAGCAAGTCGCTCGAAACACGCTCAAGGCACCGAAAGCTGAATGAGCCGGGCATCGAACGTCTGTACGAGAGCCTTCGATGGTTCGCCCCAGGATCCGGGGCTGCAGCGACTCAGGCAATTTTCGATGTCCGGGAGTTCGGGCATGAGGGGTTCACGGCACGCTCTTGATACACGGCTTGACCGGATAGTGTCGAACGTACCGGTAGAGAGCGTCGGTTTCGGCGAGATCGGATGATGGTTCCCCGGCATCAACTAAGCGCCTCGAGACCCTCGTGGGTCTCAAGCCAGCGGTTTGAGAGCGCCGTAGCGGTACCAGGCGATGGCGTCTTCGAGGCGGTCATCACCCCAGAAGAGCTCGCCGCCGGTCACAAAGACCGGCGAGCCGAAGATACCGAGGGCGCGCGCCTGGTCGGTTTCGCCGGCGAGCGCCGTCCTGATCTCATCGGATGCAGCGAGTGCCAGGACGCGGTCCGGGTCCTGTCGCGCTTCCCGCAGGTTCACTGCTGCGTTGGCTTCGATACTCGGGTCGCCGCCCTCGAGGAACCAGCGGCGGTAGGCGGCTCTTACGTAGTCGGCACACCAGCCCTCGCGCGCAGCGACGAGGGCGATGCGGTTGGCAAAGGCGAGATCGTCGATGGTGTAGGGTGGAATGGCCGACCAGGCGATACCGTACCTGGCTGCGCGCCGTTCGACGTCGCGCCACATATAGGCCGTCTTGGGCGAACCGCCCGGGAAGGGCATGTTGTGCAATTCCCGCATGATGGTGCGCAAATCGAACGGCCGCCAGCGGAACACGACGCCCTCGCGCCGGGCCACATCGCCGATGCGCATAACCGTCAGATAGGTGTAGGTACTGCCTATCGCGAACCAGAAATCGATGGGGTCCGACATGCCAAGTGTCCTCCTAGCGGGTGCATACGAGCCTATCCCCTTTGTGCCACGTCACTTGCCGGGCTGGTTGGTGGCCCGCGTCAACAGGACCACTGCCGCGGCCTCGGCGGTGTCGTAGTAGGTGAAGCCGGTGCGGTTGCCGCGGCGTCCATGCATCAGCACCGGGATGCCTTCGCTTCGCGCCGCGTCTTCCGCAACGTCCGCATCGGGCACCTCGAAACCGATGTGGAAGACGCCTTCCCCCTTGCTGTCGAGAAACTTCCTCTGGGGCGAAGGGTCCTTGCCCGGTTCGCAGAGCTGAAGTTGCACCGTCGGGAGATTGCAGATCCGGTATTTCAGGGACTTGAATCCTTCCGGACTGGGCACGTCGAGCTCCACGTACTCCGACAACGGAGGATAGACTTCCCATGGCCCGATGCCAATGGACTCGTAATAAGCCTGTGTGCGATCGATATCGTGCACGACGAGACAAATATGGTGCAGTTTCTTGAAACAATTGAGCATCTGACTATTCCTCGAGAGGCGACATGGTTCACAACGCAACTGCCCCGCCGTCCGGACGGATCATTTTAGGGAAGCTCTGATCAATGCTGTCATTGCGAGGAGCGACGCGACGAAGCAATCCAGAAAGCGTGGATCGGCAGGCATCCTGGATTGCTTCGCTGCGCTCGCAATGACAACGTAAACCATTAATCAGGGCTTCCTTAGAATACCCCCATTCTCCCTGATCGGCCCCGGCCGCAAAACCGTGGTCAGTCCCCTGGCACGTCCGCCACTCTCAATCTGAATACAAAGCCCCGATGGTCTCTGTGGTAGACTGACCGGGGACGGGTACACGTCCACGACGCCGCCATGCATCGAATATTGATCTGGAGTCGACTTCCGGTTTCCGACGGCGCGACGCCCGACGTCGTTCTCGACCCGAGCGAGGGGTGCGCCGGCGATGCGAACGAGGACCGCCTGGCCGTGGCGGATACGGACAACAACCGTGCGCAGATCCGGAGGTGGTGGATATGAGTGCGGGCTCGACCGGCATGCCGCGGGCGCCGGGACACCGCGTGCGTGTCCGCGGCCAGGTGCAGGGCGTGGGTTTCCGGCCCCACGTCTGGCGGCTGGCCAGAGCGCTCGGTTTGGACGGCTGCGTCATGAACGACAACGCGGGCGTGGTCATCGAGCTGTGGGGTAGCGAGCGCGGCGTCCGGAGCTTTATGGAAAGCCTCGGAACCGAGGCGCCGCCGCTGGCCCGGATCGACTCCATCGAGAGCGAGATACTGTCCGGTCCGCCGAGATCCGGCTTTCTCATCACGGGGAGCATCGACGGGCGGCCCCGCACCGGGATCGTTCCCGACACCGCCGCCTGTCCGGAGTGCGTCGCCGAGTCCCTGGATCCCTCTGCCAGGCGGTACCGCTATCCGTTCACGAACTGCACCCACTGCGGCCCGCGCTTCAGCATCACCGAGGCCATCCCCTACGATCGCGCGGCAACCACCATGGCGCCCTTCTCCATGTGCGACGAGTGCGCGCACGAATACGGCTGCCCGGAAGACCGCCGCTATCACGCCCAGGCCATCGCCTGCCATGCCTGCGGTCCGGGCATGACGCTGGAAGGCAGCGACGGCCTGCCCTGCTTACAGGATTCGCTCAGCCGGCTCGACGCGATCGACGCGGTACGCACCCTGCTCGGACGGGGCAACATCGTGGCGATCAAAGGCAGCGGGGGATTTCACATCGCCTGCGATGCAACCGATGCCGACGCCGTGCGCCGGCTGCGGCAGCGCAAGCGGCGCCAACGCAAGCCCTTCGCGCTGATGGTGCGGGACCTGGAGATTGCCCGTCGCTACTGGCACGTCGACGCCGCATCGGCGGAGCTCCTCCGCGACAAGGCCGCGCCGATCGTGCTGCTGCCGGCACGGACGGAGCGGGCGCTGCCGGAATGCGTCGCACCGGGGCTCGACTGCCATGGAGTCATGTTGCCGTATCTGCCGCTGCATCATCTGCTGCTGCGCACTGTCGACCGGCCCATCGTGATGACCAGCGGCAATATCAGCCGGGAGCCCCAGTGCACGGAGGACGACGAGGCGCGCCGCAAGCTCGGCGGGATCGTCGACTATTTCCTGTGGCACGACCGGCGCATCGCCGCGCGCATCGACGACTCGGTGGTGCGCATCGTTTCCGGCCGGCCGCTCAAGCTCAGGCGGGCGCGCGGCTACGCGCCCGAGCCCCTGCTGCTGCCGCCGGGGTTCGAACAGGCGTCCGGCGTCCTGGCGATGGGTTCGGAAATCAAGAATACCTTCTGCTTCATCCACGAAGGGCAGGCCCTACTGTCGCAGCACATCGGGGACCTTGGATACGCCGCGGTCTATGAGGATTATCGACGCAACCTGGAGCGCTTTCGAACGATGTTCGGTTGCCGTGAGCAGGTCATCGCGGTAGACGCCCATCCGCAGTACCGGGCGACGCGGCACGGGTGGGAGCTGGGCGGCGAGCACATCCCGGTGGAGACGGTCCAGCATCATCATGCGCACATCGCGGCCTGCATGGCCGACAACCGGGTCGACTTGAACGCGGGCCCCGTTCTCGGCATCGCCCTCGACGGCATGGGCTACGGCGCCGACGGCACGCAGTGGGGCGGAGAGCTCCTGATCGCCGACTACCGCGGGTTCAAACGCGCGGGAGCCCTGTCTCCGGTCCGGCTGCCGGGCGGGGATCGTGCCGCCCGCGAGCCGTGGCGCTGCCTCTACGCCTACCTGCGCGAAACCGGAAACTGGGAGCTGATCCGGAAAGCCCGGGGCCGCCGCGGCCCGGTGGGCTCCCTCGCGCAGTTCCTGGCCTCGAGGCCGATCGAGACGCTGGACGCCATGATGGCCTCGGGACTCAACGCGCCGCCTTCGAGCTCCTGCGGCCGCCTGTTCGACGCGGTCGCCGCGGCGGTCGGTATTTGTCTCCATGAAATGGATTACGAAGGCGAAGCCGCCATGCGCCTCGAATCCGTCGCCGTGCCAGTGGGTGACGGAGAGGCCTACACGCTTGCGGTCGACACCGGCGGCGGGCTGTGCCGGATCGACTCGCGGCCCATGTGGCCGGAGCTGCTCGATGACCTGGAATCCGGGCGGTCCGCCGGAGTCGTCTCCGGGCGCTTTCACGGGGGGCTCGGCCGGGCCATCGTCATGGCGGGTGCCGGGATCGCGCGCCGCCATGGCATCGAGCGCATCGTCCTGAGCGGCGGCGTCTTTCAGAATCGGCTACTGTTCGAATCGGTCGAAAGCGGGATGCGCGGGCGCGGCCTGCAGGTGCTTTCGCACCGCCGGGTGCCGGCCAACGACGGCGGCCTGAGCCTGGGGCAGGCCGTTGTCGCGGCGGCGAGGAGATCCTGATCCATGTGCGTCGGGATACCCGCGCAGATCATCGGCATAACGGATCCCGGCCGCAGCCTGGGCATGGTGGACATCATGGGCGTCCGGCGGGAGGTGAATCTTTTCTGCATCGCCGAGCCCGGGAGGCCCCTCGAGGATTACGTGGGCGAGTGGGTGCTGGTGCATGTGGGTTTCGCCATGAGCCGCATCGACTCGGCCGAGGCAGCGAGAACACTGGCGCTGCTCGAAGAGCTCGGCGAGGCGCAGGAGACCTTGTCCGAAATGGGGTCCTCGGCGTGAACGGCTTCGCCATTGGCGCGGGCAACGACATCCGGGGCTGCCCAATGGGGCGATCTACGCGAGCTGCCCACCCGGCGGGGAGACGCCGGTGGTGTAGACTGCGGAAACTGCAGGCCTGACCATCCATGCATGAGCTGGGCATCACGCGCAACATCGTTTCCATCGTATCCGAGCACGCGGCCGGCAAGCCGGTGACGCGGGTGACGGTGGAGATAGGCAAGCTCAGCGCGGTCATGCCCGATGCCGTCCGCTTCTGCTTCGACGTCTGCACCGAGGGGACCTGCCTCGAAGGCGCCGAGCTCGAGATCCTGGAGATTGACGGTCGGGGCGAGTGCCTCCAATGCGGCGCGTCCGTGGCGTTGGCTACCCTGTATGCGACCTGCCGCTGTGGGTCCACCCGCATCCGGTGCGTGGCCGGAGAGGAGCTGAGCGTGAAGCAGATGGAGGTCGCATGACAGGGCGCGGGCGCGGCGGCGCCGTCACCTGAGCCGGCGATAGGTCTATGTCGAGCAGCGATAACCATCTCGAGGAGTTGTATCCGTTCCTGCACGGCGGGCGGCAGGACTCGGCAACGGTCGAAGAAGCACTGCTGGAATCGGTGCGGCAGAAGTCGGCCCACAGCGCCGACGTGAACCAGCGCTTCTTTGCGGCGAACGGGCCGGCGGTGGTGGAGGCCGCGCGCGCGATCGCGCAGGTCTACCGGCGCGGCGGACAGATGCTGACGATGGGCAACGGGGGCTCCAGTTGCGACGCCGCGCACTTCGCGGTGGAGTTCGGGCACCCGATCACGGCCGGAAGACCGGCCCTGGCGGCGACCAGCCTGGTGGCCGACACGGCGATGCTGACCGCGGTGGGGAACGACGTGGGGATGGACCACGTCTTCGTTCGCCAGGTCATCGCCCTGGGCCGGCCCGGCGACGGCTTGATCGGATTTTCCACGAGCGGCAACTCAGTGAACCTCCTCGAGGCGTACGCCAGGGCCAGGAAGATGGGCCTGACCACCATCGGTCTCACGGGGGGCGACGGCGGGGAGATGGCCCGCTGCGGGGACATCGACCATTGCCTGGTGGTGGCGACCGACAGTGTGCACCGCGTCCAGGAAGTGCACGTGGCGATCTACCATATCCTCTGGGACCTGGTTCACACCCTGCTGGCGGACGACCGGGGCTTCAAGGGATCGAAGGGGGAGCGATGAAATTCGTCAGCGAATTCCGCGACCCGACCAAGGCGAAAGTGCTGTTGGAGCAGATCGAACGCCTGGTGCCCGAGATTCCGCTTTGCGCCAGACGCCCCCTGCAGCTCATGGAGGTGTGCGGCGGGCACACTCACTCTATTTTCAAGTACGGTATCGAGCAGCTCCTGCCGATGGAAGTCGAGATGGTGCACGGACCGGGGTGCCCGGTGTGCGTCCTGCCGATGGGCCGGGTGGACGACTGCGTCGCGCTGGCCGAGCAGCCGAACGTGATCTTCGCGACCTTCGGTGATGCCATGCGCGTGCCGGGCTCGAGGAAGAGCCTGTTGC
>JBAUWJ010000180.1:0-3361 GCA_049583715.1 Arenicellales bacterium | reverse complement strand
AGGATCGCGGCCTGATCAACACCTGGGGCATCAAGCTGGGGTTGTGGCACGAGCCTCTGCAGCTCGTCTACAACCTCTTCGGCACCTTGATCGGCATGGTGCATATCATGCTGCCGTTCCTGGTGCTTCCCCTCTACGCCGCCATGCGCGCCATCGACACCGATTACGTCAAGGCGGCGGCCAACGTCGGCGCGAGTCCCGTGCAGGCGTTCTGGTTCGTGTACCTGCCATTGTCGCTGCCCGGCCTGTTCGCGGGTTCGCTGATCGTGTTCGTGCTGTGTCTGGGCTTCTTCGTCACGCCGGTCATCCTCGGCGGGGGCAAGGTGATCATGGTATCGATGCGCATCGCCTCGAACATCGAGCTGTTCTTCAACTGGGGTGCGTCCAGCGCGCTCGGTGTGGTGCTGGTGGGCGTGACGCTGCTGGTGTTGTGGGCCGCTTCGCGGGTGATACGGCTGGACCGCGTGCTGGGCGGGGGAGGTGGCGGGTGAGCTGGCTGGATCGACCTGCTTCGGAAACCCAGGTCACCCACGGCCGGCGCCTCTGGCTGTACCTGCTGTCGGCGCTCGCCATGGTATTCCTGGTGGCGCCCACCCTGATCGTGATCCCGATGTCCTTTTCGGCCTCGCGCTACCTGGAGTTCCCGCCCCAGCACTGGTCGCTGCACTGGTACCGCCACTACCTGGAGTCGCCGGAGTGGATCGCGGCTACCTTCACCTCGCTCAAGGCGGCCAGCCTGACCATGCTGGTGGCCACGCCGCTCGGCGCCATGGCGGCCTACGGACTGTTCACCTCGCGGCTGCGGTTCGCCGGCCTGGCTTACATGCTTCTGGTGACGCCCATGGTGGTGCCGTTGATCCTCATCGCCATCGGCATCTTCTATGCCTACGTGCATCTGAAGCTGGTGAACACCCTGCTGGGCCTGGTGCTGGCGCACAGCATACTCGCCATACCGCTGGTATTGATCGTGGTGAGCGCGGCGCTGCGCAGCTACGACATGAACCAGGAAATGGTGGCGCGCAGCCTGGGCGCGAGCCGCCTCCGCGCGGTGATGATGATCACCCTGCCGCAGATCCGTTTCTCGCTGGTGAGTGCGGCCTTGATTTCCTTTCTCACCTCCTTCGACGAGGTGATCATCGCCTTGTTCGTCTCGGGAGGTGACAACTCCACCCTGACCCGCGCCATGTTCAACTCCCTGCGCGACCAGATCGACCCGACCATCGCGTCCATCTCCACCATCCTGGTGCTCGTCTCATCCTGCCTGCTCGCGCTGGCGCAGATTTTCGGCCGCCCGGAGTAAGTGCATAATGAGGGCCGGATGAACGGGCCGCGGCTTCGGCGGCCACACCCATGGTCCACCTTGCGTTTCCCACAGTTTACATTCCTGACATGCTGATAGACCGGTTTGCCACGCGCCAGGCCCGGACCCGGGAGGTGGGTGATGTCATCGAGGCATGAGGTGACGGTGATCGGGGCGGGCATCGTCGGCATCGCCACCGCGCTCACCCTGCTGCTGGACGGGCATCGCGTGACCCTGCTCGACCCGCGCGAGCCGGGCTCGGTCACCTCCTTCGGCAACGCGGGCGGGCTGGTCAGCAACGGCATCGTGCCCACCGCCACGCCGGGCCTGTGGAAGCGGGTGCCGGCCATGGTCCTGGACCCCATGAGCCCCCTGATGATTCGCTGGCGCTACCTGCCGCGCATCGCCCCCTGGCTGCTGCGTTTCCTCGCCGCCGGCTCCCGTGCGCGTGCCACCCGCATTGCGCGCGAGCTCGCGCCGCTGTCCACCGCCTCCGTGGAGGCGCACAGGGCCTTGCTGCGCGCCGCGGGTCCGCAGGACATCGTCAAGCCGGTTGGGTGGCTCAAGATCTACAAGGACGATGCCGCACTCGCGGGTACGCTTTTCGACCGCGAGCTGCTGGATCGCTACGGCCTGCGCTACGAGGTGCTGGACGCCGGCGGGCTGCGCCAGCTCGAGCCCGGACTGTCGCAGGAATACACGCGCGCCATCTTCTACCCCGACTCGGATTTCGCCTCCACGCCGTTTGCGCTGGCGCAGCATTACCTGGGCGCGTTTCTCGAGCGCGGCGGGCGGCTCGTGCGGGAGCAGGCGAGGCGTTTCGAGCTCGGTCCCGCCGGTCCCCTGAGGCTGGTGACCGACCGCGGCATGCACGCCGTGGACCAGGTAGTGATCGCGGCAGGCGCATGGTCGCGGCCGTTCGCGCGCGAGCTGGGCTCGCCCGTACCGCTGGACACCGAGCGCGGGTACCACGTGAGCCTGGCCTGGGACGGGGCCCGCCCCGCGCTCGGCCGGCCCGTGGTGGTGGGTGGTCCGCAGTTCACGCTGTGCCCCATGGCGGACGGCCTGCGTCTCACCGCCGGCGTGGAGCTCGCCGGGCTTCACGCGCCGCCCGACTTTACGCGTGTACGGCGCCTCGTGCCCCTCGCGCAGCGGGTGCTCCCCGGTCTGTCCGGTGACATACAACGCGAGTGGATGGGCTACCGTCCATCGCTGCCGGACTCCAAGCCCGTCATCGGCCGCAGCCCGCGCTTTGCCAATACCTGGTTCGCCTTCGGCCATGGGCACCTGGGACTCACGCTGTCGGCGATCACCGGCCGGCTCATCGCCGACGCCATGGCCGGGCGTCCCGAAAGCTTGCCACTCGCCCCCTTTCGCGCCGACCGCTTCTGAAATTCCCGGCCGGGTCGACATCGTGCCCGCAGCGGGGACGCGTACCGTCAGGCTGACCGGTCTCCCCGGGCTCGCATCAGAGCCTCAAGCCAAACAGGCTCACTCTCCTGTGGTTGTCGGGCAAGCCGCGCATGTACCGCGTGAGTCCTCGACGCAGGTTGGCGATCTCCTTCGGGTCGCCGTCGTCTATGGCTTTGCCGCGAGCCCGAAGCTCCGCCTGAAGGGTGTGAGAGCGTCGAATGAGCTGCTCCAGGGCGCCGCCATCGGTGTTGCTGACGTGAAGTTCTGTCATGATGAGTCTCCGTTCGTATACCCCACTTTTGATCTCTTCACCCTGAAAAGGTTGCCGCGATTGCGGCGGGCGTGTTTTGACATACGTCAAGCGCGCGACGATCATCCGGGCTGCGGAGCCGGCGAGCTCAATCCGCCTGTTCAGGCGCGCTCCCGGTCTCCCCACCGAGGCGGACCAGCAGCTACGAGTGCACCCGGCGCGCGCGGCAGGAAAGACGGGCTCAGGGCCTCAAATAGCGGATGCGTTCCCCCCGGAACGTGCATTAAGCTTAAGCGGCCGGCGGCCGGTGTCGCCTGGTCAACCCCGAACCCTGCTGCGCAAGTGATATGCTCCTTCACTCGTTCCATTTCCTGTCGTCATCTCGCGTCGCCCACAGC
>JBAUWJ010000179.1:0-3906 GCA_049583715.1 Arenicellales bacterium | reverse complement strand
TCCCCCCTGTTCACTTCGGTAGCGCACTGAGCGAGGCGCGCACGGTCACGGTGCTCACCGGGTCGGAGCAGGCGGGCGGGAAAGGCGACGTCCTCGTCGATTACCAGGTCGATGATCCCACCCCCCGTGTCAACCGGCAGGTGCTGTTGACGACACGGGTCTATACCGCCGTCAAGGTCGACGACCTGAAGATATCGACGCCCCGGATCGTCGAGGGCCAGGGGAGCATCGACAAGCTCGGTCGACTGCGCGTGTACCACTCGGTGCGCGGCAGCCGTCGTTACGTGGTGCACGAGCAGCGCTACACCCTGGTGCCCCAGTCGACCGGCAATCTGAAGCTGTCGTCCGTGGAGGTCCGGGGCAGCATCGCCGGCTCTGTGCTGGACAGGCACACCAAGGCGCTGGTGTTGAACGTGCTTCCCGCATCGGGCTCCGGCTCCAGCCCGGCCGGCAGACTGGACCCCAGGGACTTGTTCGTGGATGTATCCGTCGACAACAGGTCCCCCTATATCCGCCAGCAGGTGGTGTATACCGTGCGCGTCTTTCGGGGCGTCGATATCGACAACGCCACCTTGAGCCCCCCCACCGTCAGCGGCGGCGACGCCGTGGTGCAGCGCATCGGCACGGACCGCCAGTATCGAACGACGCGCGACAACCGGCGCTATTCGGTCACCGAACGACGCTTCGTGGTATTTCCGCAGGCGAGCGGCGACTTGACCATAGAGCCCGTGCTGCTGCAGGCCGCCGTGCCGCTGCCGTATTCCAGCGGCAATGCGACCGGCTTCTTCCCCCTGCCGCTGACACGGCCCGTGCGGATCCGGTCCGATTCCGTGGCGCTGAACGTCAAGCCGCCGCCTGCCGGCGCCCCGAGTCCCTGGCTGCCGGCGGGCCACGTGACACTGGAGGAGGACTGGCCGAAGGAGAGTTCGGTGAAAGTCGGCTCGCCGATCACCCGCCGCATCACCGTGAAGGCGAAGGGTCTGTTGTCCTCGGAGCTGCCGGACCTCGAGATTCCCCTGCCTGCCGGGATCAAGAGCTATCCCGACAGGCCGCAGCGCAATGACGACGGCGGACCGGACGGCGTGACGGGCCAGCTCGAGCAGACCATCGCCGTCATTCCTTCAAGGCCGGGCACGTTCACCCTGCCGGGCATCAAGCTCGACTGGTGGAACACCGCCACCAACAGCAAGGAGACCCTGACCCTGCCTTCGCACACTTTGCACGTGATCGCGAACCCCGCGGCATCGCCGCCGCTTGCCGCTCCGCCGGCCGGGGAGGCCGCCGGGAATCCTGCCCCTGCCCCCGCCGCCGGGACAAACCCGGCTCCGGTCCCCGGGCCGGACCGGGCGTGGTGGCTGAGCGTGGCGCTGGGAGCCGGGTGGGTGCTGACGCTGGTCCTGTGGTGGCGCGACCACCGGCGCAGCCGGCCGACGGCCCGGGCGGAGGAAGTCACGGCGGTGGCGGTGTCGCGTCGACATGCTCTGAAGACCCTGCGCCAGGCGTGCCGAAGCGGCGATCCGCAGGCGGCGCGGGAAGCACTGCTGGGTTGGGCCCGGGTCCTGTGGCCGGAGCAGCCCCCCCGCAGCCTCGGCGTGCTGGGCCGGTCGGTCGACGACGCCACGGCGGCGGAGATCGGCGCCCTGCAACGGGTCCTGTATGCTTCCGGGGATGCGCCGTGGCGAGGCGAGGGTTTGTATCGCGCCGCCAGGGCGCACCGGCCGCCGCCAAGCCGGCGTGCCCGCGACGAGGGAGTCCTGAAGCCTTTGTACCAACGCTGATACGACGATGGCTGTCGGCACGATGAACACGATGACCTTGACGCGGCCGGGTGCTCCCCTGGAGCTCCAGTCCCGTCCCGTGCCGGACCCGCCCCCGGGCTCGGTGCTGGTCGCCGTCAGCGCCTGCGGCGTGTGCCGCACCGACCTGCATCTCATCGACGGCGAGCTGCCCGATATTCCCTATCCCATCGTCCCGGGTCATGAGGTCGTCGGCCGCGTGCTGGCCGCGGGCGAAGGGGTGGACCTGCCCGCGGGCCGACGGGTGGGTATTCCCTGGCTCGGCCGGACCTGCGGTCACTGCCGGTATTGCCTGCATGACCAGGAGAACCTGTGCGACGAGGCGCGCTTTACCGGCTACCAGATCGACGGCGGCTACGCGACTCACGCGCTGGCGGACGCGCGCTACTGCTTCGAGATTCCCGAGCGCTATGACGATGCCCATGCCGCACCCCTGTTGTGCGCCGGACTGATCGGCTATCGCTCGCTGCGTATGGCGGGATCCGGTGTGGAGAGGCTCGGGATATACGGCTTCGGCGCCGCGGCGCACGTGATCGCGCAGGTCGCGGTGCACCGGGGCATTGAAATATATGCTTTCAGCCGTCCCGGGGACGAGGCGGCGCAGCGCTTTGCCCGCGAGCTCGGCGCAGTGTGGAGCGGTGGATCGGACACCGCCCCGGACGTCGAGCTGGACGCCGCGATCATTTTCGCGCCCGTGGGCGCGCTGGTGCCGGCGGCGCTGAAGACCGTGCGCAAGGGCGGCACCGTGGTATGCGGCGGCATTCATATGTCGGACATTCCTTCGTTTGCATATCGTGACCTGTGGGGAGAGCGGCATATTCGCTCCGTCGCGAACCTCACCCGCCGGGATGCGCGGGAGTTCCTCGAGGTGGCGGGCGAGGTGCCGATCGAAACCGAAGTCCGGACTTATTCGCTGTCCGAGGCCAACCAGGCCCTCGATGATCTCCGACACGGCCGCTTCCAGGGTGCGGCGGTGCTCATCCCACGAGGTTTTTCATAATATGGTATTTAGACCCGGAGATGCGCTCTCGCCTTTCCGGCCCGGGCTCGGCGGCTCTCTCATACAAGCTTAAAAAACAGTCACTTGAGTGACGGGGGGACGATCTGGGCTCGCAGTATATCGTCCCTTCTACGTGCCATGACACTGTAGATATACGGTAGGCAACCCATACAAATGATGTAAAAATGCCCGCTCTTGCTTTCCGTTCACAGCGCTGTTCACTGCCAGAGGTTAATCGATGCACAAAAAATCCGATCGTTTGCTGATGTCGAGACGTGAGTTTGGCATTGTCGCCGGGGCTGCCGCGGCGGGGATGTCGTTCGATTTTCATACGCGATTCCTGCGCAGCGCTTTTGCTGCCGAGACCGCCGCAGACATCATCCCCGGCAAGTCGCCGGAAATGCTCATTCACAACGCCAAGCTCGGTGTGATGGAAACGCCGCTGACATTGCTGCGCAAGTATGCTCACACGCCGAAGGAAATACTCTTCTGCCGCTTTCATTACCCGCACGAAGGCGATGCGTCCTGGTACGCGAGCCTGAAGCCCCCGGCACGCGAGGACTGGACGTTGGAGATCGACGGCCTGGTGGCGCGGCCGCGCCGGGTGAAGCTTGCGGACATCGAGAAGATGAATATGGTCAAGCGCGTGTCGGTGCTGCAGTGCGCCGGCAACGGGCGATCGTTCTATGCCGCCAAGCAGAAGGTCGGCGGTGGCCAGTGGCTCAACGGAGGCATGGGCAACGTCGAGTGGGAAGGCACACCGCTTCGCGAGTTCCTCGACGCCCAGAAGGTGCTGCCGGCGGATACGGTGCACTGGCTGACGGCGGAAGGTTGGGACCAGCCGGCGACGCCGGAAGGCTCCGATTTCTCCAAGAGCTACCATATCGCCGACGCTGCGCTGGATCATGCGATCCTGGCGGTGAAGATGAACGGCGAGCCGATTCCCGCCGCGCACGGCGGCCCGTTGCGCCTGATCATCCCGGGCTTCTACGGCAACATGAACGTGAAGATGCTGACGAAGCTGCTGTTGATGTCGGAGCAGTCGCCGAGCGTCTTCCAGTCGCTCGGTTATCGTTTCCCGTTGATGCCCGTGGAGCCCGGGACGTTCGG
>JBAUWJ010000178.1:0-16572 GCA_049583715.1 Arenicellales bacterium | reverse complement strand
AGCGTGAACATCGGCACGAACAGCACGAGCCAGATCCACCCGGGCGGGAGATATTTCGTCCCGGCTTGTGTCGTCAATGAAAACTCCCGCGGCGGAATCGAGCGCCGTATCTTACCTCTAGCTTTCCGTGTCGGGGCCGGGGCTGCGCGCTGATATCGCGCCCCCGGTGCAGCGGCGTGGCAACAATTCCCTGTCGGAATGAATTCCGACCCACAGGGATGTGGGGAGTGCCGGAGATCGTCGGGAACGAGATCCGGCCGACCCACTTCGGATGTGGGGAGTGCCGGAGATCGTCGGGAACGAGATTCGGCTCACCCACATACCCCATCACACGACCCGCGGCACATCTGTGGGTCGGAATTCATTCCGACACCCAACCGGTGTCCGGCGCCCGTGGACAGCCTGGAATTTGCGGTGCAATCCAAGCATGATACGGTTCCAGGGCAGATCCCAAGGTCCCGCAGATCAGGAATTCCCCGTGCCTTCCCATTCAAAACCCAGCCAGGTGCCGAGTGTTCGGCGTCGCCAGTGGACGCCTGCCGGTTGGCAATCGCACGGCAACCCGAGGCGCGGGGCAAGGCCGTGATACGAACGCCAGCCGCTGCGGCGGACACCGTCAGGCACGATATCGGTCGCCGCCGGCGCGTCAAGCTGTGGGTCCGGGATCGCCGACACGCGCTTCGAGCCGCCCTCTCGACCTGGCTGGCGCGCGGTCGCGGCACACCGGAGCCCCGGCATGAGCCGCTCGCCGAGGCGCCGGCTACGATCCTGATCTGCCGGATCAACAAACGGCTCGGCAACACATTGTTCATCACCCCTTTGATCCGGTCCCTGGCGACGCGCTTCCCCGGGGCGAGCATCGACGTGCTGGTCCTGGATCCAGCTCACCGCCGTTTGCTGGCGGGGCTGCCGGGTGTCAGGGACATCCTCCACGTGCCGCGCGGCGCGCTCGGCTGGCTTTCCTTCATACGGAGCTTCCGGCGGCGCCGCTACGACCTCGCCATCGATCCCAGCCTCAACGCGGTGAGCAACCGAATCGCCATCAGCCTGTGCGCCGCGCGCTACAAGCTCGGCTTCGCCGGTCCGGAGCAGTGGGTCCGCCTGACGCACGCCGCCGCGATTGTGCCGGAGGAGCACCACCAGGCACGCCAGGCGCTGCACCTGCTCCGCGCCGGCATACCGGGCGCCGACGCCGACATCGGCGATCACCTCGAGGTGCGCCCCGACGACAGCGCCAGGGAAGCGGCGTCGGCCGCCCTGGCGCGGGCGAGAGGCGGGCCCAAGGCCGGACTGGAGATCGGCTTCTTCACGAGCGCCACCGGCGAGAAGAAGCTGCCCCCCGCGTGGTGGCGGCAATGGACGGACACTGTTCTGGCTGCGGACGATGCACCCCGGCTGCTGCAGGTGGTGCCGCCGGGCTCCCCCGACCCGCCGCTTCCCGGCATTGCCACCGTCTCGTTTAGGGAGCTGGACAGACTGGCGGCCCTCATCGGCCTCCTCGACCTGTTCGTCGCGGCGGATTCCGGGCCCATGCACCTGGCCGCCGCCGCGGGCACGCCAACCATCGGGCTGTTCCGCGCCACCGACCCGGCACACTACGCGCCCCTGGGCCGGCGTTGCCTGTCCCTCGAACCGGACTCGCTTACCCCGGACGAGGTCGCCGAGCACACCCTGCGCCACCTGCGCGAGCTCGCCGACGAAGAAGGCCGTGATTCCTGATTAATGAGCAGCGGGTCCGTCGGGTAAAGGATCCTGACCGTTCACCCCCCAGGAGCACCGCTCGTCAGCCGCTTCGGCCCTCGCTATCCCGCAACGAAAAAAAATTGCGTAGCCTCGCCATCCAGCAATTGCCGGCATGGGCAAAGTGCAACGGTCATGTGCCGGTGAAAGTGCCACCTGAGCGCTCGCTTTGCTGGCGGAACGGATCAACTCAGGAAAGACAAATGCCCAATCCCGGATTTGGGACGTTGTTCGCTGACTGGACTTTCAGACTCAAGCGCGGGCTCCGCGGACGTCTCGAGGTCCGGCGCACCCGGCTTTACGGTATCGGTACTGCCAGGAGCGGCACGCATTCGATCTGCGCGATGTTTTCCGAAAACGTGTGTGCCGCCCACGAACCGCAGACACTGGAGCTAATCAATGAGTTCTTTGCCTGGCATCATGGCCGCATTTCCGACCAGGCGCTCACGGCCTGGATTCGAGCTCGTGATCTCGACATGGCGCTGGAGGTGGACGTTTCCTGGTTGAATATCCTGATCCTCGGCTTCCTGATCAAGCTTTTTCAACGCGCCGAGCACGGCGCATGTCCGCTACTCGGCTACGCCGAATCAAGCACTTACAGTGCTTGATTCGCGGCGAGACATCCCTGTCCCGCACTAGCAGGCTGTTTTTCAACAGCCTGCTAAGCGCCCGGCGCGCCGTCTGAATTCCCGCGCACGGTGAGTCCGATCACCACCGGCATGGCCAACAGCACCAGCGGGAGCTGCACGACGATGCCCGCGATGATGGCGATCGCGAGCGGCTGCAGCATCTGGTCTCCCGAGCCGCTGATCGCCGCGCCGAGCGGCAGCAGTGCCAGAATCATCGCCAGCGTGCTCATCGATATCGGACGGAACCGGTTGAGGGCGGCCTGGTAAAGGGCCTGACGGGGCGCCATCGATCTCTCGAGGGCCTGATACTCCGAAACCAGGAACACGGCCATTTCGGTCGCGATCCCGATGATCATGACCATGCCCATCATGGCCGTGATGTTGAGCTCCACCCCGGTGAGCCACAGACCGAGGAACACGGCGCCCGTTGAGAGCAGTGAGCTGGCGAGGATGATGACCGGGATCCAGAAGCGCTCGTAGAGGAACAGAAGCAGCACGATCTCCCCGAGTGCCGCGGCGGCAAAGGCCTTGAGAGTTCCCTGCATGGCCATGCGCTGCTGCTTGTACGCGCCGCCGAAGGTATAGGACACCCCCGGGGGGATGAGGCCCGGCGATTTCAGGACATGACGCACCGCCGAGATGGTCGAGCCGAGAGAATAGCCGCCGCCGATCTCAGCCGTGACCGCGACGACCTGGGAGAGATTGTCCCGGGTGAGCTGCGGCTGTCCTGCGACGAACTTGATTTTCGCGACCGTGCCGAGCGGAAACACATGACCGTTGGCGGAGCGTATCGGCAGATCCTTGAGAGTGTCCCGGTAGCGCGCGCTGCGGGAGCCGTCCAGCCATAACCGGACACCGACCTCCCGGACGGCACCGGTGTAATGCGTGACGACCGAGCCCTTCAAGTAGTGGTAGGCCTGGGTCTTGACGTCCGCCGGGGTGATACCCTCCTGGGCCGCCGCAGCGGGATCGACGCGTATCTCCAGCGCATCCCCCGCCGGGACAACGCCGTTGTTCACCGAGGCGGGCTCGATGCCGCGCACCTTGGCGATTGCGTTCGCGACCCCGGTCGCCACCTTGCCCAGCACATCCGGATTCCTCGCGTGCAGCTCGATGGCAACGGGCTGCCTGCGTCCGATCATGTCGCCGATCATGTCGCTCATGAGCTGGTGGATGTCCAGGCTGATCCCCGGCACCCGGTCGGTGATCTTGTTCGTGATCTCGTCCATGACGGTCCAGATCGGCGGCCGGCGGGAGGGAGCCACCAGGTGGACGAAGAGATCCCCCTGGTAAGTCTCTATGAGATCCCCGCCGAGGCCCGCGCCCGTGCGCCGCGAGAAGGTATCGACATAGGGATCCTTCTCGAGTATCGCTTCGACCTGCTCGATCTCACGGTTGGTCTCGGACAGAGAGGTTCCCGGCGCCGACTCGTAATCGAGCACGAAGCCGCCTTCGTCCATCCGCGGCAGGAAACCGGTCCCGACATGCAGGTACCCTGCGTAGCCCGCGCCGACGAGAACGGCGATTCCCGCCGCGATGAGCATCGGATGGGCGAAGAGCACCTCGAGAACCTTGCCGTGCGCGCGCCGCAGCCGGGTCTCCCGTCCGTGGGCGGGATCCCGCCACTTGTCGAGGTCGATGATCCAGTGCGTCAGGAGCGGCACGGTGAACGCCGTGAGAACGAAGGAAATGAGCAGCGCCGAAGCCATGGTGATGGACAGGAACTTGAAGAATGCCCCGGTCACGCCCGACAGGAATGCCAGCGGTATGAAGATGATGATGGTGGCGAGGCTGGACCCGAGCAGGGGAGAGAGGAACTCCCTCGCTGCCGCCAGCACGGACCCCTGATCCCGCCCCGCGCCCGGAATGGCTGCCCGGCGCGCGATATGCTCGATAATGACGATGACGTCGTCGATCAAAAGACCGATGGCCGCGGCAATGCCGCCCAGGGTCATGATATTGAAAGTCATTCCCAGCAGCGAGAGCAGCAGCACGGTGATCAGTACGGACATTGGCACCACCATCATCGTGACCAGCGTCACGCGCCAGTTCCGAAGGGAAAAGATGATCACGATCCCGGCGAAGAGCAGCCCGATGACGATCGCCTCCTCCAGGGCTGCCACCGAGGAGCCCGTGAGCTCGGTCTGGTCGTACCACTTGTAAACTTGTATGGACTTCGGCTGGGTCTTCATGAAGGAAGCGAGGCGCGCGCTGACCTGGGTGGCGAGGCTCAGGGAGTCGGCGTTGTCCTGCTGGAAGACGTCGATGGTCACGGCGGGGTGCCCGTTGTCATCCACGAGCAGCCACTTCGGCACGTTCCCCATGCGTACCCTGGCGATGTCGGCGAGGCGAACGATGCCGTCCTTTCCCGTGTGGAGAACGACATTGCGAACCGACTTCAGGGACGTGAATTCATTGTTGTCGACCGCGAGGTACAGCAGGTCGTTGTCCTCGATCCGGCCCACGACTTTCACCGTGTTCGTGTCGGAAATCGCGCCGGCCACATCGGACAATGTCAGACCGTGGGCCTGAAGCTGCTCGGGGCTGACCGAGACCTGGACCTCCGGCGTCCGGCCGCCCAGAACCCCGACCCGCTTGATGCCCGGGATGCCCGTCAGAAGAGGAACGATCTGGTACCGGGCGATCTCGCGAAGATCAGCCGCAGAAACCTTGTTGGAGATCAATGCATAGGAGACGAAGGGCATGATCTCGTTGGGACTCATCTGGATCACATCGTAGGTCGTGCCCTGCGGCAGATCGGGCAGTGTCTGGGCGAAAGCCGCGTCCACCCGGAGCAGGGCCTCGTTCATATCGGCGCCCCAGGGGAAGTCCACGAAGATCTCGGCCGACCCGCGCGATGTCGTCGACGTGACGTCGGCAGCTCCGGGCACCGCCCTCGCCACCTTCTCGAGGGGCTCGGTGACGTTGAGCAGCATCTGCTTCGCCGGCATGCTCCCGACGCTGACCTCTATCCGTATTCTCGGAAAGCTGATAGTCGGAAAGAGTCCCACCGGCAACGAGATTGCGGCGAACACGCCGGCAAGTGCCAGCGCGAAAGCGACGAAGAGCAGGGACCGGCGATGGTGCTCGACCCAGGAGACGAAACTCACTTCACCGCCTTGCCATCCGACGTCTCGAGCTCGAGCTTCATGCCGTCTTCGAGCTGATAGTTTCCCTTCAGAACGAGCGGCGCATTCGCATCCAGCCTGCCGGCGATCACATCCTCATCATCCTGCGACCCGAGGATCTCGACGCTCACTTTTCTGGCCGCCCTGTCGATGGCCTGCACCACGTAGGGCTCGCCCTGGCCGTTGACCAGGATGGCCGTGTGCGGCACGACAAAGCCCTGAACCCTGCCGGTCGTGATATCCGCCCGTGCCATCTCCCCTGTCAGGACGCCGCTGCGTGGAAGTGATATCTCGACCGGGATCAAGCCAGACCCCGGGTCGACCAGCGATCCCCGCAACAGGACCGTTCCCGAAACGGCGGCATCCCCGCCGAGGGGGGTTATCGTCACCGGATCGCCCTGCGTCACAGCACCTGCCTGGGAGGGGACGACACCGACCGATAGCACCAGACCCTCCGGGCGGGCCAGTTCCAGCAAGGCCGAGCCCTGGGCAACGATGGCGCCGGGAGTCGCCGAAAGTGCGGTGATGACGGCGTGATACGGCGCGCGCAGCGTGTTGGGACCGTCCGCGCCCTGGGCGCGCAGGGCGGAAAGGTTCGACTTGGCGTCCGCTTCGGACTTCTCGGCGTCGGCGAGCTGTTGCTGCGTGGCCAGATGCTGGCTGACCATCTCCCTGGTGCGCGCTGCGAGCATGCTGGCGACGCGCAGGGCGGTGCGGGCCTGGTCGAACGAGGCCGAGGTACCGGGACTCGGTGTCAGGCGCACGAGCGGGGCGTCCCTGGCCACCTCCTGCCCCGGCCGCACGTAGACCCTGCTCACGCTGGCAGCCGCGGGAGCCGTCACCGTCTCGCGCGCCGATGAACCCGCCTGCACGCTGCCGTAGGCCGTGAGGACGCGGGGCAGGCTGCCTTTCTTCAGCTCCGTTACCTGAACCGGTACGCCGGACGCGTCGGACGCCGCTTGTGCCGTACCGGAGACGGCGAGGATCATCGACAAGAGACAGGCCTGAAGAAGGATTCGAGATCTCATTGGGTACCCTGCCTGTCCGCAGGCGCGACACGGGTGTCGGGGAGCCCGATGGCGAGCTCGAGGGCGAGGGTGATCCGGGCCTCACCCAGACTGCGTTCCAGATCGATGACCTTGATCCGGCGATCCAGGGTGGTGGTCTCGTAGTCCGTGAGCGCCCGCTGGTCGATATTGCCCTGGCTGTAGGCCTTGCGAGCCGAATCCGACAAAGACTGCGCCGACCGGGCGGCTCGGCGAGCGCGTTCCAGATCGGTGGACAGGGCCCGGGCCCTGGCGTCGAGCCCGCGAATACTCCCGACGGCGCTGTCGAGCCGTGACTGATACTGCTCGTGGAGAAGAAGCCGGGTCGCCCGCGCCGTGGCGATCTGACCCCGATTTCGATTGAAGATCGGCAGGCTGAAGCCGAAATCCGGGCCCGCCGTCCGGACCGCGGAGGTGTCGGAGCTCCAGGTTCCGCCGAGAACCAGGGAAGGAAACTGCCCCAGGATGGCGCTTCGCACGTCCTCGTCGGAAGAACGATAGCCGAGCTGGAGGGCCACCAGGTCGGGACGACGCTCCGGCAGGTTCGCCATCAGCGAATCGATGTCAGGCGAGGGTCCCGGACGGGGAGCGGCGATGGTGAAGCGAACATCCGGCGTCAGACCCAGGATGGCATCCAGGTCCTGCCAGTTCTTGAGTCTTTCCAGCTTCAGGCTCGACAAGCTTTGCTCCGCGGATGCCTGCGCGCTGAGCAGCGGCGCAAGCGCCGCGAGATCTAGATTCCCGGAGGAGACCGCCGATCGGGCAACTTTGAGCTCTCCCGAAACGAGGGCAAGCCGTCGCCGGGTGAGCCCGACCGCGTGATCGAGCCAATACAGATCGAGCGCGAGCAGCCGGGCTTTCTGCGCGACCTGCCACTCCTGCCACAGCAAGCTGGAATCCACCTCACCGACGTGGGCGCGAGCGGATTGGACTCTCGTGTGATAGGTGACGACGGAGGCGATGTCCTGCGAGATGGAAGCCGTGTAGGAAGGATCAGTGCCCGGACCGCCGAGCACGGCAGCATAGCTGAGGCTCACGGATGGATCGGGCAGGACCCCAGCCTGTGTCACGCCGGCCCGGGCGGCACTCATCCGGCCTCGCTCCGATCTCAGATCCGGGTCGTTGACAATGGCGAGCAGTCCGATATCGTCTATCCCGAGCGGCTCGTCGATCTGTATCTTGCGATGTCCGTTGCCGGGCATTGCGACCGGGATTTCGGTCCGCAGGTCGCCGAGACGCGACGCGAGATCGGGCTTCCGGGCCAGGGGCAGGGAATGATAGGTAGCACAGCCGCTCAGCGCGAGCAGCGTGAAGACCGGCGCATACCCTATCCGGCGAGCCACTGGGATCAGACACCGGTACCAGCAGGACATAGCTTTCGAATACGCTCTCTTGGTCTGGATTTCCGGACAACCGGGAAGGACGCGGATTTCGTCCCGGGTCGCCGATCAACAGTGTCAAACCGCGCCAAGCGGCTCCGACGCTTTCCCCTCATCCCGACTTTCTCTCCGGGTGGGGGGACGGCACCCTTTTTCCGCGGGGCCGGAGGCGCAACTGCCCCCGGCCTCCATCATCGGGGAATTGTCGAATGTGGCGGCTTACCGCCCGTTTGACGCGAGCTTACGATTCCGTAAGGAACGGCCCTTCAATCCTGCGAAGCGCTCTCCGCGGCCTGGGCGAACTCCAGGGTGACCCTGAGGCCCGGAGCGTTGTCGCCCAGCTCGACCGCGGCGCCGTGTATCTCGGCGACCGCGTTGACCAGAGACAGCCCGAGACCGCTGCCGGGAGTGGATCGACTCCGCTCCAGGCGGAAGAACGGGCGAAATACCTTGTCCCGGTCGGCGGCCGGGATGCCCGGCCCGGTGTCCGCGACGACACCCAACGGGCCGCGGGGGCCTTGCTCCAGGGCGAGAGTGATGAGAGCCCCTTGCGGGGCATGCCGGATGGCGTTCTCGACCAGATTGGCCAGCATTTGGGTGAGCAGCTCCCGGTCTCCCAACAGGTCCACACCCGGCGAGATCGAGGTTACGAGTGTCTGACCGCGATCCTCCGCGACCGCCGTGTAGACGTGCGCGATGGACTGGAACACGCCCGAGAGGTCCAGGCGCGAAAACCCCGCCTTGCGCGTGCCGGCCTCGATCTGGGCGATCCTGAGCAGCGCCGAAAATGTCTCGAGAACCTGGTCGGTATCGGCGATCACGTTCTCGACGGCCGCCCGATAGTCTTCCGGGCCGCGAGCGTTCAGCCTGATGTCTTCGAGGCGTTGTCGGATCCGGCTGAGGGGGGTTCGCAGGTCGTGGGCGATATCGTTGGAGACCTGACGCAGACTCTCCATGAGCGCCTGGATACGGTCCAGCATCTCATTGAGGTTGACCGCCAAACGGTCGAGCTCGTCACCGGTCCCGCGCGTGGGAACGCGATCCGCGAGACTGCCGCTGATGATCGCGCGGGTCGTCCGGTTGATGGCGTCGACGCGTCGCAGGAAACCGAGGCTGAGCACGCTGCCGCCGACGACCGCGAGCAGTACGCCAAGAACGAATGCCCAGGCGAAAGCCCATCCTATCGCCTCCTTCACTTCACCAACCGGAAAGAGGTCTTCGCCGACCAGGAGAAACGATCCGTCCGGCAGCACGGTTCCCAAGGCGGAGAGATGGTGACTGGCACTGTCCTCGGGGTCGTCGCCGGTCTCTTTCACCTGCTTGGGCGGCAAGGGAAGATCCTGCCAGCCCGCCTCCGCCCGCGTCCGGGACAGGTTCCCGGCGATGTTCCGGCCTTGCGGGTCGCGCAGCAGATAGAACGTCATCGGCCGGACGCCCGAGGCCAGCTTGAGGCGGATGGCCTTCGCGGTTTCGGAAAGCCCGCCCGTGCGGTAATCATCGACGAGCCCGGCCGTCTCGGTTCGTATGTTCGCGGCGAGCTGCCGGTACATGGCGCTGCCGGCGGTCCAGTAGATCACGCCAAACAGGACGAGCACCGACGTACCGAAGATCGCCGCGTACAGCGCGGCCAGACGAAAGCCCGTCGTGCGGAAAACTCTACTCAGACGCACAAAGCCTGTATCCCGCACCCCGGACGGTACGAATGAGCTCCGATTCAAAGCCCTGGTCGACCTTGCCCCGCAGCCGGCTGATATGGGTCTCCACCACGCTGGTGTGCGGATCGAAATGGAATTCCCATACATTTTCGAGGAGCATGGTCCGCGTGACCACACGATCGGCGTGGCGCATCAGGTACTCCAGCAGCTTGAATTCCTGCGGCTGAAGCTCGATTCTTTGCCCGTTTCGTCTGACTGTGCGCTTCAGCAGGTCCATTTCGAGGTCGGCCACGCGCAGCTTCGTTTGCACCTCGGTCATCGGCGGCCGGCGGGCGAGCGCGTGGATGCGTGCGAGCAACTCGGCGAACGCGAAGGGCTTGACCAGGTAGTCGTCACCGCCCGCCTCCAGGCCCTCGACCCGGTCGTCTATGCCGCCGAGCGTCGTCAGGAACAGCACCGGCGTCCTGACGCCCGCGCCGCGGATGGTCTTCACCAGAGCGAGGCCATCCAGCCGCGGCAGCATGCGGTCGACGACGATCACGTCATAGGCTTCGTCCACCGCCAGCCCCAGGCCGGCCTTTCCCTCGCTCGCGTGGTCGACCGTATGCCCGTGCTCACTGAGCCCTTTAGCGATGTAGGCCGCCGTCTCGCTATCGTCTTCAATGATCAGTATCTTCATCTGCGGGCAGTCCCGGGAACCCCGAGAGACAATGGCCCGAAATCTTACTCGTCCCGACTGCTCGCGTCTCGCCGCCCCCGCCGGGAACGGATGGAAGACACCCGGGCAGCCCGCCTTTCAATGTCACCAAGGCGGACGACGGCCCCCCCGATGACGTCGCCGCAGCGGCGCGGTAATATTCCGCGCGTCCGCGCCTACCCAACGGACGACGGTCCCAGCGCCGGCGGGCGCCTGTGCGCGGTTGGGTTGCGAGCGCCGCGTGCTCACGCCCACTGTGCATTGACGGCGCGGCCCGCCTTAAGCAAAGCCTAAGGTTGCCATCATACTGTTGTGGATGTTGCGTGTTTCGACATAGAGACAGTCCGGTGAAACTCCTGGTTGTGGAAGACTCTGAGCGCCTGCGCCGCGCCTTGCTCGAGGGTTTGCGGCGGTGCGGCTTCACCGTCGACATCGCCGCCGACGGCGAGCAGGGGCTGGCCTTCGCCCAGACCAATGACTACGACGTGATCCTTCTGGACCTCATGCTGCCCGGACTGGACGGCCTGAGCCTGCTCAGGGAGCTGCGCGACGGCGGACGCCGCGCCCAGGTGCTCATCCTCTCCGCGAAGGACCAGGTGGAAGATCGGGTGAAGGGTCTCGAGGTCGGCGCCGACGACTATCTCATCAAGCCTTTCGCCTTCGAGGAGCTGGTGGCGCGGATCAAGGTGCTGGTGCGGCGCAGGCATGAGATCAAGAGCCCCGAGATCAAGGTCGGACAGGTCTCCATCGACATGGCCGGCCGCATGGTGAAAGCAAACGGCGAGGCGATTTCTCTCACGCCCGCCGAGTACAACCTGCTCGAGTACCTCGCGCTGCGCCACGGGCACGTCATTTCAAAGTCCCAGCTGCGCGATCAGCTCTATGACAGCGACTCCCTGGCGGAGAGCAATGTCATCGAGGTATTGATCAGCAACATCCGCAAGAAGGTCCGGAACACGGGAGCCGAGGACGTCATCAAGACGAAAAGAGGCTTCGGTTACTGCATTGATTGAGAAGACGAGAACCGGGCGTCTCGTGCGCTATGATCCACCGGGCATCGGTTGACTCACTGCGATAGAGCGCCTCATGGGTTCGATTCAAAGCAGGCTCACCGTCTATATCGTCGCGGGCACCGCCGTCCTGCTGATTTTTGCCGGAATCGGCATAGACCGCCTGCTTCACCGGCAGCTTGCCGGAGACTTCGACAGGACGCTGCTTTACAAGGCGATGGTCCTGGTGCGCCTGGCCGAGCGCGAGGGGCGGATTATCGAGTTCGATTTCAACTACGACTTCATGCCCGAATACAAGGCCCGGGAGAAGGAGAAGGCGGAATATTTCGAGCTCGCGCTTCCGGATGGGACGCCCATTGCCAAGTCGCGGTCCCTCGGCTCGGCGTCCCTTCCGGGCGCGACATCTCCCCTTGCCAACCCCGTCTTCCGCGACATCAATCTCCCGAACGGCCGCAAAGGACGAATGGTGAGCTTCACTTTCGCGCCCCAACGACGCACCGACGACGACGAAGATGCGGACGGCGTAAGCGGCTCGGGCGTGAACGAAGACGAGCAAACCCTGATCCAGGTTCCGGACAACCTGGCCGCCAATGTCGATGTCGGTATTTCGGTGGCGAAGAGCAAGGCGTCGCTGATTCACCTGCTCGACGCCATCCGGGCTGCTCTGTCACTGACCTGCCTGACCTTGATCGTGGCGGTGTGGCTGCTGGTGCGCTTCTGCGTCGATCGGGGCTTGAGGCCCCTGAGGGAAATCGCCGGGGAGGTTCGCGATCTCGATTCGACCAAGCTTCACACCCGAATTACCACCGACCCCAGGAGCAAGGAGCTGAAGCCGATCACGGACCAGCTCAACCACCTTCTCGCACGTCTCCAGCACTCCTTCGAGCGCGAGAAGCGCTTTTCCGGCAACGTGGCGCACGAGCTCCGCACTCCGATCGCCGAGCTTCGCACGCTGGCGGAGGTCGGCAAACGATGGCCGGGCGACCAGGGAATGGTCGAGGAGTTCTTCGGCGACCTGGTGAGCCTCGCCGATGACATGGAGAGGACCGTCACGAATCTCCTGAGCCTGGCGCGCCTGGATGCCGGACGCCAGAACGTGGAGCTCGAGTCGGTGAACCTTTCCGACCTCATCGAGAAGTGCTGGAAGCAGATCTCCGTCGAGGCGGAGGTCAAGAACGTCGACCTCGACAACCGGATCAGCTCCGATCTTCGCGTCACCACGGACGAGGATAAGCTGAACCTGATCGTCATCAACCTCTTCTCCAACGCGGTCAGCTACTGCCCCCCGCAATCGACCATTGTGGTGCAGGCCCGCGAGGCCGACTCGGAGATACAATTCTCCATGTCCAACCTGACGCTGGACCTCAGCGAGAGGGATCTGCCGTTGATGTTCGAACGCTTCTGGCGCAAGGACAAGGCCCGCACCAAGGGACGCTACGCAGGCCTCGGGCTGTCGCTGGTGCAGGCCCTGGGAGAGATCCTGGACCTGACGGTGATGCCGGAGCTGGCACCGGACGGGTTGCTGACGATGACGCTTCGGGGATTCGAGCCGGCGTAATCGAGAAGGAGCCCTCCTTCAGGCTTCCTTGACCTCGAAATCGTGGGTGATCACCGCCGTGCTGCTCAGCATTTGAGTGGCGGAGCAGTATTTCTCCGCAGACAGCTTCACGGCGCGTTCGACCGCCGCGGGCTTCAGGTTGCGCCCCGTCACGACGTAGTGCATGTGGATTCGGGTGAATACCCGGGGCACCGCGTCGGCGCGGTCGGCCTCCAGCTCCACCACGCAGCTCACGATATCCTGGCGCGCCCTGGCCAGTATGCTCACCACGTCCGCGGCCGAACAGCCTCCGGTGCCCATCAGCACCACTTCCATGGGCCGGCTGCCGCGGTTCCGCCCGCCAAGATCGGGCGGACCGTCCATGACCACGGTGTGGCCGGTATCCGCCGTCGCCTCGAACATCATGCCGTCCACCCATCGTACCGAGGCTTTCACGCCGTCTGCTCCTCCGTCGTGAAAAGCCCCGCGAGAGCCTCGCCGGGATCCGGTGCGCGCATGAAGGCTTCGCCGACGAGGAAACCGTAGACACCGTGCTGCTCCATCAGGCTCACGTCTTCCCGGGTATGGATGCCGCTCTCGGTGATGACCGTATGCCCCTCGGGGATCTGCGGCAACAGATCCAGGGTCGTGGACAGACTCGTCTCGAAGGTCCGCAGATCGCGGTTGTTGATCCCGATCAGCGGGACGCGAAGCTCGAGCGCACGCTCGAGCTCTTGTCCGTCGTGCACTTCCACCAGCACATCCATGCCGAGCTCCAGGGCCAGGCCGGACAGCTCTACGAGCTGGGCATCGCCGAGGGCCGCGACGATCAACAGAATGCAGTCCGCCCCGATCGCCCGGGACTCCCAGATCTGGTAGGAATCGATCATGAAATCCTTGCGCAGCACCGGCAGCGGGCAGCGATCCCTGGCCACGCCGAGATACTCCTTCGCCCCTTGAAAGAAGTCCGTATCGGTCAGCACGGACAAGCATGTCGCTCCTGCGCGCACGTAGCTCTCGGCGATCGCGCCGGGATCGAAGTCCTCACGTATGACGCCGCGGCTGGGCGAAGCCTTCTTGATCTCGGCCACCACCGCCGCCTGCTTTCCGCCGATTCGGGCCTGAAGGGCATCGAGAAACCCGCGGGGCCGTTCCCCCGCCGCCGCTTGCTCCCGCAATGCGGCGAGAGGCACCTTCCGGGAGGAGGCCGCGACCTCCTCGGCCTTGTGGCGGACGATGCGGGTAAGAATATCCATTGAACAAACGCCGGTCGTTAATCCTTTTTCAGACTGCGGGTGCACTCCACGAACTGCTCGAGCTTGTCGCGTGCCGCGCCGGCGTCGATCACCTCGCGTGCGCGCTCCACGCCGGCTTCGAGCTCATTCACCACGCCCGAGGCGTAGATGGCCGCCCCGGCATTGAGCACCACCATGTCCCGCGCCGGCCCCTGCTCGCCCGCGAACACACCCTCGATCAGTCGCAGGCTGTCCTTCGCGCTGCCCACCGCCAGGCTGCCCAGGCTGTGGTTCTGGATCCCGTACTCGTCGGGATTCAGGACCCACTCGGTCACCCGGCCGTCGTTCAGCTCCGCAACCTGGGTGGGCGCCGCGATGCTGATCTCGTCCAGGCCGTCGTCGGAATGCACCACCATCACGTGCCGGCTGCCGAGCCGGTTCAGGGCCTCGGCGATGGGCGCCACCAGCTCGCCGGTGAACACGCCGAGGAGCTGGTTCGGAGCGCCGGCGGGATTGGTCAGCGGCCCGAGGACGTTGAATATGGTGCGTACCGCCATTTCACGCCTCGGCCCGATGGCATGCTTCATGGCGCCGTGGTGAGCAGGCGCGAACATGAAGCCCAGGCCGGTCTCACGGATGCACTCGCCCACCTCCTCGGGCGAGAGATCGATGCGCGCCCCGGCCGCCTCGAGCAGGTCCGCACTGCCGGAGCTGCTGGAGACGGAACGGTTCCCGTGCTTGGCGACCTGCGCCCCCGCCGCGGCGCAAACGAAGGCGCTGGCAGTGGACACATTGAAAATCCGGCTGGCATCGCCGCCGGTCCCGCAGGTGTCCACGAGGTGCGGCGCGTCGACCTCCACGCGGGCTGAGAGCGAGCGCATCACCGCCGCGGCCGCGGAAATCTCGTCTATGGTCTCGCCTTTCATGCGCAGGCCGATCAGGAACCCCCCGATCTGCGCCGGCGTGGCCTCCCCGGTCATGATCAGGGTCATCACCGCGGTCATTTGCTCGGGAGTGAGATCGCGGCGATCGCTCACCGCCTTGATGGCTTGCTGTAGGTTCATGGTGCTCTCTGTTCGCCGGACCCCGTCTGCTGTTTCGAGCTCTTGTTATTACCGGGAGGATGCCAGGCTTGTACCGGGACGCGCAGTCTACCAGAAGCCGGCTCCCCGCCACCGTCACGCCGCCAGCAACGGCCGGCGCCCCACGAAATGGCGCAGCAGATCGTGCCCATGGTGAGTAAGAATGGACTCGGGGTGAAACTGCACCCCCTCCACGTCCAGCTCCCGGTGGCGCATGCCCATGATGTCTCCATCCTCCGTCCAGGCCGTGATCTCCAGGCAATCCGGCAGAGTCTCCCGATCCACCACCAGGGAGTGATACCGGGTGGCCTCGAAGGGATTGGCGAGACCCCTGAACACACCGTCTCCATGGTGATGAATCATGGAAGTCTTGCCGTGCATCAGCGTCTTCGCGTGCACGATCCTGCCTCCGTAGGCCTGCCCGATGCTCTGGTGCCCGAGACACACCCCCAGGATCGGCACGCGCCCGGCGAACGCCTTCACCACGTCGACGGATATCCCGGCCTCGTTGGGCGTGCACGGACCGGGAGAAATCACGATTCGCTCAGGCTTCAGCCGTTCGATCCCGTCGATCCCGATCTCGTCATTGCGGCACACCCGCACCTCCTGGCCCAGCTCGCCCAGGTATTGCACCAGGTTGTAGGTGAAGGAGTCGTAGTTGTCGATCATCAGGAGCATGAGTTGCGTAACCTATTGAATATAATACGTATATAACCGAAACCCCGGTTCTTCGTACCCGCTGATATACCCGCTCTTTGTCGCAGTACGGTGTGGGGACCTTTGGCTATTCTCTCAGATTCCAGGAACTTCAGTCACACACGGACAACGGCTCAAGGAGCCGAACTGCCTGGATCATCGCATGTTGCCTCAGTGCGAGGAACGCTACCCCCGGTGAAACGACCCGTGAGCCCTGCCCCCTCCAAGCAGCCAGGCCTTCCACCACAAATGTCTGCCCAGTTCGCGGGGACCGCTCGGCTCTCGCAGCGCGTTGATCAGTATTTGCCAGAACTCTGGTGCAGGCGTGCGGCTGGCCTCCGTGGCGGAACCGTGGAGCAAACTGATCAACCGGTGAGCGGTCGGGTGGCAAGCGCGCGGCGGCGGCTTGTTGGGCCGATGCGGGCAACACCAGGCGTACCGGGCGATGTGTTGCAGGCGGTAGTGTGTTGAGCTGCCAGGCGCGATTGCAGGCAGCGTCGGGCATCAGGCCGCGCAGCAGCTCGTCGACCTTGCGGAAGCTTTCATGGGCGGTCGGTGTGTGGTTGCGCGGGTCAGTGAAAATGTAGTCCCATTGCATTGGCAATATCGGTTCAGTCGCCAGTCGATCAGCCGCGCAACTGCCCGCGACATCCACGGTGTACAGGCAGTCCAGCGTGCCCAGGCATTGCGCCAGCGCGATCGGCGCGTCGCGGTTCAGCAACAGGTCGATCTCCAGCG
>JBAUWJ010000177.1:0-6103 GCA_049583715.1 Arenicellales bacterium | reverse complement strand
CGGGAATACGGGGATTCACCGTACGTCTTCGTTCGTCACTGAGCGCAAGGGCCCACCCACCGGGGCCAGGGTCCGGAAGATCATCGCCAGGCCAGGGGACAAGGCCCGCCTCGAATTTCCGGTCCATGCCAGCCTGGGGATTCAAACTGGCCAACTACGGCACGAGTTTCATTCCAGACCTTTGGTGACACTTTGAGCTCAGGCGAGGATTGTTTAAGAGCAGTCCCAGGGAAGTGACCTTCAATTCTGCGCTCGACACGCCCCCCAGTGCCTGTGTCGGTCCTCTCCGTTATCGCTCTGTAAACACATTGACAGTGCGCATCGAAGGAATGGTGCACTCTCTACAGGTTGGAAGACTCCCACAGACTCGGAAGGAGTAAGTGAGATGGCGGAAAATTCCCTGATGGACGATGGCGCATACGATTACATAATCCTGGGTGGCGGTACAGCGGGATGCGTCCTTGCCAATCGCCTAACTGAAGATCGTCGATACAAGGTGTTGGTGCTTGAGGCCGGAGGCAGGGACAGCAATATATGGACACGCGTTCCCCTGGGTACAGGGAAGATGCTGACACGTAATGACATTATTTTCCGCTACGCCACTGAGCCAATCCCCGAACTCGACAATCGAAGTCTGTTCTGGCCACGCGGACGTATGCTAGGTGGTTCGAGTTCGGTAAACGGCTCAGTGTACTCGCGCGGCGACCCCACCGAGTTCGACCATTGGCGCGACCTCGGCAACCCCGGCTGGGGGTGGGCAGACGTGCTGCCGTACTACCGCAAGTTGGAGGACTTTCCGCAGGGAGATCCAAAATACCGAGGGAAGGGCGGTCCGCTCCCCATCTCGGAGTGGCCGGAAAGGGATGGGCTCACGGAAGCCTTCGTTGGTGCGTGCGTCCAGGCGGGAATACCGAGGACGCCTGACTATAACGGACGCGAGATGGAGGGTGTCGCCTACCTGCAGTACAACCAGCGTAAGGGTAGGCGCGCAAGTACCGCATATGCCTACCTTAATCCAGCCCGAAGGCGCTCCAATCTCGTCGTCATTACCAACGCGCAGGCCACTCGGATTCTCTTCGAAGGCAAGGTCGCGACGGGCGTCGCTTATCTCCACGGCGGCACGCAGCGAACCGTTCGAGCCACCCGGGAAATAATCGTGTCCGCTGGGTCGGTGGACTCTCCGAAACTCCTCGAGTTGTCTGGTGTCGGTGATGCGCAGCGGCTCCGGAGTCTCGGGATCGACGTGGTCAATAACCTTCCAGGCGTGGGAGAAAACCTGATCGACCACCTCCAGATACGTGTCAACTTCCAGTGCACAAGACCAATCACGTTCAATGATATCCACAGGAGCACCTTACGCAAGGCGATGCTCGGGCTCAAATATCTATTGCTGCACCGTGGACTGATGGCAACTCCGCTTACTACTGCGCATGCTCTCACGCGCACCCGCCCGGACGTACCGAGACCTGACGTCAGGTTGCAGCTCCACCACTTCAGTTCTGCAGACCGCACCGCCTATGGGAAGAAGATTGGCCTGGATCCTCACTCGGGTTTCCTCTTCGGGATCTTCCAACTTAAACCAGAATCTCGCGGCTGGAGTCATATCCGGGATCGAGACGCCACGGTGGCGCCGGCCATCCAACCAAATCAGTTCTCCCACCCGACTGACGTACGTGTCTGTATCGACGCCATACAACTCGCGCGCCGCATCGCCTCGCAGCCCGCGCTGCAGCCCTTCATCGTCGCAGAAATCCGGCCCGGGTCGGCGGTGACCACTGAAGAGGATTTGAAAGCCTACGTGCGCGGAAGCGGGGTGACCTCCTATCACCCCATTGGCACCTGCAAGATGGGCCAAGACCCGATGGCTGTTGTCGACGCGCAATTGCGTGTCCACGGCGTGCACGGTCTTCGTGTAGCCGACGCTTCCATCATGCCAACCATGGTGGCGTCGAACACGAACGCTCCGACGATACTGATCGGCGAGCGCGCAGCCGAATTAATTCTCGCGAATGCGCGAGGCAAGGATTGATTGGCGCTGTAATCTGCGGATCCGGGATTCTTGACGCTTTGAAACGGCGTGAGCTACGATATCGCGCTGGTAGTGTACGGCTTCCGAGGATGAAGAGACCTAGGGAAGAAGAGTGGCACGGTGACCCGGTTGTGCATCAAACAGTCCAATATGAAGACTTGCCCGAGGAGTATGCCGGTCGCGTTCTAGCGCTCGGCAGCCGAAAGGCATTTCGTCACGCAGAGCTGGTCATTGGTCGAGGCGATCTCGATTCTGTCTACTTTATCTTAGACGGCTGCATGAAAGCTGTTTGTTACTCTGCCGATGGACATGAGCACGTCGATTTCCTCGTTCGGCCAGGCCGATTCTTCGGGCTGCTTGGGGTCCTCGATGGGAAGCCTCGGATGCATGACGGTTATGCGCACGGACATACGGAGGTTATCGTCATTCCGGCGCGGCAATTCGTCGCGTTCGTGGAATCTGATCATGGCTTCTGCAGGCATGTGCTGGGCTTGATGTGTCAACGAATGCGTCACGGCTACCAGCTCGCGCAGGACTTTGCTTCTCAGTACCCACGTCAGCGTCTAGCAAGAAAGTTGGTTAACGTCGCTACGGGCTTCGGCAGACTCTGCGGAAGCGAGGTGGAAATCGAGCTCCGCCTTTCCCAGGAATCGCTGGCATCCATTGTCGGAGTGTCGCGCCAGACGATAAACAAGGAATTAAGGCGCATGGAGGACGAGGGCCTTATCAAGATGCACTACAGTCAGCTCACCATCTGTGACCTCGCGGGTCTGTCTAAGGTCGCGGCATAGCGTCGCCGGCAACGCACGGCCCGGAACTCTGTCAAGCCGTTGACAGTTGGCTGCAGCCAACGAGCATACTCTATCCTCAGCCTTCACGCGGTGGAAGCATTCGCGGTCGAAAGAGCTACATGTTCAAAAGATGAGTCTCTAGCGATGCTTGAACACGAGCAGTACCTCGCCGCCGGGAATCGAGCGGTGGGTTGGGCGGCGGCCCGCGTTGGCGCGAATGGGCATTTTCAAGGCGACGCACATTGCCTGTTTGCCTACTACAAGGCACCTATCGCATTTGCGACCGCTGGGCGGGTTGCGGAGGCAGCGTCGGTCATGCGCACTATTGAGCGCGATTTCTTCCGCGGTGGGACGTTCGTCGAAGAGGTTCCCTATCCTGCGGCCACCGCCAGCCCGGAATATCGCAGAGCATGGCTGACGTTCGGCGCACACGCCGTGCGCGCCTATGCCCTCTCCTACCCGGCATGCGATCGCCTCAGTGAACAAATCCACCCACGACTCGGCGGCATCGTGGTGGAGGGCGCCTCGGGAACGGGTGGTGGTCGGCAAGTGGATTGGGGAACGACGTGCTGTGCAATCGTGGCGTTTCTCAGTAGGGGGCGAGTGAAGGACGCAGTGCGCGCTGGCAATTTCATTCTCCAGCTGATTAGCGACCAACCCAACCCGACTCGGCGGCTGTGTATGCGCCGTGACGATACCGGCAATCTGGTGGGCTCAGAGGATCCCGAGAAGGCGGTGGGGTGGGTCATCGAGTACTCCAAGACCGGGCAGATCTACTGGTACCTGGGATTTGCGCTCGTCGCTTTCGCGCAGCTTCTTTCCGCGACGGGCGACATCGTATGGCAGGAGGGTGCTGAAAAGGTGTACAGCTTCATCGAACGATGCAATGCTGAGGTCTACGAGAGCATTACCAACGGCAAGATCGCCTGGGGCAGCGCACTTATGTTCGCGGCAACCGGTGAAGAGCGCTACTGCGCATTGGCGGCTCGTGTCGGTCGCTGGCTGGTGGAAATACAGACTCCCGAAGGGCCGTGGGTACGAAGGCCGCGCTACGCCACCCTGGCGGAACAGCCGCTCGCAGTATCGTTGGATACTACCCTTGAGCGGGGTTTTTTCATGCTTGAACTTGCCCGTGTGTTTGCGGGCCGAGCAGGCTGATCCCGCGCGCGTCATCCTGGACATACCTTCATCTCTTAGAACTCGCCTGGTGATGAGTAGAAGATGGCGTTACCGACCTGAGGGCTCGAACTGGGGGGAGTTCGGGGACGATGACCAGTGCGGCCGTCTGAATCTTCTCACGCCCGAGAAAGTTCTCGATGCAATATCCGAGGTCCACGAAGGTCTTACGTTTTGTCTTAGCCTGCCGCTGGATTATCCAGGCGGAAACGCCCTGAACCCGCGTCGTCATCCGCCGCGCCGATTCGCCACACTACGTGGAGGACGGGCCAACTACAACTACGTCCTGGCGGACGAGGAACCGTACTGGACAGACGTCGTGAGCGACGATGCCGTCCTGATCCATACCCAGTACTCCACGCAGTGGGACAGCCTCGCTCACGTCGGCAGCCTGTTCGACGCCGCCGGGGTCGGCACACCGCAAGCGCTCTACTACAATGGTTTCCGGGCGGGAGAGGACGTACTCGGTCCGCCCGCGTCCGAGGACCATGCGAACGGTCCTGTCCTGGAGGGAGTCGAGGCACGGCGTCTGGGAATCGAGAATATGGCGGAACGGTGCGTCCAGGGCCGGGGTGTCTTGATTGATTTGCATACTCGTTATCGAACCGAACGTAAGGCCATCGGCTATGAAGAGTTGATGCGCGTCTGCGATGCCGACGATGTCGTCGTCGAGTCGGGCGACATGCTTTGCGTACACACCGGTTTCGCTCGCATGCTTCTTGACATGCAAGGAGCGCCGGACGCCGAACTGCTTCACCGCTCCGCCGCTGTGCTGGACGGCAACGATGAGCGCCTTCTGCAGTGGATCACCGACAGCGGCATCGCCGTGCTTATAGCCGACAATTTCGCGGTCGAGGCATTTCCGCCGGAGCCGACGGATAAGCCGCGCGCCGCTCTGCCGCTGCATGAACACTGCTTGTTCAAACTCGGTATCCACCTAGGCGAACTGTGGTTCCTGAGCGAGCTGGCGTCTTGGCTGCGTGAACATCGGCGCAGTCGTTTCCTCCTCACCGCGCCGCCGCTGCGCCTGCCCGGCGCTGTGGGCTCTCCACTTGCGCCTGTCGCCACCGTATGAAGGTAACCCCGCTCTGCAATCACACGGTGCCGCTACGCGAGAAGGAACTGTGACTAATCAACAAGACCGCGACACCCTCGGCCCGGCCAAATCAGGTATCACCATCGCAAATTACAGTCACGTCTTCCAACTTACTCACGGCGACGACATCAGATTGATCGAAGTGCTGCGCGACGTTTCCCTGGATGTCTCCACCGGGCAGTTCGTATCAATCGTGGGCCCGAGCGGGTGCGGAAAGACAACCCTTTTGAATGTCCTTGCCGGGCTTGAGAAGGCTCAGACAGGGGAAGTCCACCTTGACGATGCAGCACCACGCGCCGGCAGGCCGGATATCGCCTATATGTTTGCTCGGCCAGCGCTACTACCATGGAGAACCGTCCTCGACAACGCGGCCTTTGGAATGGAGGTGCGCGAGATTGCGCGTGCGGATCGCTACGCCAAGGCACACGACCTGTTGAAGCGCGTGAATCTCGCCGGCTTCGAGCACGCTTACCCATCGCAGCTCTCGCAGGGAATGCGTCAAAGGGTAGCCCTCGCCCGTACCTTCGCACTCGACTGCAAGTATTTGTTGATGGACGAGCCGTTTGGGGCACTGGATGCACAGACCAAGCTACAGCTCGAGCAACAATTGTTGGAGCTCTACGACGCAAGTCCTCACAGCACCATTGTTTTCGTTACACACGATCTCGGAGAAGCCATCGTTCTTTCCGACCGTGTGGCAGTCATGACGGACCGTCCCGGCACGATCAGTGTCGATATACCGATCTCGCTCGAGCGCCCGCGCTCGGTGAGTGCATTGCAGGCCTCCACGGCCTATCACGAACTCTATCGTGAGCTCTGGGGTGCACTCGCCCAGAGACCGCTTGACAAGATAGTTGAGGAGTAGACGTCATGCAGGGGCCCCAGCCGATAGAACATCTGATTGCTGAGCGCGCGCGAATCCGACGCCGGCGCGCATTGAAGGTGTGGTCGTTGCGCCTCGGCGCTGCAATCGCAATTGTGGCTGCGTGGCAGATCGCCGCGGACACCGGC
>JBAUWJ010000176.1:0-2912 GCA_049583715.1 Arenicellales bacterium | reverse complement strand
GATGTGGAGAGCCCAATCGAAACCCCCGTCTCACGCCTCGTAGGCGGGACTGCTGCACGGATAGGTGACATCTGATCTGTGGCGTCGTGAGGCGCCGCTGGAAGGATGTGCATCGTGCCCAAGCCTTACCCCCAGGAGTTCCGGGACGACGTGGTGAACGTTGCCCGTAACCGTGAGCCTGGACAGACGATCAAGCAGATCGCGGCCGATTTCGGGATCGCCGAGTCGTGTCTGCGGAACTGGATGCATCAGGCGGACGTCGAGGACGGTCACCGGCCTGGTCGGAGCGTGTCGGAGAGTGCGGAGCTGCGTGAGCTGAAGCGCCGCAACCGGCTGCTGGAGCAGGAGAACGAGGTGTTGCGCCGTGCGGCGGCGTACCTGTCGCAGGCGAACCTGCCGGGAAAATGATGTACCCGCTCGTCCGCGAGCTGGCCGTCGACGGGATCCCCGTGACGGTGACGTGCCGGGTGCTGAAGATCGCGAGGGCGCCGTACTACCGGTGGCTCGCCCAGCCGGTCAGCGATGCCGAGCTGGAGCAGGCGTACCGGGCGAACGCGTTGTTCGACGCGCACCGTGAGGACCCGGAGTTCGGGTACCGGTTCCTGGTCGACGAGGCCCGAGAGGCCGGGCAGCAGATGGCGGAGCGGACCGCGTGGCGGATCTGCTCGGACAACGGTTGGTGGTCGGTGTTCGGGAAGCCGGAGCGGGCCAAGAAGAGCAAGAAGCCAGGGCCGCCGGTCCACGACGACCTCTGTTCCGTCGTGGACCAGCATGGCGTGACCCGGCACGTCTTCACTGCTGACGCCCCGAACCAGCTGTGGCTGGCCGACATCACCGAACACTGGACCGGCGAGGGCAAGCTCTACCTCTGCGCGATCAAGGACGCCTTCTCTAACCGCATCGTCGGCTACAGCATCGACTCGAGGATGAAGTCGAGGATCGCCGTGACGGCACTGCACAACGCCGTCGCCCGCCGCCACGCCAACGGCCAGGACGTCGCCGGTTGCATCCTGCACACCGATCGAGGATCGCAATTCCGCGCCAGGAAACACGTCCACGCCCTGCATCGGCACGACATGGTCGGCTCCATGGGCCGGGTCGGCGCCGCCGGCGACAACGCCGCGATGGAGTCCTTCTTCGCCCTGCTCCAGAAGAACGTCCTCAACCGGCGCCGCTGGGACACCAGAGACGAGCTCCGGATCGCGATCGTCACCTGGATCGAGCGGACCTACCACCGCCGCCGACGGCAGGACACCCTCGGCCGGTTGACCCCCATCGAATACGAAACCATCATGACCAGAACAGCCACCCAGGCTGCCTAACCCAACCTGTCACCCGTCCGCGCAGCAGTCCCATGCGCGCCGCTGTCCTGGCGGGGGTCGTAGCGGCCCACCGGTAGGCTGACCGCCGGTCCGGGCGGTGCTCGGGGCGCTTGCCCCTGGCGTTCGCCCGGACCACCAGGGGCGTTAGCTCAGCTGGTCAGAGCAGCGGACTCATAATCCGTCGGTCGTCGGTTCAAGCCCGACACGCCCCACCACACGTTTGTGCAGGTCAGGGGCCTAGGACGCCTGGCCGCGCGCGTCTTCAGGTCCTCGGATCGCGGCGCTGTGGCCCATTTGTGGCACATGAGCATCCAGCAGGGCGGCCACGGAGTCCAAGTCGTCGCTGAACAGGCCGGCATACACATCCAGCGTCATAGCCGCTGAGGCGTGCCCCAACATCCTCTGCACCGCCTTGACGTTGGCCCCGGCGGCGATCGCCAGCGATGCGGCAGTGTGGCGCAGGTCATGCGGCGTGAGCCCGACCACGCCGCCAGCGGCACAGGCGGGGTCGAAGACCCGGTGCCGCCAGTTACCCAGTCGTAACGGCGCCCCTCCGGGTGAGGTGAACACCAGGTCGCCCGGCTCTTTGCCCAGGCAGGCCTCCGCCAGGTCCGGAATGAGGCCCGGAGGAACCGGGACCGAGCGCGTCTGGTGGTTCTTCATGGTGCTCCAGATGAGCCGGCCGCCGACCTCGGATGCGCTCTCCGCGACATGGAGCCTGCGACGGAGGAGGTCCACCCTGGCCACCCTGAGCGCCGTCAGCTGCCCGAAGCGGATGCCGGTGACGGCCAGGACGCAGAGGGCCAGCCCATCCGGGCCCGCAGCCCGCACCACCGCCGCCAGCTCGGGCACGGCCAGGAAGCGTGGCTCGCTCCGCGCGACCTTGGGCAGCCGCACCCCAGCGGCCGGGTTCTTAGCGATCCGCCCGTCCTTGACCGCCATGTCCATCGTCAGCGAGAACACCCGATGGACCTGACGGACCGTCGAAGCGGACCGGCCCGAGGCGCTCAGCTCCCCGATCCATGCCGCCACATCGGAGGTTGCTACGGAGGCAAGGCGGTAGCCGCCCCAGCGCGGATCGATGTGCGTGCGGACGATACCTCGCTACCGCTCGGCGGTTGACTCCTTCAGGTGGGACAGCCCGCCGGCCCAGAGCCTCGCGAAGTCTTGGACCAGGAGCTTGCCGGCGGCGGGGTCGAGGTAGCTGCGAAACACAACAGGAGCTTGACGGCGGACTCGAAGCGAAGTCGGTGTGGCTTCTTCGGCTCTCGTTGGATACGGCCTACGGCCTGGGTGGGGTGCCGAGCCCCTGGGAGCTACCCGTTGCTTTGAGCTGAGGATGTCCGCTCTCCACGACCATGGCACACCCCATCGGCGGGACTCCAGGAGAAGTCGAAACCCGTCGCAGGAACTTCTTGCCCAGACGGCGAGCTGGCTTCGAGCCACCCCCCGGGGGGGCCACTCGCGCCCTGCCTTCCGCCAGACAGCTCAGAGTGGTGTCTGACCGAACCGTCCGACTCTGCTTGTTATGCGCATGAGGGGCTGGACGAGGTGGCGGGGCCGTGGGTCGATAGAAGCCCCGTACCTACC
>JBAUWJ010000175.1:0-5169 GCA_049583715.1 Arenicellales bacterium | reverse complement strand
CGCCCCGATAGAGCTCTGTATGTCCCTTCTGCCGCCCGAAGCCCTTGACCTCTGTCACGGTCATGCCCTTGATGCCGATCTCCCCCATCGCGTCGCGTACGTCATCCAGCTTGAACGGCTTGATTATGGCTGTAACGAGTTTCAAATGAGCATTACCTCGTTGTGTGTTGAAGCTGACTGGGCGGAGATTGTATCGAATCCCGGCCCGTATATGCTCCTCCCTCGAGCCTTGCTGAGCGGGACGCGACCGCCGAGAAGGCCCAGGCTTACCTGCCAGAACGGGATTCTTTGTGAGTCACGCCCAGAGCAGCCCGGGATCCCGTGGGTTGGGGTGAGCGGAAAGCGGGCGCGGGAATGACCGAGATTGAGGGTCGGCCGGATCTCGTTCCTGACCATCTCCGGCACTCCCCACTTCCCTGTGGGTCGGAATTTATTACGACGATTGTTCCAGTCGGAATAAATTCCGACCCACACGAGGGCCTCCTAAGGAGAGTGCCGGCCGGCGGCGGCTTGGCCGGGCTCAGAAAAGGTTTTTGCGGCGAGCCCTCGAAACGGACGTCAATTTGCGATTTGCAGCAAATCGGCAGAACCTTGTTGACCCGGCCCGACCGGTTCCATTAATAGTCGATCGTTCCACCCATCCATCCACCCCGGCCCATTTGCGGAGCGCCATGTCCGTTCAAGTCAACCCTGTCCAGATGAACCCTGTCCGGATGAACGATCTGTACGCCGCCCGCGCCCGCATCTCCGGGGTGGCGTTGCGCACGCCACTGGTTCCGGCGTGGTCCCTGACGACCGATGAGCGGGACGTGCGGCTCAAGCTGGAAACCACACAGCCCACCGGAGCCTTCAAGCTGCGGGGCGCTGCCAATGCCATCGCGCGGCTGCCGCGCGAGCAGTCCGAGAAAGGCGTCGCCTGCGTGTCCACCGGCAACCACGGCCGGGCGGTGGCCTACGCCGCCCACCGGCTCGGGATACAGGCACATATCTGCATGTCCCGGCTCGTCCCCCGGAACAAGGTGGAGGCGATTGAAGCCATCGGCGGCAATGTCAGGATCCTGGGAGAAAGCCAGGACGAGGCGCAGCACGAGGTGGACCGGCTGGTGCATGAGCAGGGAATGATTCAGGTGCCGCCTTTCGACCATTTCGATGTGGTCGCGGGCCAGGGCACCATCGGTATCGAGCTGGTGGAGGATTGGCCCGCCGTGGACACGGTGATCGTGCCTCTATCGGGCGGCGGCCTGATCGCGGGGGTGGCTCTCGCGGTCAAGACCCTGGTCCCGGGCGTGCGTGTGATCGGGCTCAGCATGGAGCGGGGCGCCGCCATGTACGAGAGCGTCCGGGCGGGCCAACCCGTGGAGGTCGAAGAGTATCCCTCCCTGGCGGACTCCCTCGGCGGGGGCATCGGTCTCGACAACCGTTATACCTTTGCGATGGTGCGTGACCTGGTGGACGACATCCGGGTCGTGCCGGAGGCCGGTATCGCCGAGGCCATGCGATACCTCTACCAGCAGGAGGGTTGGGTAGCCGAGGGTGGAGGCGCCATCGGGCTGGCTCCCCTGCTCCACGACCTCGACCTGCCCCTCGGCCGGAGGATCGCGATTGTCGTTTCCGGGAAAAATGTCGACATGAATCTGTTTGCGCGGGTCATGGCGGGGGAAGTACCGTATTGACCTGCGAACTGTTCGTCATTCCATGCCGACAGTGGCGGTCGTGGCGGCGCCAGTAATTGTCGGAATGAATTCCGACCCACAGACGGGCCCCTGCGGGCGCAGTGTAGATCGGTACTTCTGCCGACAACAACAGTTTGTGCCGGCATCGACGTTACCCGGACTGAATTCCGATCGAGAGGAGCAGAGATGCCAGAAGTCAAGATCCTGACTGAGAAAGAGCTGCGCGACGCGGTCTCTTTGAACATCGAAGCGGTAGACATCGTCGAGCAGGCATTCGCTGCCCTCGCAAGAGGCGCTGTCGTGATGCCGCCCATACTCAGCATGGCGATCGAGGAGAAGCACGGTGAGGTCGACGTCAAGACGGCCTACGTGTCCGGCATGGACGCCTTCGCGATCAAGGCCAGCCCCGGCTTCTTCGACAATCCGTCCAAAGGCCTGCCGAGCCTGAACGGTCTCATGATCCTGTTCGATTCGGACACCGGCATCGTCAAGGCCGTGCTGCTCGACAACGGCTACCTCACCGACATCCGCACCGCCGCTGCCGGCGCCGTCGCCGCCCGCCACCTGGCGCCCGAGTCACCCGGCACGGTCGGTGTCATCGGCGCGGGTCTGCAGGCGGAGCTGCAGATACAGGCCCTGGGTCTCGTGCGCCCCTTCGAGCGGGTCCTGGTCTGGGCCCGCAACCCGCAGCGCGCCGCCGACTACGCCCGGCGGATGAGCGAGAAACTGGGTGTGGCGGTGCTGAGCGTCGATACCGCAGAGGAATGCGTTCGCGAGTCCCGGGTGCTGGTCACCACGACGCCGGCGCGCTCCCCGGTGGTGCGGGCCGAGTGGCTGCAGCCGGGACAGCACATCACCGCGATGGGCTCGGATTCGCCGGACAAGAACGAGCTGGAGCCGGCGATAATCACCCGGGCCGACCGTTTCGTCTGCGACCGCCGCAGCCAGTCCCTGGCGCAGGGCGAGCTGCGGGCCGCAGTGGCCGCGGGCGTCGTCGCCCAGGACTTTCCGGTAGACGAGCTCGGAGAGATTATCATTGGGAACAAGCCCGGACGAACGGGCGACCAGGCAATAACGGTATGCGACCTGACGGGGACCGGCGTGCAGGATACCGCGATCGCCAACCATGCCTACCGCGCAGCCGTGAGCAAGGGCGCCGGTACAACCATAACAACGTGAGCTTTGAAGTGAGGTTCAGATGAGATTCGAGCGTTCCGAGTACGTCACGCGATTGAACCGCGTGAAAGAGGCGATGCATCGCCGCGGCATCGAGTTGCTGGTGGTCGCCAATCCCGCCAACATGTGCTACCTGACCGGCTACGACGGCTGGTCGTTCTACGTGCCGCAGTGCATCCTGGTCGAGCTCAACGAAGACACGCCGGTGTGGATCGGGCGGGGCATGGATGCCAACGCCGCGCGCGTCACGACCAGCTTGAAGGACGACTGCATCATCCCCTATCCGGACGAATACGTGCAGTCCCTGGTCCAGCATCCCATGGACTTCATCGCGGACTACATCCGGGCGCGGGACTGGGACCGCAAGTTCATCGGCGTCGAGATGGACGCCTACTATTTCACGGCAAAGGCCAACGAGTCCCTGCGCCATGGCCTGCCCGACGCGCGGTTCATCGACTCCCGCAACCTCGTGAACTGGGTGCGCCTGATCAAGTCGCCGCAGGAGATCGAGTACATGCGCCAGGCCGCGCGTATTCTGGAGCGGGTGATGCAGACGGCCTTCGAGGTGATCGAACCGGGCGTGCGCCAGTGCGACGCGGCCTCCCGGATCTACCAGGCCCAGATCCACGGTACCGAGGAGTTCGGCGGCGACTACACCGCGATCTGCCCCATGCTGCCCACCGGCGTCGGCACCTCCACGCCGCACCTCACCTGGACGGACGAGCCGTTCAAGGTGGATGAGACCACCATCGTCGAGCTGGCCGCCGCCCGCCACCACTACCACGCGCCCATGGCCCGCACCATTCATCTCGGGAAGCCGCCCCAGAACCTGGCCGATACGGCCGAGATCGTGGTGGAAGGCATTCACAACGCCCTGGATTTCGTCAAACCGGGCGTCACGTGCGAGCAGGTGGAGGAAGTGTGGCGAAACACCATCGCCAAGTACGGCATCGTCAAGAACTCCCGCTGCGGCTACGCCATCGGCTTGAACTATCCGCCCGACTGGGGCGAGCACACCATCAGCCTGCGCCCGGGAGACAAGACCATACTCCAGCCGAACACCGCCTTTCACTTCATGCCGGGCATCTGGATGAACGACTGGGGCGTGGAGATCAGCGAGCCGGTGCTGGTGACCGAGAACGGCTGCGAGACCCTGGCCGATGTGCCACGAAAGCTCATCGTCAAAGATACCTGAGACGAGACCATGCTCGGCCCGGCCCCATTCCCGACGGCCTCCGGCACTCCCCACATCAGGGAGGCTCTGATTAATGCCGTCATTGCGAGGAGCGACGCGACGAAGCAATCCAGAAAGCGTGGAATGGCAGGCATCCTGGATTGCTTCGCTGCGCTCGCAATGACAACGTAAACGATTAATCAGAGCCTCCTTAGTTCGGTACTCATTCATGCGCGACAATCCGATATCTCCGACCGTCGACTTCGACAAAAAGGGCGTCCAGCACGGACACTTGAAACTCCCCTACTCCCACGACGCCTCGGCCTGGGGCGCCATCATGATTCCCATCACGGTGGTGAGCCAAGGCGCGGGACCGACGGCGATCCTGACCGGTGCCAATCACGGTGACGAGTACGAAGGTCCCCTGGCGCTGCTGGATCTCGCGTCCGGCATTGACGCGGCCCGCGTTCACGGGCGGATCATCATCGTACCGATGATGAACTATCCCGCCTTTCAGGCGGGCAAGCGCACCTCGCCCATCGATCGCGGCAACCTGAACCGCCTCTTTCCGGGCAAGCCCGACGGCACCGTCACCGAGAAGATCGCGGACTACTTCCAGCGCACCCTGCTGCCCATGACGGACTACGTCCTGGACGTCCACTCCGGGGGTAAGACCCTCGATTTCGTCCCCTTCGCAGCGGCGCACGTGCTCGAGGACAAAAAGCAGCAGGAGGCCTGCATCGCCGCCATGCGGGCTTTCAACGCGCCCTACAACGCCATGCTCCTGGAGCTGGACAGCGTCGGCATGTATGACAGTGCCGCCGAGGAGATGGGCAAGGTATTCGTGTCCACCGAGCTCGGCGGCGGCGGCACCACGACCCGCAGGAGCGCCGCCATCGCCCGGCGCGGGGTCCGGAACTTTCTGATTCACGCCGGCATTCTCCAGGGCGAGGCGAGCAGCGAACCGTCCATCGACATAGACATGCCGGATCAACGCTGCTTCACGACCTGCAACTCGAGCGGCCTGGTGGAATTCTGCGTGGACCTCGGGGAAGCGGTTAAGAAGGGCGATACGGTGGCGCGGGTGCACGACACCAGCCGGACTGGACAGTCGCCGCAGAGCTACACCGCGAACATCGACGGCGT
>JBAUWJ010000174.1:0-2030 GCA_049583715.1 Arenicellales bacterium | reverse complement strand
AATGAGTTTGTCCAGGCGACGTACTGGGACTTCGTACGTCCCCGATTCCCTACCCGTGATTCCGCTGTTGATGCCCGATCTCAGACCGACATTCATGTCAGCGGACCCAACCGCGACCGGGTAAAGGCTGACATTATCAAAGCCGTTTATCTGCAGGTTCGCCTCGAGTTCGGGAAGGTTTTCCGGCGACGGCTCGATACAGTGGATGTAGCCATTCCTACCCACGCGCCTCCGGAACATGAGCAGGTAATACCCGATATTCGCACCGACATCGACCACTACGTCCCCTTCCCGGCACAAGCTTTGCACCAGTGTGGCTTCGTCGATAAACCTCTCACCTCGCAAGTAGAGCAGTTGCTGTGCTCTGCTTCGCGAAAGATCGCCTTCGAAATGATAGCCAAATAGCCGTCGTCTAACTATCCGTCTTTCTCCACCCAGCTTGAATGAATGCTCAGCCAGTGAAAGTGTTCGAAAGGGGACCAGGGTCGAACACACCCGCAAGACCTTGTGATTCAAGTACCCTCCCTCCGTGATCTCAGCACGCGCGCAGGAACTCCCCCGACAACGCTATACTCGTCCACATCCCTGTTGACAACGGAACCGGCGGCCACTGCCGCCCCTTGGCCTATCGTTACGCCCGGCAGCACCACAACCCTCGCGCCTAGCCATACGTCCTCTCCAATGACGATTGGAGCTGCGGAGCACGGCTGCTGGAGGATTGGCTGGCCAATTGCCATATTGTGATTGTGGTCCGTCATATAGACACCCGGTGCGATTAGTGCATTTTTCCCGATAATGATCTTTTCGCTCACTTCTATTTCTACGCCCCGACCGAAAAAGCAATACTCACCAACGATCAGCTCTGCACTTGAGCTTACAACGGATAGCCAGACATCATCCTGCAACACACACCTCGGACCCATTTGCACCTGCCAGGCCCTATCAATGCGCACTCGCGCCCCAAACAGACACTTCCTGTCGATGCGGGCTCCACCAAACACACGCATGGTGTGCACACGCAAGCGAGCCGCCGCGATCCGCACCCACGCTCTCGTGTTATAAGCGAACTCTGCGGCAACGGGCATCACTTCCCCTTCTGACCAAGGATCAGGCGCTCGTAAAACGAGGCCGTTTCGACCGCAACACGTCGCCAGGAATAGCTCCTTGCCGTCTTTGCGGCATTCTCCGACATAGCGACTGCATGATCCGGGTCGGCCCAAAGATTATAGACGGCCGCAGCTATCTCATTCGGTCTGTTAAAACCTACCAAGACTCCGTCTTTGCCATCTTCAATCACGTCGGGCATTCCACCCTCCGGAGTCCCGACGACACACAATCCGCGCGCCTTCGCTTCGATAAAGGCCTTCCCAAAGCCCTCGAACAACGACGGGTACAGGAATATGCCATGTTGATCATAGACTTCCATGAGTTCACGCTGGCTCATCCAAGGTTCGAGCTCAACCCGACCTTGAAGATCCGGTTCCAAGAGACTCCGTGCTGCCGCATGTTCTTCCTCGCGGCATACCCAGGTCATTTCCGCCTTCTGGTTAGTGGCGAGAATTCGATTTACCGCCGCGGCAATGGCATGCACGCCTTTCCAGTAGGCGAGGCCGCCCACGTGCAACAAACGGTTGAGCCTCTCTTCACCGAGAGAACTCGCATCAGTGGCGACAAATTCATCAGCCGGTGCTTGCGGAACACAACCGATCCTCCAGTCGGACAGCTCATGATGTCTCTTGAGATAGTTCGCATCATTCGAGCAACTCACCAGCACGCCGTCCACACTGCGATACGCCAGCCTGTCATGTCTCGACAAAGCTCGGTCCACAAACACCCCCGGCAGCCGTTTCCACCCAGGACGCTTGGGAATGCCCAGCACCCGTCGCCACCCGGAAAGCACCCTCTCCGCGCGGTCATCCAATCCATGACTACGACATATAAACACCCCGTGGCGCTGACTGGATCTATGCTCGTTCGCGGCCAGATAGCAGTGACCCTGATTGACGTGTATGACATCATAGGTTCTACTC
>JBAUWJ010000173.1:0-10218 GCA_049583715.1 Arenicellales bacterium | reverse complement strand
GACAGGGATGTCTCGCCGCGAATCAAGCACTGTAAGTGCTTGATTCGGCGTAGCCGAGTAGCGGACATGCGCCGTGCTCGGCGCGTTGAAAAAGGCCAGGATGGCGTTTTTCAACATCCTGCTAGGCCGAGGTGTCTTCCCGACACAACCCCGCTGAAACCGAACCCCATTGTCGGCATGAAATGCCGGCCTGCACGACCACGCTGCCCGTGAGTCGGGATTCAACCCGACGGACCCCGCCGGAACCGATGCACGGGCTCAACTCAGCCCGCTGATCTCGACAACGACAGGAGCGTGGTCGGAAGGGCGCTCGAGCTTTCGAGGTGCCGCGTCGATGGTGCACGACTTCACGTGCTCGTAAAGACTATCACTGCACAGTATGTGGTCTATGCGCAGACCCCGGTTGCGGCGGAATGCCGCCGCGCGATAGTCCCACCAGGAATAGCTGTTCTCGGGCTGCTCGAACTTGCGAAACGCATCGCGATAGCCCGCGGCAGTCAGCGCCCTGAACGCCTTGCGCTCCGGCTCGCTGCAAAGGACGCGGCCGCGCCAGGCATCCGGGTCGTAGACGTCCCGGTCCTCGGGCGCGATGTTGAAATCGCCGCAGATCAGAACGTGCTTGTGATTCGAGCGCAGCGCCTTGGCATAGCGCAGCAGGTGCTCGAGCCAGTTCAGCTTGTACTGGTACTTCTGCGAGCCGACTTCCTGGCCGTTGGGAACGTACAGGTCGACCACCCTTATCCCGCCGATGGCGGCGGACAGCACGCGACGCTCGGGATCGTCGAGGCCGGGAAGCTCCCGCTCGACGTCCTCGATGGGAGAGCGTGAGAACACGGCAACGCCGTTGTAGGTCTTCTGACCGGAGAACGCCGCCCGGTAGTCGACTGCCTCTATCTCGATAAGGGGGAAGTCCTCATCCTGGAGCTTGGTTTCCTGGATACACAGTACATCCGGCCGCTCGGACTTCAACCAGTCGAGAACCTGAGGCAGGCGCACCCGGAGCGAATTCACATTCCAGGTGGCGATCTTCATGCAGCTCGGTCGTCGCGCCCCAAAGCCCGGCTATTGGTTGACCTTGATCTGCTCGTCCTTGGGGATTTCCTGGAGATCCGTGATGTCGTTGGGCGGCTCAGGCGGCAGGTCCGAGTTGGGAGTAGGGTCATCGGTCACGAAGCCCTGGTCCTGTTGGAACAGGTCGTTGTCCTGCTTGCGGGAAATTGCGTCGCGATACGCCTGTTGGATTTCCTCGGGAGTCATGCCCTGCAGGTCCTGGCGGGTCAATGGCTGGTCCCCTCGTTGGTCTCCCTGTACCTGCTGCCCTTGCTGCGACTGCCCGTCCCCCTGCCCTTCCTGAGCCTGTTCTCCCTGTTGATTACCCTGTTGCTCCTGCGCCTTGGCCGTCTTCGAGAAGCCCGCGTCCTTGAGGTCCTTCAGTATGAGCGCCTTGTCATAGCCCGTCAGCACCTCCTTACCGATCGTGAGAACGGGCACGGAGAGCACACCGGCGACCTTCTTGAGCTCATCCTGAACCTTGGCATTTCCCTCCGCGTTCTTCTCTTCGAACGGCACGCCTCGCTCCTGCAGGATGTGTCGCACCAGGTCGCAGGCGTCGCAGACTTTGATGGAGTAAAGCACGACCTTGACGTTCGGAAGCGCGCTCTGCGCGGCCGTATTCCCGGACTCCACCATGGTCTCCACCTGTCCCGAATTCGCCGGCGGCGGCTCGTCCTGGTAGGTGACATTACCGTTCTTGTCCACCCACTTGTAGAGTGTGTCGGCACCCATCGCGGCGGGAGCCGCCGCAATGGAGGCCAACGCCGCCGCGCACAGAAGAAGTCGCATCGGTTGTCGCACGGATCTGTTCAAAATGACCTTCGACCGCCTGGACGGCAATTGATTCAAGTCTCAGTATAACCGACTATCCGCACCGTTCGTCGTGCTGAACGGCGCCCTCACTCGGCACGGGCAGGGCGAGGCGCGCGAGGCGGTCGATCGGACCACGCGCGAGGGGTCCGCCGTCGGCCGGCCGCGCCGCGCGCATTGGCATGCCGAGGCGGTCCCAGCCGACCGACCGGGCGCGGGGACGCCGGGTTCCGTCGGCCCGGGCTGTCATTGCTGCCGAGGTCCAGGGCGGGGACCAGGGTTCCAGCGATGAATTTGCTCCCGTGCATATTGATCCGGCGTCGATTGGAGGCTAGATTGCCGGGACCGAAAACGATTAACCCACAAGGGGAGGAGATGCCATGAGTTTTCGCCGTTTACTCATCGCGATTGTCGCGACCACTCTGGCCGTGTGCTCGGCCACTGCGTCCGCAGCCTCGGACCAATGCAAGACCGTCCGATTCTCGGATGTGGGATGGACGGACATCACGTCAACCACTGCCTTGTCCACCTTCATCCTGGGGGCGCTCGGCTACCAGACGGAGGTAAAGGTTCTGTCGGTGCCGGTGACCTACGCCAGCCTCGCGAACAATGATATCGACGTGTTTCTCGGCAACTGGATGCCCACCATGGACCCGATCATCAAGCCTTATCGCGACAAGGGAACGGTGGAGACGGTGCACAAGAACCTGACCGGCGCCAAGTACACCCTGGCAACCAACAAGTACGGCGCGGCGATGGGCATCAAAGACTACAAGGACATCGCCAAGCACAAGGACGCGCTGAACGGCAAGATCTACGGCATCGAGCCGGGCAACGACGGCAACCGGCTGATCCAGGGCATGATCGACAAGAACCAGTTCAACCTCGGCGACTTCGAGATGGTGGAGTCCAGCGAGCAGGGGATGCTGGCCGAGGTCGCGCGCCATACCCGGCAGCACAAGCCGATCGTGTTCCTCGGCTGGGAGCCGCACCCGATGAACACCAACTTCGAGCTGACCTATCTCTCCGGCGGCGATGATGTGTTCGGACCCAACTACGGCGGCGCCGAGGTCTACACCAATACCCGGGCGGGCTACATCAAGGAATGTCCCAACGTCGGTCATCTGCTGCAGAACCTGACCTTCACACTGAAGATGGAAAACGAGATCATGAAGGCGATACTCGACGACAAGAAGGACCCGAAGGTCGCGGCCACGACCTGGCTGAAGAACAATCCGAAAGTGCTGGACGCCTGGCTTGACGGCGTGACCACCACCGACGGCGGCAACGGCCTGGCGGCGGTCAAGAGCAAGCTCGGCATCTGATCGGGATGCACTTCGATCCCATCAGCGCCTGGATCGCGGCGCACAGCCTGCCTATCGGCCGCTGGGTGGAAGACCTCGTCGACCTGCTCCTGCAGTACGGGGGTTGGTTCTTCGACGGTGTGTCGGCGATCCTCGGCACGATCATCAACGGGCTCGTGGACGCGCTGCTGTGGCTGCCGCCGCTGCTGCTGATCGCCCTGGTGGGATTGCTGGGCTGGCGGCTGCAGCGTTCGTGGCGGCTGGCGGTGGGAATCGTCGTGACGCTCCTGCTGGTGCTGAACCTGGGCTACTGGAAGGACACCTGCCAGACCACCGGCCTGGTATCGATCGCCACCCTGTTCTGCCTGGTCATGGGCGTGCCGCTCGGAATCGCCTGTGGCCACCGGCCCCGGCTGTACGCAGCCGTGCAGCCGGTGCTGGATCTGATGCAGACCATTCCGACCTTCGTGTACCTGATCCCGACCCTGATCATGTTCGGGCTGGGGATGGTACCGGGCCTGATCTCCACGGTGATCTTCGCCATGCCGGCGCCGGTGCGCCTCACGATGCTGGGGATCTCCCGCGTTCCCAAGGAGCTGCTGGAAGCGGGTGACGCCTTCGGCGCCAGCCACTGGCAACGCCTGTTCAAGGTCGAGCTGCCCCATGCCATGCCTTCCATCATGGCCGGGGTCAATCAGTGCATCATGCTGTCGCTGTCCATGGTGGTCATCGCGGCGATGGTCGGCGCGCCCGGGCTCGGCGTGCCGGTGCTGCGGGCGCTCAACCAGGTCAACATCGCCATGGGATTCGAGTCCGGCCTGTCGATCGTGATCGTGGCCATCATCCTGGACCGTCTGTGCCGGCAAACGAACAAGAGCAAGTGGTGACCGAAGCCATCCGTATCGACAAGGTGGATGTGCTGTTCGGCGCCAGACGCCAGGACGCGCTGCGGATGCTGGATGCGGGTGACAGCCGGGCCAGGATCCTCGAGGAGACCGGTGTCGTGCTGGGGGTGGCCGACGCTACCCTCGCCGTCCCGGAAGGCGAGATCTGCGTACTGATGGGTCTGTCCGGATCCGGGAAGTCGACGCTGCTGCGCACCGTCAACCGCCTGAATCCCAGCACCCGCGGAGTGGTGACCGTTCTCACCACCCACGGCGAGGTTCGGGTCTCGGACTGCGACGCGGATACTTTGCGGCGGGTCAGGCAGGAATCCGTCACCATGGTGTTCCAGCAGTTCGCCCTGCTGCCCTGGCGGACCGTGAGGGAGAATGTCGGCTTCGGTTTGGAGCTGAAGGGAGTGCCGAAGGCGGAACGCCGGCGGATCGTGGACCAGAAGCTGGAAATGGTGCATCTCGCCCAATGGGCGGACCGCTATGCACGCGAGCTGTCCGGGGGTATGCAGCAGCGGGTGGGGCTGGCCCGGGCTTTCGCCACCGACGCCGACATCCTGCTGATGGACGAGCCCTTCTCCGCGCTGGACCCCCTGATCCGCTCCCACCTCCAGGACGAGCTGCTGACACTGCAACGGGACCTCAAGAAGACGATCCTGTTCGTCAGCCATGACCTCGACGAGGCGCTCAAGCTCGGCCAGCAGATCGTTATCATGGATGAAGGCCGGATCGTGCAGCGCGGCGTGCCGGCGGAGATCTGGCGCAACCCCGCGACCGATTACGTCCGCCGCTTCGTCGCCCGCATCAACCCCCTGGAGGCGTTGACCGCCAACGTCGTCATGTCGCCCCTGGCCGAAGGGACACCGCTGGACGGGCTACCTCGCATCGAGGGGGACAAGAGCCTGCGGGACGTGCTGAAGACGCGCGGGGATGCACCTTGCGTAGTAGTCGTCGAGCAGGGCAAGCCCGTCGGGCTGATCGACAACGACAGCGTGCTTCAACAGTTGAAGTGAAAAGAGGCGGCCGGGTGCCGCCCTTCCATCATATCCCGGGCTCTCTTGCAAGAGCCTTTCATCGGCGAGGCTTGTGTTATCCTTGCCGCTCGTGAAGGTCAAACCTCGAATCAGGGAGACGCCCCCTCTATACGCGCGGAGGAGCAGCTCAACGTGAGAGTAATCGCCAAACGACGCCCACCGCCTGGACAGGCCCGCGTATCCTCACAGCCGGCGGCCTGGATACCAGGATCGAAAGCGCCGCAAGAGCACCACCGCCCAACCACGACGCGGCGGCCAACATGAAAAGCGCCGGGTCCGGGGTGTCGCAGCAGGCGGGTGTACGGGAAGGCGGCGGGACCGCATCCCAGCGCCTCGACATCCGGCTCGAGGGAGTCACCAAGAGTTACGGCCCCGTCTCGGCGGTCAAGGAAATCTCCCTCACCATAGAGAGCGGTGAGTTCTTCAGCCTGCTCGGACCTTCGGGCTGCGGCAAGACCACGACCTTGTCCATGATCGGGGGCTTCGAGGAGCCGACCTCCGGCGCCATCTATCTCGGCGGTACCGACGTGAGCCGCCAGCCCCCCTACCGGCGCGACATCAACACGGTATTCCAATCCTACGCGCTGTTTCCGCACCTCGACGTTTACGAGAACGTCGCTTTCGGCCTGCGCCGCAAGCGCGTCGCCGCCGGCGGGATCGACGAGCGCGTGCGGGAGATGCTCGGGCTCGTCGACCTGACGGGCTTCGAAAAGCGCAAGCCCATACACCTTTCCGGCGGCCAGCAGCAGCGCGTAGCCCTCGCCCGGGCGCTGGTCAACAGGCCCAAGCTGTTACTGCTGGACGAGCCGCTGGGGGCGCTGGACCTCAAACTGCGCAAGCAGATGCAGCTCGAGCTCAAGCGCATCCAGGCCGATGTTGGCATCACCTTCCTCTACGTCACTCACGACCAGGAGGAGGCCATGGTGATGTCCGACAGGCTGGCGGTCATGTCGGGAGGCCGCATCCAGCAGGTCGGCCCGCCCAACGTGGTCTATGACAACCCGGCGACCGAGTTCGTCGCCGGTTTTCTCGGCGCCTCGAACCTGATTCCGGGAGAGGTCGTCGAGCGCGGAGGAGAAGTCGCCTCGGTGCGCCTCGACGACGGCACCGTCGTGCGACTCACGACCAAGCGCCTGGGGGACCGCGGGCCGCAGGTGAAGGTTGGAGTGCGGCCGGAGAAGATCCAGGTGCTGCCCGCGACGGAGCCGGTCGCGGACCACTGGAACAGGCTCGATGGCGTAGTCGGTGTGGATGCCTATATCGGCGTCAGCCACCAATACGCAGTGGAGGGGCCGGGCGGACGAACCTTCAGCGTCTATGCCCAGAACCTGGGCGAGCGAGCGCTGCCCCACCGGGGGGACCGGGTCCATCTCGTCTGGCACCCCGAGCACACTTTCGTCGTCGAACCATCCCCAACAATTGAACAGGAGGAACCAACATGAGCAAGATATCCAAAAAGCCTATCAAGGCGCTGCTGGACGCCGCCGACATGGATCCGGCCCTGCTGCGCGGTCTGACCCATGCACGGGTCTCGCGCCGGGGCTTCCTCCAGGCGGGGGCACTGGGCGCGGGCCTGCTCGGCCTGGCGCCGTTCGCCGCGACTGCCGCCGAGAGCATGGACTGGGACGCGTGGTGGAAGAAGCAGAAACCCACCAAGGAGCTCGTCTTCGCCAACTGGCCGTACTACATCGACGTGACGGACACCGGCGGCAAGCATCCCTCACTCGATGAATTTACGAAGGCGACCGGGATCGCGGTCAAGTACGAGGAGGTCATCCAGAACAATGCCCCCTTCTACGCCAAGATCGCGCCGGTGCTGAAGGCGGGTCAGGCGACGGGCTATGACATCATCGTCATGACCAATGCCTGGCAGCTCACCGAGCTGATCATGCAGAACTACCTGGTGCCGCTGTGGAAAGACAAGATCCCCAACTTCTACAAGAACGCCAGCAAGAGCGTGATCGGACCGGCCTATGACAAGGAAAACAAGTATACGCTGACCTGGCAGTCGGGGCTGACGGGCATCGCCTACAACCCCAAGCTCACCAAGCGCGAGATCAACTCCATCGACGACCTGTGGGACCCGGCCTTCAAGGGGCACGTCGGCATGATGAGCGACAATACGGAGCTCGGCTGCGTGGCCCTGCTGAAGCTCGGAATCGACCCCGCCACCTCCTCCCCCGACGACTGGGAGAAGGCAGCCAAGGTGCTGCAGGACCAGAAGTCGAAGGGCCTGGTGCGCCAGTACTACGATCAGAGCTATATCACGGCGCTTCAAAACGGCGACACCTGGATCTCCCAGGCCTGGTCGGGCGACGTCTTCCAGGCCAACGCCAAGGGCTTCAAGGACTTGAAGTTCGTCGTTCCCAAGCAGGGGGCGATGCTGTGGCACGACAACATGATGATCCCGGTCGGGGCGAAGAACCCGCTGAGCGCGCTGGCCTGGATGAACTTCTACTACACGCCCAAGATCGCGGCAATGGTTGAGGATTACGTCAACTACATCTGCCCGGTCCCCGGTGCACAGGAAGTCATCGCCAAGGATCTCGAAGATCCCGACGTGGCCAACAGCCCGCTGGTATTCCCCACCGAGGAAATGTATTCGCGAGCGCACGACTACTACACGTTCAAGAACTACAGCGAGTACCAGCATTGGAACAACACCTTCAACCCCATCATCCAGGGGTAGGTGCCTCAGCCAGACGGCGGCTGGGCAGGGCGGCAACCCCGTACCTGCTCAGCCTGCCGAGCTGGGCCTATCTGCTGCTGTTCTTTCTCATCCCGCTGGCATCGATGCTGGCGCTCTCGGTCGCGACCGGCAACCCCCTGGTCGGCTATGTCTACACGGGGCACTTCTCCGAGTTCCACGACGCCATCGCGCGCTATCACGTTCAGTTTCTGCGCTCGTTCTACTACGGCGGGGCGTCGACGATCATCACCCTCGTGGTCACCTATCCGGTCGCGTACTGGATCGCCTTCCACGGCGGCCGCCACAAGTCCACGTTCCTGTTCCTCATCCTGCTGCCGTTCTTCGTCTCCTTCGTGATCCGGACGCTGGCATGGGAGTTCATCCTCTCGGATCGCGGCTTCCTGCTGGGTCATTTGAAGAGCTGGGGGCTCATTCCGGAGCGCGCCTATATCCTGTCCACCCAGTGGGCGGTGATCGGCGGCCTCGTCTACAACAGCCTCGCCTACTACGTGCTCCCCCTGTACGTCGCGCTGGAAAAGATAGACCGGCGAGTCGTGCGGGCGGCCGGTGATCTCTACGCCGGCCCCACGAGCACTTTCTTCCGGGTCATCCTGCCCTTGTCGTCGCCGGGCATCTTCGCAGGCTTCCTGCTGGTATTCGTCACCAACGTCGGCGACTTCGTGAATGCGCAGATCCTCGGCGGTCCCGGCACCTACATGATCGGCAACGTGATCCAGGACAGCTTCTTCGTGAACCAGGACTACCCGATGGCCGCCGCCCTGTCGTCGGTACTGATGCTGATGTTGATGGTGGCCATCTACCTCTACGCCCGGGCATTCGGAACGGAAAGCATCCAGGAGTACGCCGCATGAGCGAGCCGCCGGCGACGGTCGCCCCGCCCCTGCATCGCCCCCGCGGACGCGGTATCGCCACCCGCCTGCTCGCGGCCTACACCTGGCTGGTGATCATCTACGCGATCGTCCCGATCGCAGTCATGGTGGTATTCAGCTTCAACCAGGCACCCCACGGCCGGGTGACCTTGAAGTGGCTGGGCTTCACCACGGCGTGGTATCCGCATGCTTTCGCGGTCGCCGACCTGACCACGGCCCTGGTCCACTCCCTGGAAGTGGCCTTCGGCAGCATGGTGATCTCGGTAATCCTCGCGACACCGCTCGCACTCGCGCTCGCCCGGTACCGGTTCCGGGCGAAGGCGGTCACGGATATCGTGATCTTCGCCGACATCGCCGCGCCGGCGGTCGTGGTCGGCGCCTCGCTGCTGGCGTTCTTCCTCACCCTGAACCTGCCCCGCGGATTGCTCACCATCCTGATCGCACACGTCGCCTTCAACGTCGCCTTCGCGGTGGTCGTCATCCGCGCCCGCGTCTCCGGCCTCGATCGCTCGCTGGACCGGGCCGCGGCCGACCTCGGCGCGACGCCCTGGGTGGCCTTCTGGAAGGTGACGTTCCCGCTCATCCTCCCCGGCATCGTCGGCGCCGGCCTCCTCGCCTTCGCCCTGTCCATCGACGACCTCATCATCACCAGTTTCGTCGCCGGCCAGACCCTCACCTTCCCGCTGTGGGTCTACGGCGCCGTCAAGACCGGAATCCCGCCGCAGGTGTTCGTTATCAGTACCCTGATCTTCGTCGCCGGCGTCCTGCTCGCCGCCATCAACAGCCTCCTGGCCCGCCGCGGCGCGGCCTGAGGCGCTTTCGAAGAACGGGTGTCGCGTCCCTGGCTCGCAATGCACTCGAAAACAGAGTGCCGCGAAAGGCGTCCCTCTCCCTCCGGAGGGCATTGTAAGAGTCCAATGCCGCGAGCTGTGAGCGTCATTGCGAGGCGGCGCAGCCGCCGTGGCAATCCAGAGATATATGCCGTGGCGGCATCCGGACTATGGCGCATATCTCTGGATTGCTTCGTCGCCTTTGGCTCCTCGCAATGACGAGAGGAAGACGCTGAGTGTTGCGGGACCTCCTCCTGCTGGATAGGGAGTGCGACAACCGGCGGAGGTGCTGAATAGATAGAGACATCCCTGGTTTCCTCGGCACTCTCCCGAAACGAAGGGAACGACGTTTCGGCATGGGTCGGGGAGCGCCTTTGTCGACCGTCTCGAGGCAGGAGCCGAGAGCGAGCCTACATGGACGGACTTGCGGCGTGTCGACAAAGGCACTCCCCGGCTTGCGCTTTCCGTGGTCCTTCAAATTTGTGAGCAGGCTTCACACACCCCGGAACCCCATCCCATCCCATCCCTTCCCTTCCTTTCGTTGGAGGCCGCGATCAGCCCGTACGGCTCAAGCAGCCAGGCCGTTATGGCGGAGCAGGGCGTCGACCTTCGGGTCGCGGCCGCGGAAGTTGCGGAACATGACCGCCGCGTCCTCGACACCGCCGACCTCCAGGATGTTCTGAAGGAAGGATCGTCCCGTTGCCGGATTGAAAAT
>JBAUWJ010000172.1:0-2526 GCA_049583715.1 Arenicellales bacterium | reverse complement strand
GGAATTTGGGACGCCTGGCGTTTGGCTGGGGAGAGTCGATTCTTTTCGGGGCTGCCGCGGATGGAGACCGCTTACGATCCCGGGGCTCGCCGCGCCCGGCATCGACCCGGCCCGGAGCGTATTGATTTCCCGGCTGACTTGAATTCAGCATCGGGACAACCCATTCTCTGGAGTCGACCCCCGGATCTTCGAATGCAGCGCCGTCACCGCACCAACATGCCAGCCACGGGTCGCCGGGACTGGCAGACCCTGAAGTCACTCGTCCCTTATCTCTGGGACTACCGCTGGCGCCTGGGCGGTGCGCTGACGCTGCTGGCGATCGCCAAGCTCGCCAATATCGGGGTGCCGCTGGCCCTCAAGGGGATCGTAGACAGCCTGGACACATCGGGGAAGGCAACGGCCATCCTGACGGTGCCGCTGGCCCTGCTGGTCGCCTACGGCCTGCTGCGCTTCTCCACGATCCTCTTTCAGGAGCTGCGCAACGCGGTATTCGCCAAGGCGGCGCAGCGCTCCACCCGGCGCATCACCCTCAAGGTGTTCCGCCACCTGCACGACCTGTCCCTGCGTTTCCACCTGGACCGGCAGACCGGCGGTCTTTCACGGGACCTGGAGCGCGGCAGCACCAGCATTACCCAACTGCTGAACTACATCGTGTTCAGCATACTGCCCACCGCCTTCGAGATCCTGGTGGTGTGCGGCATCCTGCTGGCGAGATTCAAGCCGTGGTTCGCGATCGTCACCCTCGTCACGGTGGTTGTCTATTTCGTCTACACGTACAAGGTCACGGAATGGCGGATCAAGTTCCGAGTGCAGATGAACCAGGCCGATACGCGGGCCAACTCGGCTGCGGTCGATTCGCTGATCAACTACGAGACCGTCAAGTACTTCGGCAACGAGGAATGGGAGGCGCGGCGCTACGATGACAACCTGCGCATCTGGGAGAAGGCGTCGATCAAGAGCCTGGTGTCCCTGGCCCTGCTCAATATCGGCCAGGGCGTCATCATCGGCGCCGGGCTGACGACCCTGATGATCATGGCTGCGCAGCAGGTGACGGCCGGCACCATGACGCTGGGTGATTTCGTCATGGTAAACGCGTTCCTGATCCAGCTCTACATTCCCTTGAACTTCCTCGGCACCATCTTCCGCGAGGTCAAGCACTGCCTCACCGACATGGAGCAGATGTTCGGCCTGATGGACGCGGCGTCGGAGGTGCGCGACGAAGAGAGTGCCGCAACGCTGGACGCTTCGGACGTTTCCGTGCGCTTCGAGCATGTGGAGTTCTCCTACAACGACGATCGCCAGATTCTGTTCGATGTGGATTTCGAGATATCGAACGGGCACAAGGTGGCGGTGGTCGGCCCCAGCGGCTCCGGGAAGTCCACCCTCGCCCGGCTGCTGTTCCGGTTCTTCGACGTTACCGCCGGTGCGATCCGGATCAACGGGCGGGATATCCGGGAGCTGAAGACCGAGTCGCTGCGTGCGGCCATCGGCATCGTTCCGCAGGATACGGTGCTGTTCAATGACACCATCGAGTACAACATCCGGTACGGGCGGCCCGATGCCTCTCGCGATGACGTCGTGCAGGCCGCGAGGCTGGCGCAGTTGGACACCTTCATCGAGTCCTTGCCCAAGGGCTACAACACACTGGTCGGCGAACGCGGGCTCAAGCTGTCCGGGGGCGAGAAGCAGCGCATTGCCATCGCGCGCACTCTGCTCAAGAACCCGGCGATATTGATACTGGACGAGGCAACCTCCTCCCTGGATACGCGTTCGGAGAAGGCGATCCAGTCGGCATTGGAGCGAGCCGCGCGAGACCGGACTACGCTGGTGATCGCCCACCGCCTGTCGACGGTGGTGGATTGCGATGAGATTCTGGTGCTGGACCACGGTCGCATCGTGGAGCGTGGCAGCCACGAGGAGCTCCTGGCCCGCGGGGGCCATTATGCGGAGCTGTGGAGACTGCAGCACAAGCAGGGGGCGGAGGTTTCGCCGGCACCTCAAGTGGCGTCGGTTTCCTGATCGATATGGCTCAGGACGACTTTGAGCGGTATTACCTGCGGCGAGTCGCCATTGGCGAGGCCTGCGGGTGTGCCGAGGCGGTGATTCGGTTTCGGGATATCGATGCGAGGCGGGCGCGGGCCGGGGCGCGGACGGCTGGGTCGCACGGGGGTGTCCGGTACTTGATGCGCGCGTTGTGGTCGAGGGTTCGTGCCGGCTTGAAGTCCGTGTCGGAATGAATTCCGACCCACTTCGGATGTGGGGAGTGCCGGAGAGCACCGGGAGCGTGATCCGACCAACCCGCAGAGGGACAGGGATCGGAACGATCGGCAGATATCTCAGGCGGAGTGATGTGGGTCAGAATTCATTCTGACTGAGACAAGTCGGAATGAAATTCCGACCTGCAGGAAGGTGGGGAGTGTCGGAGACCGCCGGGAGCGGGATCCGTCCGACCCGCAGAGGGACAGGGATCGGAATGATTGGCAGATATCTCAGGCGGGGGTGATGTGGGTCAGACTTCATTCTGAC
>JBAUWJ010000171.1:0-15048 GCA_049583715.1 Arenicellales bacterium | reverse complement strand
GCCGAAGATCTCACGTGCTCGTCCGGTTCCTGCTGATTCTCGCTGCTCGTTCCGGCAGTATCGGTTCACACTGGATGCTTTGCAGGGCGGCTGCGAGACATTTCGAGGACTACCGGAGACGGATCGCGAGCCGCCCCCCTTTAAATCTCAGCCGATCGCCAGCATGTGCTTAAATAGATAGCTACCGAATCAATTGCTTCCGACCTATGCCGGAGAGCCGCCATAGGGTGCTGATCACCGCCGTCGTCATGATGGCGGCGGTGATGCAGATCCTGGATACCACGATCGTCACCGTCGCGTTGCCTCACATGCAGGGGCAGCTCGGCGCAACCTCGGACGAGATCGGCTGGGTGCTCACCAGCTACCTGATCTCGTCGGGGATTTTCATGCCCTTGACGGGCTTCATGACGGACCGTTTCGGACAGCGGAACTATCTGATCGGCAGTATCGTCGGGTTCACGGCGGCCTCGATGCTCTGCGGCCTCGCCACCAGCCTCGACCAGATCGTGATCTTCCGCCTTCTGCAGGGCGTTGCCGGAGCCGGGCTGGTGCCCTCGGCGCAGGCCATCCTGGTGAACGCCTATCCCGCCAGGGAACGGGGGCGGGCAATGGCGATTTTCGGTGTCGGGGCCATGATCGGGCCGATCATGGGTCCGACCCTGGGCGGCTACCTCACCCAGGTGCTGGACTGGCGCTGGACCTTCTTCATCAATCTGCCGGTGGGCATACTCACGCTGCTGGGTACGTGGGCGATCGTGCCCGACACCGAGCGGCGCGAGCGCCGCGCGGACTGGTGGGGCTTCGGTTTCCTGGTGATCGCGGTCGCCGCGATGCAGTACGTGCTGGACCGGGGCCAGGAGCTCGGCTGGTTCGGGTCTCATCTCATCCAGGTGCTGACGGTGATCAGCCTGTTCGCCGCTGTCTGCCTGATCCTGCGCAACTGGGAGATGGGCTCGCGCGCCATTTTCGACCTGCGGGTGTTCAAGGACCGCAACTTCGCCATCTCCGCCCTGATCCTGGCCACGTTCATGTTCAGCATGTACGGCGTGCTGGAGCTGCAGCCCCTGATGCTGGAGTCCAGTCTGGGCTATCCGGCCTTCAAGACGGGGCTGGTGCTGGCGCCGCGCGGCGTGGCCTCCATGGCGTCGATGTTCCTGGCAGGCAGGCTGATCACGCGCGTCGGCGCCAAGCCGCTGATCGTCAGCGGCATCGGGTTCACGCTCTTCGGCACTCTGGTCACGACCTGGTACACCCCCGAGGTGGATCCGTGGTGGATCATCTGGCCGATTCTGATTCAGGGCTTCGGCCTCGGGCTCGTTTTCGTACCCCTGGCCACGGTTTCCTTCGCGACCCTGCCGAGGGAGCAGTCCGCGGAAGCCGCCGGGATACGACAACTGTCTCGCTCCATCGGTGCTTCGCTCGGGATATCGCTCGGCGGGGCGGTGATGGCCCAGCAGACGCAGGCCGCCTGGAACCAGATGGGCGGTCACGTGACGGCGTTCTCGCCGGCGGTTTCCCAATACCTGGCGCCGCTGGGCCTGTCCTGGCGCAGCCCCGCGGGCGAGGCCGTGCTGGCGCAATTGCTCGGAAAGCAGGCGCATTTCCTGGGAATTCTAGACGCTTTCGACGTAATGGCCTGGACGGTGGTCATGGGGCTTCCCCTGCTGTTTCTGATCCGCAAGGGCATCGGGAGGCACCGTGAGGCCGAGGCCGCATGACGGGAGGAATGAGATGAGGAGCGACACTGAAAATCTGGGACAGCTACTCGGCGGCACGTCTCGCGCATGGCGGTTCGCCCTGGACCGCCGGCTCCAGCCGCTGGGCCTGAGTCTCGCCCGCTGGCTCGTACTGCTGCACCTCGCGAATACGCGGGAGCCCCTCAGCCAGAAGGGACTCGCCGCCCGGGTCGGGGTCGAAGGCCCGACGCTGGTCGGTTTGCTCGACCGCATGGAGAGCGACGGCTGGGTGAGCCGCCGGCCCTCGGACACCGACCGGCGCAGCAAACACGTAGTCCTGACATCCCGCGCGAAGGAGGTGATCCGTCCCATTCGGGCCGCCGCCGACGAGCTGCGCGAGGAACTGCTGAGGGGTTTGTCGGAGGAGGAGATCGAGACCTGCAGGAAAGTGCTCGAGCACATCAAGCAGGCCGCGAACCGCATCAACGTTTCGACCGAGGAGCTGAAATGAAGCGAATCATGAAGTGGGGCGCCGTGGTGGTCTCCGCACTGGCGGTTGCCGGCGGTGGCTACTGGTACTACCGGAACAGCCTCTACTACCCTTCGACGAACGACGCCTACGTCAAGGCGACCGTCATCAAGGTGACGCCGCAGGTGGGCGGACAGGTCGTCAGTGCACCGATCAGTGACCAGCAAAGGGTCGGGAAGGGTCAGTTGCTCTTCCAGATCGACAAGACGCCCTTCGACCTGAAGGTCGACGCCGCCGAGGCGAGCCTGGCGCTGGCGCGCCAGCAGGTTCGGGCGCAGGATGCGGCCGTGGCGGCCGCGAAGGCCACCGTGTCCGACCGCGAGGCCCAGCTCACCAACGCGCGCATTCAGTACAAGCGCGCCAGGATCCTGGCAGCGAAGCAGGCGGGGAGCCAGGCCAAGCTGGACGACGCCCGCGCCGGCCTGGACCGCGCCCAAGCCGCCCTCAGCCTTGCCAAGGCCAGGCTGCATCAGGCGACGGTCCAGCGCGGCGAGCCGGGGGACCGGAACCAGCAGGTGCGCAAGGCGAAAGCGGCCCTGGACCAGGCGAAGCTCGACCTCGAGCATACGTCGGCCAAGGCGCCGTGCGCGGGTCAGGTCTCCGGGGTCTCACTGAACCCCGGTGACGTGGTGACCTCGAAAAGCCCGGAGTTCTCCCTGGTGTGCAGCAATCGTTACTGGGTGTATGCCAACTACAAGGAGACGGACCTGCCGCGCATCCGGCCGGGCCAGAAGGCGACGATCGCCGTGGACATGTATCCGAACCATACGTTCCACGGCATCGTCGAGAGCGTGAATCCCGCCAGCGGCACGGCGTTCTCGCTGCTGCCGCCCGAGAACGCCACGGGCAACTGGGTAAAAGTCACCCAGCGGGTTCCCGTGCGCATTCTCGTGGTGGATGCCCGCGCCGACTACCCGCTTCGGGTACAGACCAGCACGGAGGTCACGATCGACACCGGAACCGGCTCCGAGCCCCTCGGCAAGGCCCGCGGGGACGGACTGACCGACAGCGAAGCCATGGCACTGGCCCGCCACGAGGGGCTCCTCATGGCCCGGCAGTGATATCTGGTTGCCGTGGTCGCCGAGCGCATGATTTCCCGGAGCGTTGCCGCAAAGGGATGTTTGACACTCGTTGTCTGGCGCTCTCGCCAAGACGCCAGGAACGCCAGGAAGTCGATCAGCCCGACTTGGTTAGGGAAGCTCTGATTAATGCCGTCATTGCGAGGAGCGACGCGACGAAGCAATCCAGAAAGCGTGCAATGGCAGGCATGCTGGATTACTTCGCTGCGTTCGCAATGACAGCGTAAGCGATTAATCAGAGCTTCCTCAGCGTGTGCCAGGGGAACGATTGACCGTTCGGGTAATCCAGCGCTTCAACAGCGGCTCGGCAAAAGCAGCAGATAACGTCTGACGCTGCCGTGATCAGCGCTGGTTGTCGTCGCCCTCGTCGTCCATGTCTTGCTCGGCTTCGAGCCACATCGCGTTGACGATGCCGAAGGCACAGGCCAGCAGCACGCCCAGGATCCAGGTGAAGTACCACATGGTCGACCTCCCTCCGCTCAGTAGATGGATTTGCTTTGCTCGCGGACGGCATCGATAGTGATCTTGCCGCGAAGCTTGTGATACGCCCAAGTGGTGTATCCGAGCACCAGGGGCAGGAAGACGACCACCGCCCAGAACATGACCTGCAAGGTCCAGTGGCTCGAGGTTGAGTCCCACATCGTGAGGCTCGAGCCCGGGTTCGTGGAGGAGGGCATCACGAAGGGGAACATCGCTACACCGGCCGTCAGTATGGTGGCGGCGATGGCGACACCGCTCGCGAGGATGCCCGCCCCGGGGCGCCCCCACGCGGAAAGGCGCATGGCGGCGGCCGCGCCGAGCACGCCCGCGATGGGCAGCACCCACAGGATCGGGTGCACGCCGTAGTGCAGAAACCAGGAGGGACCCTTTGCGACCGTCTTCACGAGCGGCGTCAGAACGCTGTTGTGGTCGGGCATCGAGACGACGCGGTATCCGTCGATGCCCACGGCGAGCCACAGACCCGCGAGAGCGAAGCTGATGACGAACACGCCGCCGGCGATGAGCGCCGCCCGGCTGGCGCGCTCGGAGATCGGCGCTTCCGTGCGAAGCTGAGTGTAGAGAGCGCCGTGAAGCACCAGCATTGACAAGCTCACGACGCCGACCAGCAGTGCGAAGGGGTTGAGCAGGCCCCAGAAGCTGCCGGTGTAGAAGGGGCGCAGCGTATCGTCATAGTGAAACGGCACGCCCTGGAACAGGTTGCCGAAGGCGACCCCGAACACCAGCGCCGGTACCGCCCCGCCGACAAACAGGCCCCAGTCCCAGAACGAGCGCCAGCGCGGGTCGGGGACCTTGCTGCGGAAGTCGAAGCCCACGGGCCGCAGGATCAGTGCCAGCAGCACCAGCAGGAGGGCGAAATAGAACCCGGAGAAGGCCGCGGCGTAGACCATCGGCCAGGCGGCGAACAGGGCGCCCCCGGCGGTGATGAGCCACACCTGGTTGCCGTCCCAGACGGGGCCGATCGAGTTGATCACGACCCGCCTCTCGTCGTCGTTCTTCGCGGTGAAGGGCAGGAGCGCCGCGACGCCGAGATCGAAGCCGTCGGTCAGTGCGAAGCCGATCAGCAGCACGCCCACGAACAGCCACCAGATGACTTTGAGTGTCTCGTAGTCGAAGATCATGGCACGCCTCCTCTAGGATTGGCCGACGGCGGCGCCGCCTTCGAGATGGTAGCGCCCGGTGCCGAGACTCGACGGACCGAGGCGGACGTACTTGAGCATCAGGTAGATGTCGGCCACCAGCAGCGCGGTGTAGAACACGATGAACCCGGCGAGCGACAGGCCGACATCCGTGGCGCTGAGGCTCGACACGGACAGCGACGTCGGCAGGATCTCGCCGATGGACCAGGGCTGGCGGCCGTACTCGGCAACGAACCAGCCGAGCTCCGCCGCGAGCCAGGGCGCGGGCAGCGACCAGAGCGCCGCGCGCAGCAGCCATCGCTTGGTCTCCATCTGGCGCTTGGCGCAGTAGTAGAAGGCCGCGGCGAAGACGAAGAGCATCCAGAACCCCAGCGCCACCATCACCCGGAAGCTCCAGAACAGGGGGGCGACCCCGGGAATGACGTCGCGCGCCGCCTGCTTGATCTGGGCCTCGGTGGCATCCGTCACCTTGGGAGTGTATCGCTTGAGCAGCAGTGCATAGCCGAGATCGGCCTGGTGTGTCGCGAACTCCTGCTTCACGGCGCCGCTGTCGTCGCCCGCCCGCAGTTTCTGAAGATCGGCGTATGCGATCATCCCGGAACGGATGCGAGTCTCCGCTTGGGCGATCAGCTCCTTGATGCCCGTGATCTTCTGATCCGTCGAGCGGGTGGCGATGAGGCCCAGCATCCACGGTATCGCTATCGCGTCACGGGTCGTCATCTCCTTTTCGTCCGGAATTCCGAACAGGGTGAAGGGCGCCGGCGGGGGCGCGGTTTGCCACTCGGCCTCGATGGCGGCGAGCTTCACCTTCTGCACTTCGCCGACGGTGTAGCCGCTCTCGTCTCCGAGCACGATGACGGACAGCGCCGATGCGAGGCCGAATCCCGCGGCCACGGCGAAGGAGCGGCGTGCGAAGGCGGAGTCGCGGTCTTTCAGGAGATACCAGGCGCTGATCGCCAGGACGAACATCGAGCCGGTGACGTAGCCCGCCGATACCGTATGCACGAACTTCACTTGCGCGACGGGGTTCAACAGGACGGCGGCGAAGCTCGAAAGCTCCATGCGCATGGTGTGGTAGTTGAATACCGTCCCCACCGGGTTCTGCATCCAGCCGTTGGCCACCAGGATCCACAGCGCCGAGAGATTGGAGCCGATCGCGACCAGCCAGGTCACCACCAGGTGCTGCACCTTGGTGAGCCGGTCCCAGCCGAAGAAGAACAGGCCGACGAAGGTGCTCTCGAGAAAGAACGCCATCAGGCCCTCGATGGCGAGCGGCGCGCCGAAGATGTCGCCGACATAGTGCGCGTAGTAGGCCCAGTTGGTGCCGAACTGGAACTCCATGGTGATGCCGGTGGCCACGCCCATCGCGAAGTTGATGCCGAAGAGCTTCCCCCAGAAACGGGTCATGTCCTTGTAGACTTCGCGCCCGGTCATCACGTAGACCGATTCCATGATGGCCAGAATGAACGACAGCCCCAGGGTCAGGGGCACGAACAGGAAGTGATACATCGCCGTGGCGGCGAACTGCAGTCGTGAGAGATCGACGACGGTTGGGTCTATCATCACGGAAGCTCCTGATAATGCGACGGGTCAGCGCCGAGCAGGTGGGAAGGATCGGCGGGCGGATGCACGCGGAAGAAGGCGAACCAGAGCAGAGTCAGGGCGAGCAGCTTCACCGTCAGCACGACCGCGATTTCCCGCGCGAGGGGCCGGTGCGAGGAGGCGGGACGCGCCCGCCGATCTACTCTGTGTTGCTCGTTCACGGGAAAATCAACTCGCTGGCGCTTCTTCTTCCTTCTCCTATTATAAAAGCTACCAGCAGGGAAGTGCCGTTGGATTGATACAAATCATCCCATGAGGCCCTGCTGGCCCGAACTCTGGTGCAGCCCCCGCAGCCACCCTCACCCTAAGCCTCCCGGCTCTGGCTCCAGGCTTTGCCCTACCTCCTCCGTCCGTGGAGTCGTCTCGCCAGCGGGAGAGGGGACATCACTCCCTCTCCCTCCGGGAGAGGGCTGGGGTGAGGGGGCGGTGTTTGGACTCACCCTAATCTCACCCGCCGTTTTCTCTCCTGGGAACATACGAGGCTCAGGGTGAGGGTGGTCCAACAAAGATGAAGCACTCCACTCTCACCCGTCGCGACATCATCAAACGAGGCGATTCAAGGAACTCCCTCGCGCATCAGCAGTACGCTGCCGTTCCAATCGTAACCCGCCCGGATAGTCTGTGGCGAGCGCGTCACCAGCCGCCGGTCGGCGGCGGGCTGTGACTCCGTCAGGAGCGTCAGGGGAACGTCGTATTCATGGGACGCCACCGGAACGGTCAGGAAAAGGATATGCCTCGCGCGTTGAATCGACATCGCCCCGACCCAAAGCGGGACCGCGCCCGGCTCGAGGACGATACCCGTGCGCCACAGGCGGAGCACGAACTGGGGCTCGCGGGCGCGGGACTGATCCCCGGACGGCTTGCTGCCGGAGGGGCCGAGCATCAGCAGGGATTCGTCCCTGCCGTCGTGCACGTGCGGCAGCATGGGCAAGTCGGCGAGGCCGGAATCCGGGAGCAGCCATCGCAGCGCGGTTTCGGCGCTGAGAGGGACGGGCTCGCGCCAGCCGCGTGCCTTCAGTCTCGCGTGCAGGCCGTCGATGGTTCCGCTCCATTGCACGTTCAACGGGTCCTCGAGCTCACCCTCGAGGTCCTGCCGGTAAGCGGGCAGGCTCTTCCAGTCCTCCTGCCACCACGCAGCCGCGTCCATGTGGCGCACCACGAAATGGGGCGCGTAGCGCTGCAGGTCCGTGGAATACCGGCTCGCCACGTGCCAGCCGCCCGCCAGCACGAGTGCCAGCAGTGCAACCACCGCGACGCTCTTCGGCAGCGGTCCGGGAGACGGGTGGCGGTAGTATGCGATGCCGAGCAGGCAGACCCAGGCGAGCCCCAGGCTCAAGCCCCCCAGTATGTCCGACAGCCAGTGGGCGCCGAGATACAGACGCGACAGGGCGACCGCGACGATGAGCAGGGTCGCCAGGGCGTAGGCGATCCAGCGGTGCGCCCAGGAAAGAGTGCCGGCCAGGAGGACCGCCAGGAACCCGTAGACGACCATGCTCATGGTGGCGTGGCCGCTCGGAAAGGCGAAGGCGGCGAATCCGTCGTACAGCTCGGCGAAGGGCCGCGGGCGCTGCACCACCAGCTTGATCATCGTGGCGGTGATCTGCCCGAAAGCGACCGCCGCGGCCCAGTAGCCTGCGGCCCGCCATCGCCGCCGCCACAGCAGCCACGCCAGGACCGCAGCCGCCACTATCGTAATGACGAAGCCATCGCCGAGCTCCGTCAGGAATACCATCACGCGGTCGCCCCACGGCGTACGCAGCCCCTGCGCGAGCTGGTGGAAGCCATGATCCACGCGCACGAGTGGGTCGCCGGTGACGACGTCCTCCAGTACGCCGAAGAACAGCCACGCCGCGCCGAGGAACAGCGCCGCCAGCGCCGCCAGCGTTCTGGGGGCGGGGCGCGAGGGATCCAGCAGGCCGCGCGTCAGCCTGGAGACGACGGGGTGCTGGTTTCCCCAGGCAAGCAGGCTCTGCGCCATTGCCGCCGCGCGCGGCGAAAGCACCCGGAAGACGCCGCGCACCGTCCACACGGCGAACCAAGTGAGCGCGACCAGGAGTAGAAGCAGCGCGGCGAGCCGGGTCGCCACCACTCCCGCCAGGGCGAGGGAGGCTCCGAATGCCATGCCCGGCAGTAGGTGGGCCGGGGCCCAGGCCACTCCGGCCAGGATGTTCATCGGGTAGAACGCCGCAGGCCGCATGCCCAGCATTCCTGCCACGATGGGCACGAAGGCGCGCACCGGACCGACGAAGCGACCGAGCACGACACTCTTGCCCCCGTGGACGTGGAAGAATTCCTCGCCGCGGGACAGCCACTGCGGATGGCGGGAGAACGGCCACAGTCCACGCAGCCGATCTCGATAGCGCCGGCCGACCCAGAAGCTGAATCCGTCGCCGGCGACGGCGCCCACCACGCCCAGCAGCGCGGTGGGCCAGAAGCCCATGGCGCCCAGTGCGACCAGGGCACCGGCGGCGACCATGATGGTGGCGCCCGGGATCACCAGCCCCACCACGGCCAGCGATTCGCCGAGCGCTCCTATGAAGACCGTGGTGTACGCCCAGTGAGGATGCGCTCCGACCCAGACCACGAAGGCATGAATGTCGATACCGGCGACCTCCTGTCCTACCCGGTCGTGCCGTCGACCGACCCGCCGCGGGGGCGTTTGAAGGCCATCAAGCCGAGGGCGAGCACGCAGAACAACGCCCCGGCGTGGAAGGTGTAGGAAGGCCCGAGCCTGTCCCACAGTGAGCCCGCCAGCACGCTCGCCGCCAGCATCGCCAGGCCGCTCAACAGGTTGAAGAAGCCGAATGCCGTACCCCGCAGGTCGCCCGGCGACGAGTCGGCGACCATGGTTGCCAGAAGGCCCTGGGTCATTCCCATGTGCAGGCCCCAGATCGCGACGCCGGCGAACACTATGGCCGGGGAACGGGCGGCGCCGAGGACCAGGTCCGCGCAGATCAGCACGAGGAGACCGGCGGCCAGCAACCGCACCCGGCTCGTCCTGTCGGACAGTCTGCCGAACGGGTATGCGGTGCCCGCGTAGACCACGTTCATGACCACCATGGTCACAGGCAGCCAGGCCACGCCGAGGCCGGTCTGCTCGGCGCGCAATATGAGAAAGGCCTCACTGAAGCGCGCCAGCGCGAATATCGCGCCGACGGCCACGACCCACCAGTAGGCGGCATCGAGGCGCTTGAGCTCGCTCGCGCGAAGCGGATTGGCGCGCCTGGAGCTGGCGACGTGTTGCGGCTCCCGTATTCCGAAGATCAGCAGCGCAACGGCGAGCACCGCGGGGATCACCGCGACCCAGAATACCGCGCGGAAGTCGTCCGACCACAGGAGCATCAGGCCCACCGCCAGCAGGGGACCCAGGAACGCGCCGACGGTATCGAGCGACTGGCGCAGGCCGTAGGCCGCACCCCTTACCGCCTCGGGCGTGATATCGGCCACCAGGGCGTCGCGCGGCGCGCCGCGCATCCCCTTGCCGATCCTGTCTATGAAGCGTGCCCCGAGCACCATCCCGGCGCTGCCGGCGATGGGGAACAGAGGCTTGCTGGCGGCGGACAGTCCATAGCCTATCACCGCCAGGGTCTTTCGCTGGCCGAGGTAGTCGCTGAGCGACCCCGAGAACACCTTGACGATCAGCGCGGTGGATTCCGCCACGCCCTCGATCAGGCCCAGGGAGAAGGCGCTGGCGCCGAGGACCACGACCAGGAAGCCGGGCAGGAGGCTGTGGATCAGCTCCGATGAGCTGTCCATGAGCAGGCTCACGAAGCCCAGGACCCACACGCCGGCGGGAAGCTTCAGCCGAGGACGCTCGTTGGCCCCCGCCTCCGTGTCGGCACTCATTGGCGCCCGCCGGCCCGGTATCCCGCCCTGACACAAAGCTCGCTCCCTGCCACAAAGGGAACCCCCTCTCCCCCGACCACGGGGGAGAGGGTTGGAGTGAGGGGGGCTCGGCTGCGGATCGCCCTCATCCTGCTTCTCCCACCGGCAGGAGAGGGGACCCTTCGTTGAAGTCTCTCTCGGCGCCGCGAGGCGGGCGTTCTGTTGAATCGTGCTGTGTCCACTACCTCACTCCAGTTCATGTTTGGTCCTCTCGACTTTTTGTTCTGTCTGAGTCGTCCAGCCGGCGGGAACCCCGGCCCTTTCCCGGAGGGAGAGGGAGGTTTCGCCGTAACCATAAGGGTTAGTCTTCAAGACTGGTCGGCGCGCCCAAGGGTTGCTAGGGGCGGTAGACGGCGATGCCGCCTATGTGAATGTGGTCCGAGCCGGACAGCGCTCCGATATACGTTACCAGGAGCCGGCCCGCGGTGTGATCGAGATAGCTGCCATAGGGCGTTCCCATACCGAGGTAAGGCGTGGCCTGCACCAGGCGGCCATGCGTGTCCACGATCGCCAGGCGACGCCGCGCTCCCCACAGTCCCACGAGCACCTTGCCCCGGTTCAGCGGCAGCGCCGCGGTCATGTTCGTGTCCTTGATCGAGAAGACGGTCGTGGCCTTCCCGGATTCGAAATCGGTGATTCTCAACAGCTTGCTCCCCCTGCCGGGATTCAGTCCCGGCCGCCGTTCGTATGAATTGGACGCCCACACCGCGCCGCCCTTGCAGTACAGCTCCCTGATGTAGCTCACCTGCTTGTCGACATCGGCGAACACCTGCCAGTCACCGCCGTTCATGTCGCGAAACCGAACCAGCCTCGAGTTGAGGGAGTCGCCCACGTAGATCCAGCCCTCGTCATCGACACAGACGCCGTGGGGCGCGTTGAACTTCCTGCCGATACCCGAGAACTCCTTCCAGCCGTCTCCGTTCAGATCCGCGATTTCCACGATGCTGCGCCCCCAGCCGTTGCTGATCAACAGCGTGTGCCAGGGGGTGACCGCGAGGTAATGGGGCGCCTTGAAGCGTTTCCCGATACGCTTGGGATCGAAGTACCGCAGGTTCCGAAGACCCAGGTCATCGAAAACCGCAAGGCGATTATCGTACAGCTCGGTCGCGACGTAGCTTCCCTTGAACTTGATGACGTCGGCGGGATGGCGCAGGCCGGGGTCGGTGATGACCTGCCCCGGATCGTCGAAGTCCGACTGGTCCCTGGTCAGGAAGTACGTCGTCAGCGCGGCGGCCGACAACACCAGTACCGTGATTGCGTAGATGACAGTTCGCAAATCGGGCCCGTCAGCAGAATTCGTGGGGGCTGCCATTAGGAAAGCTCTGATTAATGCTGTCATTGCGAGGAGCGACGCGACGAAGCAATCCAGAAAGCGTGGGATGGCAGGCATCCTGGATTGCTTCGCTGCGCTCGCAATGACATCGTAAATGATAAATCAGAGCTTCCTTAGATATGCAGATATGCTCTCGCCAAGACGCCAAGCATGCCAAGGGTTCAATCGAGTTCCAAGGAGGCGAGTGACCGTTCGGGCGATCTCGTTCTTCGTGAGCGCCTCGTCGGAACCAGGGTCAACATCGAGCCCGGGAATGAGCGAGTTACCCGGCCTCCCGTCGCCGAGACTCAAGTATATCTTGTATACCTTGGCGTCTTGGCGAGAGCTCAAGACAATGTGTATCAAACCCCTTTCCGGGAACAGCCGCAGCCTGGCAGGATGTTGAAAAACGCCATCCTGGCCTTTTTCAACGCGCCGAGCACGGCGTATGTCTGCTACTCGGCTACGCCGAATCAAGCACTTACAGTGCTTGATTCGCGGCGGGACATCCCTGTCCCGCACTAGCAGGCTGTTTTTCAACAGCCTGCTAGAACGATCCGCGAAGGTTGCGCGCCTGGAGACCGCGACGTGCGCACCCACAAACACAGGCTCTGCCGGAGGGGCCGCGGAGCGCGGCAACGGCTGCAGAACCGGATTCTAAGGAAGCTCTGATCAATGCTGTCATTGCGAGGAGCGACGCGACGAAGCAATCCAGAAAGCGTGCAATGGCAGGCATCCTGGATTGCTTCGCTGCGCTCGCAATGACAGCATTAATCAGAGCTTCCCTAACTCAGCCGGTGTTCCTCATCCCCGCGGCGATACCGTTCACGGTGATCAGCAGCGCGTCCTGCACTTCACCGTTGTCGCCTCGCCGGATCCGGGCCAGGAGCTCCACCTGCAGCAGGTTGAGAGGATCCGTGTAAGGGTTGCGCAGGTTGATCGACGCCCGCGTCACCGGTTCGTGCTCCAGCGGCGAGCCGTGCCGGGTCACCTTCAGGACGACCTCGTAGACGCGGGCGAAGCGGCCGCGCAGCTCCTCGCCGAAGTGCCGCAGCGCTTCCGGCACCAGGCGCTCGTCGTACTGACGGGCGACATCCGGATCCGTCTTGGCGAGGACCATCTCGATGGCGTCCAGCGTGGCGGCGAAGAACGGCCAGCGGGCCTCCATGTCGTGGAGGCGCGGCATGTCGCTCTCGGACACGGTCTTCAGGCCGTAGCCCACGCCCAGCCAGGCGGGCAGCATGAGACGTGTCTGAGTCCACGCGAAGATCCACGGAATGGCGCGCAGGTGGGCGATGTCGCGGCCCGGCTTGCGGCGCGCGGGCCGGCTGCCGATGTTCAGCTTCGCGAGCTCCGCCTCCGGCGTGGCGGTGTGAAAATAGTCGAGGAAGCGGGGGTTCCTCTGCACCAGGTCGCGATACGAGCGCATGGCCGTGTCCGTCATTACGTCCATGGCCTGCCGCCACTCCGGCTCGGGCTCCGGGGGAGGACACAGGCTGGTCTCCAGCACCGCGGTCAGGTATGTGGTCAAGGTGTGCTCGGCGGTCTCCGGCAGGCCGTACTTGGCCTGCACCACTTCACCCTGCTCGGTGACGCGCAGCCGGCCATCCACCGAGCCGGGCGGCAGCGAGCGAATGGCGTCGCGAGCGGGAATGCCGCCGCGGGCCACGGTACCGCCGCGGCCGTGAAACAGCTTGAGCTCCACGCCGGCGCTCCGCGCCAGCGCGGTGAGCTGCTCCTGGGCGCGGTACAAACCCCACGCGGCCGCGAGCTGCCCCGCGTCCTTGGCGGAATCCGAGTACCCGATCATGACTTCCTGGCGCATGCGGCTTCGATCTCGGTACCAGTCGATATCGAAGAGTCTCTCCAGCGCCGTCGCGGCATTGGCGAGGTGCTCGACGCGCTCGAACAGGGGCACCACCGGCAGCGGCGCGGCGACGCCGCATTCGCGCTGCAGCAGCTCGACCGCCAGCACGTCGGAGGCCTCGCTGGCCATCGAGATCACGTAGGAGCCGAGGCACTCCCGGGGTATTCGCGCCAGCGCCCGGAAGGTGGCGAGCACTTCGTTCACCGCCGGCGAGCCGCTGAACGAGGCCGGGATCAAGGGCCGGCGGCCGAGCAGCTCGCGGGTCAGAAACTGAAGCCGCTGCGTCTCGTCCCAGGAGGCGTAGGAGCCGAGCTCAAGGTAGGTAGTGATGGCGTCCAGGACCTCGGCGTGGCGGCCGGCCTCCTGGCGGATATCCAGCGTCACCAATGACAGGCCGAAGCAGCGGCAGCGCCGGATGAGGTCCAGCAGGCGCCCGTCCGCCACGATGCCGACGCCGCACTCGTGGAGGGATTCGTAGCAGGTCCGAAGCGTCCTCTCGATGTCCTCGATGGAGCCGATGATCCCGGTTTCGTCCGAGCGCCGGTTCGCAAGCTCGGCCTCGATCCATCGGCGCGTGGCGGCGAGTCGGTCCTGGAGCTGGCGAAGCAGCACGCGGTAGGGCTCGTGCGCGCCGCCGGCGAGCTGGTTGACGGTGTCGTTGGCCCGCACCATGGAGAGCTCGCGGCGAAGCTCGTCCACCTCGCGCCAGTAGAGATCGGCCGCCATCAGCCTCGCCATCAGGCAGGCACGGCGCGTGATGTCGGGTGTGACGTTCGGGTTGCCGTCGCGATCGCCGCCGATCCAGGAGCCGAACCTGAGCGGCGCGGCGTCGAGGTCCAGGCCCCGCCCGCAGTGCGCGGTCAGGGCCTCGTCGAGGTCGCGCAGCACCTCAGGCAGCACCAGCCAGACCGACTGTTCCATCACCACCAGTCCGGAGCGCGCCTCGTCGAGCGGCGTCGGCTGCTCGCGGCGGATCTCGTCCGTCTCCCAGATCGCCACGACTTCCCTGCGCAATGCCTGCACGAGGCGCTCGCGCTCACGGCCGGTGAGACCGGCTTCGTCGCGCTGCTGCAGCAGGTGGGCGATGCGGTGGTACTTCTGTGTCAGCGTCCGGCGCCGGATCTCGGTCGGGTGGGCGGTGATGACCAGCCCCACGTCCATGCGGTGCACCAGGGCGCCGATCGTTTCCGGGCCGACTCCATTGGCCAGAAGGCGCCGCAGCGTCTCGTGTATCTCCTGCTTGCCGGTCTCCCGGACGCGGCGGTTCTGGTGGTTCTGCTCGACGATGTTGGCGAGGCCGAGGAAGTGGCTGAAAGCGCGCGCCAGGCTGAGCAGCTTTCCCGCCGGCAGGGTGCTGAGCAGTCCCGACAAAGTGTCCGCCGCCCGCCCGCCGTCGGCACGCGCAGTCTTGGTGACGCCGCGCACCCGCTCGACCAGCTCGAAGAGGTCCCGGCCTTCCTG
>JBAUWJ010000170.1:0-4786 GCA_049583715.1 Arenicellales bacterium | reverse complement strand
ACGCTCCGTCAATGACGAGGACCTCGAGAGGCCGGTAGTCCTGCGCCAGAATCGATTCGAGGGTCTGCCTGATGAACAGGCCCTGGTTGTAACTCGGCACGATGATGGTAACGAGCGGCCTTTCGGGGAGTGGAGACAACGAGATCGACGATCGAGCTCCGGCCCGATGCGTTCGAGACGCGGGAACGTCGCAACCAAACGTCACAGGCCTCGCTCCTTGAGGTAGGATGCAAGGTACAGCGAGAAACGCTTTTCCGCATCAGAGTCCAAGTGGACCGCATCCGCGAAGTCCTTGATGGCAAAGTGAGGCATCTGCGATGACGGAACATATGTGAAGCCGACGCGCGTTGCCATTGCCTCGAACCTCTCCTGGGTCTCGCGCCGCATTCTTTCTCCCGGGTCGTACGCCGACATGGCTTCGGGATTGGCTTCTCCCTCAAAAACGTAAAGCTTGATACCGTGCCGGACCAGCATGCTGGCGAAGAGTTGGCAAGACTTGAAATTCGCATCGAGAAGGTCGGTTCTGTGCACGTTCACCTCCAGTTGTCTGATATGAGCCCGTACCTGCTCCGCATGCAGTTCACCGTCGTGAGGGCCGGTCTCTGAAGGGTGTCGTTTGCAGCCTCCGCCCGCCGCCAGTAGTTGACGCTGGACCAATGCTCCCGGCACGAGAGCGCCTCAGCAGATCAACCGAATTTATTCCGCTCGCGCCCTCTCCGTCTCCTTGAGCCGCTCCGGTGCGAGGTCCTGTACGGATCAGGCGTTTCACGTCCGAGGCGCGCCGAAGCCAGACCCACTCCAGCCAACACCCAGAAGTACAAGGCGGTGGCAGGGATCCGAAAGCTGAACGCCACGAGGGCATGTACGAGCATGGCGAGCATACCGGTCAGGCTGGCGAACAGTGCGCCTCGGATCAACGGATCCCGGCGTGTCATGAAGGCCCGGCACACACCATACAATACGATCGCCACGACCAGGCCCAACAGGGCCGCCCCGACAACCCCCTGCCCAGAGAGCAGCTCGAGGTAGTCGTTGTGTGCGTGGTCGTACAGCAGAGGCCGCAGGGCAGCGTCCTTATACGCGGTGAAAGCATACTGATAGGTACCCGGGCCCGTCCCGGTCAACCAGTGGTCCAAAATCAGGTCCTTGGTACCCGACCATTGAACCCAGCGCTCGCCGGCACCCACTCCAGAGTTCGCCAGACGCCCGAGGAGAGTGCGCGAGCCGGACCAGAGCGCTCCAACGAGCACTACGACACCCAGCGGCCAGAGCAACAGCAACTCACGGGCCTGCCGCCCTCGAGCGACAACGGATAACGTCAACACCAATATCAACGCCACGGCGAGAGCCGTAATGCCACCGCGGGAGGTACTCATGACCATACCCGCCAACATCAACACCACGGCTGCGGCGGGGACCAGTACAGAGCCTTCCAGTCGGTCCAGGATGCCCAACACTCGCGCCTTGAATGAGCTTCCCAGATACGACCGATCCACGTGAGCCAGGGCCAGGCCGATGCCTGCCCCCGACGACATCGCGAGGAAAATCGCGAAATCATTCCGGTTGACGAAGGTACCCCGCAGCACGCTCCACTGCCCATCCATGAGCGACCGTGGAGTCAGGTCCACCCCCATGGCCTTGGCGCCCAGCGCGAGGGCAACCTCGATCACACCGGCCGCCAGCACCGTATAGAGCATCACCTTCAAGCGGGTGCGACTGGTCACCAGCACCGTCACTAACAAAAAAGCCGCCCCGTACATCGCGTACTTGAGGACGGCCTGCAGACTCGCCTGGCGATCCAGGCTGAGGTAATACCCGCTTCCCGGGTCCCCGACAATACCCATCGCCTGGTGATAAGCGGCATACACCTTCGGCGCCAGGAACTGGACGGTCGATGCCGGCAGCGGTACGAGATAAAGCGCTCCATACAGCAGCCACACCGCCATGGCCGCCAGTGCGAGCCGAGCCGTCATCGGCGGCCATCGTGCACGCCGGATACCCGTCAGCGCCCAGGTCGCCACCAACGCGAACACCACGGTTTCCAGCACCGTCCAAGCCCAAGGCCGGTTCGAGCCCAGCGGGAGCGGAACCACCACGAGGACCACGCACAACGCCGCCAGCAGCAAGCCGCCCCACGGCTCCTGCCCGTCGTAGCCGGTGCGCCGGGTCAGTTGGCGGCCGGATGTCGATCGCGCTGGCCGAGATCCGTCGACCAACTTACTGGTAGATCCCCTCAATCGGTTGCTGCGCTGCCAAGCTGCACCAGCAACTCCGGACGGCCGTCATCTCTCGCCATTCTTTTGATCTTGGGGGCCAGTCGGTAGTTCTGCATAGCGTGCGCCAGCATTCTCTCAAATGACCGTTTCATCGGCTCGTCCAGCCCGTCATAAACCTGCAGGCCGACATCGGCCAGCTCGTACTCCACCAGCGGCTCGAACGGCGCCACGTCCATCGCCCTGCGCATCAATGTCACGGCAAGCGCCCTATCCGACTCGACCAAACGATGCGAGACGCGAGCCAGCAGGACACCATCGGACGGTGCTAGCCCGACGGCGCGAAGGTAGTACCGGCGAGCGGTCTCCATGGCTTCGCGTTGCCGTTCAGGCCACAAACGCAGGCCTGCCGCCTGCCAGTACGCCAGCTCGCCCAATTGCCAATACACACGCGCGTCCTGCGGCTCCAGCAACGCCTCCACATGCAAACTCCTGCGATAGCGTTGCCAGGTGGGCTCATCATCGATCCACCCGGTCGTGGCAAGCTGCCTCACATAGTCGGTCGAGGCCGAAAGCTGGTGCCACGACCACCATTGGACTGCCGCCAGCGCCGTCAGTATTGCCGCGACGCAGGCAAGTATCAGCATTGCGGCAGATCGCATCATTTTCGCCGAAGCCAATGCAACGTCGGTGTAGGACAGTACGACCGCTTTGCCGTAGGGTTTCCCTCAGCCGACGTCACCCGACCAACCGGATTTCCACCCCATTCCACACAGCCTGGCCGGAAGAGCGTGCAAATCCGCCGGACCCATTGACGTTCGTGCAAGCTACAGTGACTTGCTCTCACCAACGCTTGCGCCAGACCATCGACTACGTAGACCGGGCCGCCGTATCGGGCCGCCGGCCAATATGTCGGCGTTACCTGGAGGATTCTCATGCCGGGAGCCAAAGGCAAAAAGATCTATAGAGACGAAAGAGAGGTTTCGTTCAAACTTCAACGTTCTTTCAACTGCAAATCAATCAGATACTGATAGATGCCCATGAGACGTGCATAGTGGTAGCCGGGCAGACCATCCAAGAAGCCAAACCGCATGAAGTAGACGTAAGCGAAACGCGCAAGTGGTCGAAAGGGGACTCGATACGACAGCCGCTTCAGTGCACGACGCCGCTCGGTCGAATCCGAACAAAAGAGATCAGACAAGGCCAATGGTCCTGCACGCTCCATAAGGGCCTGGTCAGCCTCTGCCCTTGCGTACCGGATGTGCCGAGAGAGCCAGTCTCCGACACCCTTGGAGAAATTGTAGTGATCAATCGGCGCGTCGATCGTGCCCACTTCTTCAGACGGCTGCGCCTCGCGCTGGCCGTGGCCATACTCGACAAATCGAAGAACATTCGCGCGGCCGAAGCGCACCTGGTAGCTCGGGTACATCCCAGCGTGCTTGAGCCAGCGACCCATGAATATCAGCCGAAACGGCACGCGCCATATCGAGTGAGAAGGTTGCTCGGCCTCGGCTATGGAGCGCAGCCCTCGTCGGAGCTCGGGCGTCACTTCCTCATCGGCATCCAGATGCAATACCCAACGGTTCCTTGGCTCACTTTTCTTCATGGCGAAATTGCGCTGGGATGCAAAGTTGTCGAACTTGCGCTCAAGTATGCGCGCTCCAAGGCTCTTGGCAACGTTCACCGTATCGTCCGAGCTGCCCGAGTCGACGACAATGATATCGTCACACCAGGAAACGCTTGCAATACACCGGGGAAGGTTCTGCGCCTCGTTGAGCGTCAGTATGACGACGGAAATCAACCTGAACGAAGCTTCCGTTCCTTGACGAACTTCGCCGGGTTGCCGCGGACCACGTGCCACGCCGGCACGTCCTCCATCACCACGGCCCCGGCTCCGACGACCGCGCCCTCCCCGACGTTGACCCCCGGACCTACAAGCGCCTGGGCGCAAACCCACGCCTCAGCCCCGATCCGGATCGGCGCCCGCTCCAGCGGCAAGGTGGGATCCTCGTAATCATGGGTGCCGGCGCACAAGTGCGCGCGGTGAGATATCGTTGCCCGTGATCCAATCGAGACCAGGCCCAGGTTGTAGATCAGCGCCTCATCGGCGATTGATGCTTCGTCACCCAGCTCCAGATTCCATGGAATGGTGATCAACGCGCCGGGATAAACATGAGCTCCGGTACCGACCTTGGCCCCGAAAGATCGCAGCAGCCACGCCCTCCACGCGAAGAACGGGCGCGGGCTGAAGCGGAAGGCTGGAAACACAAGTCCCCAAAGAATCCGCCCCAGATATTCGGAGCGACTGTAGGGAGTCATCGTCCGGCAATCAGATATTCGCAGGTTCACACAAGCTCAACACCCTGAAACAGAAAGTGGCCAGTGCACACCGGCATGGACCCCGGAGCATGATTCGCGTACTCCTAACAAGGCCAACGGAAAGCATCTCTGAAGAGAGTTCGGCCCGGCCGCCAGACCATGAATGGACGTTCGATCAGAATGTAAGGGATTGCACACGCGACTATGACAACCGGAACAATAACGCAGGCGTACAGGACAAGGCCATATGGACC
>JBAUWJ010000169.1:0-9054 GCA_049583715.1 Arenicellales bacterium | reverse complement strand
GAGAAGAAGAACGACAGGTTGGGGGCGAAGTCGTCGATGTCCATGCCGCGGGCGAGATAGGCCTCGACGTAGGTGAAGCCGTTGGCCAGCGTGAAGGCGAGCTGGGTGATGGGATTCGCGCCCGCCTCGGCGATGTGGTAGCCGGAGATCGACACCGAGTAGAAGTTCCTGACGTCGTTCTCGACGAAGTACTGCTGGATGTCGCCCATCATCTTGAGGGAGAACTCGGTGGAGAAGATGCAGGTGTTCTGGCCCTGGTCCTCTTTCAGGATATCCGCCTGCACCGTGCCGCGGACGTTTTCAAGCGCCCACGCGGCAATGCGCTCGCGTTCCCGCGAGTCCGGCGCGTGGCCGTTCTCTTCCTCGTACTTCTTGATCTGCTGGTCGATGGCGGTGTTGAGGAACATCGCCAGGATGGTCGGCGCCGGGCCGTTGATGGTCATGGACACCGAGGTCTTCGGGCTGCACAGGTCGAAGCCGTCGTAGAGGACCTTCATGTCCTCGAGCGTAGCGATGGAGACACCCGAGTTGCCGACCTTGCCGTAGATGTCCGGACGCTCGTCCGGGTCCCAGCCGTAGAGGGTCACCGAGTCGAAGGCGGTGGACAGGCGCTTGGCCTCGGAGTGCGCGGACAGGTACTTGAAGCGGCGGTTGGTGCGGAACGGGTCGCCCTCGCCCGCAAACATGCGGGTGGGGTCCTCGCCCTCGCGCTTGAGGTCGAAGACGCCGGCGGCGTACGGGAAGCGGCCGGGGACGTTCTCCTTCAACATCCATTCCAGCAGCTCGCCCTGGTCCTGGTAACGCGGCAGGGACACCCGCGGGACCAGGGTGCCGGACAGGGTCTTGTGCTTGAGCGGCAGGCGCAGCTCCTTACCGCGGACTTTCATGACGTACTCATCGGCCCGGTATCTCTCCTGCATGGCCGGCCACTCCTCCATCAGGTGCAGAGAGCGCTCGTCGAGCTGGTCCTCGCGCTTTTGGATCAAGGGCTCGAACACTGCCGTGTCACCTTGGGCGTCCCCGATCATGCGCCTGCTCTCGGTGAGCTGCTGGCGCTCCCGGGCGAGCCTGGCCTGCTCTTCCGCGTGCCGCAGATAGTGGCGCACGCCGTCGGCGATCTCCGCGAGGTAGCGCTGGCGCTTGGGCGGGACTATCACCGTCTCGTCCGTGGAGTGATGGATGTCGAGCTTCGGCAGCTTGCCTTCGCCCAGGGAGAATTCGCGCTCTTCGAATTGACGCCGGATCTCCTGGTACAAAGCCGTGACACCGTCGTCGTTGAAACGCGAGGCGATGGTCCCGTACACCGGCATCTCGTCATAGGACTTGGTGAATGCCTCCTGGTTGCGCTGCATCTGCTTGGCCACATCGCGCAGCGCATCATGCGCGCCCTTGCGGTCGAACTTGTTGATGGCCACGACGCCGGCAAAGTCCAGCATGTCGATCTTCTCGAGCTGGCTGGCGGCGCCGTACTCCGGCGTCATGACATATAAAGAGACATCCACCAGCGGCACGATAGCCGCATCGCCCTGGCCGATGCCCGGGGTCTCGATCACGATCACGTCGAAGCCGCCCAGGCGCGTGGTGTCGATGACATCAGAGAGGTAGCCGGGCAGCTCGGTATCGGTTCCCCGGGTTGCCAGGGACCGCATGAAAATGTTCGGGTGCTCGATGGCATTCATGCGGATGCGGTCGCCGAGCAGCGCACCGCCGGTCTTGCGCCGGGAGGGATCCACTGCCAGAACCGCGATCTTCAGCTTGTCGTCGAGATCCATGCGGAAGCGGCGAATGAGCTCGTCGGTGAGGGACGACTTCCCGGCGCCGCCGGTGCCCGTGATGCCAAGCACCGGGATCTTCACGGTATTCTGCGACACGGCCTTCTCGAGCTGCGCCTTAGCGAGGCTCGAAAGAGTATCGTTCTCGATGGCGGTGATCAGTCGCGCGAGCTGCACGCGATCGCCCTGGGTCACGGCATCGATCGCGGGCGGCTGCTTGACACTCGGGTCGAAGCGCACGCGGCTCAGCATGTCCTCGATCATGCCCTTGAGACCCAGGTTCTGGCCGTCGGCCGGCGAGTAGATCCGGGCCACGCCGTAGCGCTGCAGCTCCTCGATCTCTTCGGGCACGATCACGCCGCCGCCGCCGCCGAAGACCTGGATGTGGCCGGCGCCGCGCTCGGCCAGCATGTCCACCATATATTTGAAGTATTCGACGTGGCCGCCCTGGTAGGAACTGACCGCGATGCCCTGGACGTCTTCCTGGATCGCAGCGTCGACAATCTCCGCCACCGAACGGTTGTGGCCGAGGTGGATCACCTCCACGCCGCTGGCCTGGAGAATCCGGCGCATGATATTGATGGACGCGTCGTGGCCGTCGAAGAGGCTCGCGGCGGTGACGAAGCGGATCTTGCCGGCGGGTTCGGCACCAGCCTGAGGGATTCTTTCTATGTGGGCGGAAGACATGAGCTGTACCCTCTGGGGACTGCAATATATCAGTCGAGAATGCAACTGCACGCACCAACGGACAACCCAATGGTGGCAGACGTCATTGCGAGGAGCCGCCAGGCGACGAAGCAATCCAGGGATCTCGCACCACGACAGAGTTCAGCACTGCTCCTGGATTGCCGCGGCGGCTGTCGCCGCCTCGCAATGACAAAAGGGCCGGGCCGCCACCGTCTCTTTCTTTCGCATCGGGGCAAAAACCGCTGGAAATTTTTATCATTTTGTATTACGTTTACGTAAACGTCAAGTTGTAGGTGTCCATCTTGTCAAGCGTTGCCTCTTCTATCACACACGTCGATGCCGCCGATCAACAGCGGTACTCCATTACCGAGATGGCCCGGGAGTTCGGGATCACCACCCGCGCCATCCGATTCTACGAAGACCAGGGGTTGCTGGCCCCCACGCGCTCCGGCCTGACCCGGATTTATGCGGAGCGGGACCGGGTGCGCCTGAAGCTCGTGCTGCGCGGGAAGCGCCTCGGCTTCTCGCTCAAGGAGATCGCCGCGATCCTCCACATGTACGACGCCGAGCCCGGCGAGACCGGTCAGCTCCAGTATATGCTGGACCGGTTGCAGGACCAGCGCGTCGTGCTGGAAAAGCGGCGCAACGACATAGATCTCACCCTGGCGGAGCTGGACGTGATCGAGTCCCAGTGCCGGCAGCGCCTGAATGCGATGCTGACACGCGGCGGCGCGTAGCTGTTGGTGGAGAGTGCGCCCCGGTGAGCGACGCCCGTGCCGCGTTCGAGGTTCAGGATCCCGGGTTCGAGCAGCGGGTGCGGGCCAGCTTCGCGCGCCAGCGCGTGATGAGCTTTATCGGCGCGACCCTCGATGAGGTAAGCGCGGGCTACACGCAGATCTCCCTGCCCTACCGCCCGGAGCTCTCCCAGCAGCACGGCTTCTTCCACGGCGGCATTGTCGGCACCATCGCCGACTCGGCGGCCGGCTACGCCGGCTATACGCTGATGCCGGGCGATGCCAGCGTCCTGACGGTGGAGTACAAGCTCAACCTGATGGCGCCGGCGGACGGCGAGCGCCTCATTGCGAGAGGTCGGGTGATTCGCCCCGGCAGGACACTCGTTATCACGGGGGCGGACGTCTTCGCAGTCAAGCACGACAAGGAACGACAGTGCGCCGTGCTGCTCCAGACCCTGATGTGCATGCGTCAGCGTCCCGATGATGCACCGCGGGCGGCGTAGCGTTTCCGGGGAGCCCTCATTCAACATTCCACAGGCACCTAGGGAAGCTCTGATTAATGCTGTCATTGCGAGGAGCGACGCAACGAAGCAATCCAGAAAGCGTGCAATGGCGGGCATCCTGGATTGCTTCGTCGCTGCGCTCGCAATGACAGCCGTAAGCGATTAATCAGAGCTTCCCTAAGACCAGGTGTAACCGACATGACCCAGCACTATCCAGGCTTGAATTTCAATCTCGGCGAAACGGCGGACATGCTTCGCGAGCAGGTGCGCGGTTTCGCGCAGAAGGAGATCGCCCCGCTCGCCGCTGACATCGACCGCGACAACGAGTTTCCCCGCGAGCTGTGGAACAAGATGGGCGACATGGGCCTGCTCGGCGTCACCGTCGAGGAGGAATACGGCGGCGCTGCCATGGGCTATCTGGAGCACGTTGTCGCCATGGAAGAGATCTCGCGCGCGTCGGCGGCGGTGGGTCTGTCCTACGGCGCCCACTCCAACCTCTGCGTCAACCAGATCCGACGCAACGGCAACGAGGCGCAGCGGCGCAAGTATCTGCCGAAGCTGGTCAGCGGCGAGCACGTCGGCGCCCTGGCCATGAGCGAGCCCGGCTCGGGCTCGGACGTGGTCAGCATGCGCCTGCGCGCCGAGGAGAAGGACGGCCATTACGTCCTGAACGGCAACAAAATGTGGATCACCAATGGCCCGGATGCCGACGTGCTGGTGGTCTACGCCAAAACCGAGCCCGATGCGGGTCCGCGCGGCATCACGGCTTTCCTCATAGAGAAGGCGTTCCCCGGCTTCTCCACCGCACAGAAGCTCGACAAGCTCGGCATGCGAGGCTCCAACACCTGCGAGCTCGTGTTCAAGGACTGCGAGGTGCCGGGGGAGAACGTCCTGGGCCAGCTCAACCGCGGCGTCAACGTACTGATGAGCGGCCTGGACTACGAGCGGGTGGTGCTGTCCGGCGGGCCGCTCGGCATCATGCAGGCCTGCCTGGACGTGGTGATCCCTTACGTTCACGAGCGCAAGCAGTTCGACCGGCCCATCGGCGAGTTCCAGCTCATGCAGGGCAAACTGGCGGACATGTACACGACGCTCAGCGTCTGCCGCGCGTATGTCTATACCGTGGCCCGGGCCTGCGACCGCGGCGAGACCACCCGCAAGGACGCCGCCGGCGCGATCCTGTACTCGGCGGAGAAGGCCACCCAGATGGCGCTCGACGCCATCCAGTCCCTGGGCGGGAATGGTTACATCAACGACTATCCAACCGGCCGGCTGCTGCGCGACGCCAAGCTCTACGAGATCGGCGCCGGCACCAGCGAGATCCGCCGCATGCTGATCGGTCGCGAGCTGTTCGAAGAAACGGCGTAGGTCGGGTTTCGATCCGACTTGAAGAAGCGTCGGCCGAAGCCCAACCCGCCTTTTCTCTCCGCCCTGGGCGGACGGAGGATCCTTCGCTTTCTTCGCTCCGGCTCCCCCGGCGCCTCGAAGGCGCGGGCTATAATGCTGGAAGCAATCTCGGACTGAAGAGTCAATCCAATCCCTTGAATCCGGAGGGGGTTTGATTCCCAACGAATACCATTTCATCTTTGCCCTGCAACCGCAGCGAGAGCCGTTTCATATCTCCCACTACCTTTGCCTGGCATCCTGCATCGAGACAAACGAGCCCGAGGCCGTCCACTTATACTACTGCTATGAGCCCTTCGGTGAATGGTGGGAGCGGATAAAGGATCGTCTGACTCTGCATCCCATAGAGGGAGAGCAATTTGTCCTTTCCAGCCCCGCCTACGACCGTCACATCGAAGGCTTGATCATCAAGTATCACCAGCTCTTATACGCTCATCAGTCTGATTTCATTCGTCTCAAGGTTCTGATCGAGAGAGGAGGCGTGTATGCCGACATCGACACCCTGTTTGTCAATCCCCTGCCGCAGGAGCTGTTCTCCAGATCGTTTGTCGTCGCCGAGGAAGCCCCCGTCCTGGTTCCGGGAGCACGGGAGACGCAGAGGTCGCTTTGCAACGCACTGATCATGGCCGTCGCAGGATGCGAGTTTGCGAAGACCTGGCTTGAACGAATGTACGAGGTATTCGACGGTACGTGGAGCCGTCATTCCTGCCAGATCTTGACTGAACTGGCGGAGCAGTATCCGGGGCAGGTACATATTGCACCGCAAAGCTGCTTTTACAAGCACCCCGCGACGATAGAGGGCATTCGCACCCTGCTACGGGGACTGGATGACGACTACGACGGCGTCTACAGTATGCACTTGTGGCAGCACCTGTGGTGGAGTCCGCATCGAACAGACTTCACCAACTTTCATAACGGTCTACTGGACGAGCATCACATTCGTACCGTAGATACCACCTACAACATCGTCGCCCGCCGGTTTCTACCTGCGGGATGACGAGGCGCAAGCTGGTCGGATTACCAGCCCCGCGAGAGCATTTGACATGCACATCTCGCGCGGACACCGCTTTATATGCCCCGGGAATCCGAAGACCGGTTCGTCGGCCTCCTGAAACTTGATGAATCTCCCACTACGACCTCACCCGACCACATCCCGTCCGGGCCGCTCGCCGACGCCGAAGCCGTCCCATCCATCTTGCCATTTCCCAGCGTTTGTATTACGTTTACGTAAACGTAAACGTAAAGTATGGGCTCGGTAATTCCGACACCTCTCCCTCCGGAGGAATGACTCCACGGATGGGGGCTCAAGGGGCCGGAATCCGAGTCTGGATGGACGGAATGGCAGCGAGCGAGCATCGTGCAATCGCCGGACAGGGGAAGGGTTTCCATCAATGTCAGCAAAGTTCGAAGAGGTTCGAAAAGTGAACGCAGAGCAAGTCGTCATCGTCGGCGCCATCCGCACGCCCATGGGCGCCTTCCAGGGCAGGCTGAGCGCCTTGAGCGCACCCGAGCTCGGCTCCGCCGCCATCCGCGGCGCGCTCGAGAAGTCGGGCATCAAACCCGAGGCTATCGAGGAAGTCATCATGGGCTGCGTCCTGCCCGCCGGCCAGGGCCAGGCGCCCGCGCGCCAGGCGTCGCTGGGCGCGGGCATTCCACTCGGCGTCGGCTGCACCACCGTCAACAAGATGTGCGGTTCGGGCATGAAGGCGGCGATGATCGCCCACGACGCGATCCGCGCCGGCACCAACCGCATCATGGTCGCCGGCGGCATGGAGAGCATGACCAATGCGCCATACCTCCTGGACAAGGCCCGTGGCGGTTACCGCATGGGACACGGACGGGTACTGGACCACATGTTCCTCGACGGCCTCGAGGACGCCTACGACAAGGGCCGGCTGATGGGCACTTTTGCCGAGGACTGCGCAGACAAGTACGGCTTCACCCGCGAGGCCCAGGACGAGTTCGCCATCCGTTCCCTGACTCGGGCCAGGAAGGCCAACGAGGACGGCACCTTTGCGGACGAGATCACGCCGGTGACGGTGAAGACCCGCAAGGAGGAGTTCGAAGTCGGCATGGACGAGCAGCCTTTCAACGCCAACATCGAGAAGATCCCGCACCTGAAACCGGCCTTCCGCGAAGGGGGCACGGTGACACCGGCGAACTCGAGCTCCATCTCCGACGGGGCGGCGGCGTTGATCCTCACCACCGAGTCCCACGCCGACCGCATTCACGCCCAGCCCATCGCACGCGTGCTTGGCCACAGTACGTTTGCGCAGGAGCCCGGATGGTTCACCACGGCACCGGTGTCCGCCATCCGCAAGCTCCTGGAGCAGCTAGGCTGGTCCGTCGAGGACGTCGATCTCTACGAGATCAACGAGGCCTTTGCCGTGGTCACCATGGCGGCGATGCAGGAGTTCGACCTTCCCGCCGACAAGGTCAACGTCCATGGCGGCGCCTGTGCGCTGGGCCATCCCATCGGGGCTTCCGGTGCCCGCATCATGGTGACGCTGTTGAACGCCTTGAAGAAACACGGCAAGAAGCGGGGCCTTGCCTCCCTCTGCATCGGCGGCGGCGAAGCCACCGCCATGGCGGTGGAGCTGGTGGACTGACTTGGACACGTTCCTTGTGGGTCGGAATTCATTCCGACAATTGTCTCAAGTCGGAATGAATTCCGACCCACAGCTCCGGGCGGCCATCACGGCGCTCTCATGCAACTGACCCAGGAACAAACCATGATCCGCGACATGGCGCGGCGCTTTGCAGGCGAGGAGCTGGCGCCCCATGCCGCGGAGTGGGACCGCAACGCGCGCTTTCCCGCCGAGGCCGTGAGGCAGATGGCGGAGCTGGGACTCCTCGGCATGCTGGTGCCCGAGGAGTACGAGGGCGCCGGAACGGACCATGTTTCCTACACCCTGGCGATGGAAGAGATCGCCGCGGGCGACGGCTCCTGCTCCACCATCATGGGCGTGCACAACTCCGTGGGCTGTGTACCCATCCTGCGCTACGGCAGCGATGCTCAGAAGGAGAAATTCCTGAAACCCATGGCCCGCGGCGAGCTTCTGGCCTGCTTCTGCCTCACCGAGCCCCAGGCCGGCTCCGAAGCCTCGAATCTCAAGACCCGCGCAGTGCTGGACGGCGAGCACTACGTGGTGAACGGCACCAAGCAGTTCATCACCAGCGGCGCCAACGCCAACATCGCGATCGTCTTCGCCGTCACCGATCCGGATGCGGGCAGTAAGGGCATCAGCGCGTTCATCGTCCCCACCGATACGCAGGGCTACGAGGTCGCGTCCGTCGAGGACAAGCTCGGCCAGAAGGGTTCGGACACCGTGCAGCTCGTCTTCCGGAACATGCGCGTGCCGGTGGCAAACCGGCTCGGCGCGGAAGGCGAAGGCTATCGCATTGCCCTGTCCAACCTGGAAGGCGGCCGCATCGGCATCGCCGCCCAGGCCACTGGCATGGCGCGCGCGGCTTTCGAGGCGGCACGCAGCTACGCCAGGGAACGCACGGCCTTCGGCAAGCCCATCATCGAGCACCAGGCGGTGGCCTTCCGGCTCGCTGACATGGCGACGCAGATCGAGGCGGCCCGGCACCTGGCCCTCCATGCCGCCGAGCTGCGCGACCGCGGCGAGCCCTGCCTGAAGGAAGCCTCCATGGCCAAGCTGTTCGCCTCGGAGATGGCGGAGAAGGTGTGCTCGGACGCCATCCAGATCCACGGCGGCTATGGCTACCTCAAGGATTTCCCGGTCGAGCGCATCTACCGCGACGTGCGCGTGTGCCAGATCTACGAGGGCACGAGCGACGTGCAGCGCCTGGTCATCAGCCGCGCCCTGGCGGGCGAATGAGCTCCCGTGAGCTTGACCGACCCCGCGCTGGCTTCCAAAATGGAACCCACAGGAGGGCCGATGGCGGTCGCCACCCTGCACACCAGCTCCATCAGCTCTCCCTGCAGGT
>JBAUWJ010000168.1:0-4514 GCA_049583715.1 Arenicellales bacterium | reverse complement strand
GCCCCGGCACCGCCGCCGCCACACCCAGCGCCGACGCCCGCGCCATGAACTCCCGCCGGCTGATCCGGCCCTCTCTCAACATCTGTCGCAGTCGATTGATCTCGGACATGGGTTCTCCTCCTGCCCCAGGGGCATTACATTACAAAATAAGGTTATAGGCCTTGTGTTTTCTTACCGGGCCGGCATCGAGCGATGCGCGGCGGATTCTTGCGCGTCCGGCGTTTCAATATACTCCGCTGGGTCGACAAATCAAATGAGGAATTGGACAGGCGGTCCCCCGGACTTGTGCTCTTCATCAATGGCGTCCCCGCGGCCGGCTATGTTTGAACAGGAGGCGCGAACGAGACCGGCAACACCGGTGTTTCAAATTCGACGGCAGCGTCGTAAAATCGCTGTGCTCGGGCTCGCGAGGCGGTTGCGTTGGTGCATTCTCGGGCCGGGCGGCGGCTTCTCACTCTTTCGCAGCCGGTCGGCCGGTCGGACGCCGGGGAGCGAGCATGGCGCTGTTCCCCGCTCGCGGCGGGGAGCCAACGAACTCCCGCTTGACGCTTTCTTATACTGGTCGGAGCTCTGAACAAGAGTGTCCTCCGTTACATCCACCCTCCTAAATGAAGACTTGAAGAGGTTCTTTCATGGAGCACAAGTTACCTGAGTTACCTTACGCAAAAGACGCGCTGTCGCCCTACATCTCCGCCGAGACTTTGGAGTACCACTACGGCAAGCATCACAAGGCCTATGTCGACAAGCTGAACTCCATGGTGCCCGGCACGGAGTTCGAAGACATGTCGCTGGAAGACATCATTCGAAAGGCTCCGGCGGGCGGCTTGTTCAACCAGGCGGCGCAGGTGTGGAATCACACCTTCTACTGGAACAGCATTTCGCCATCCGGCGGTGGCGCGCCGTCCGGAAACCTGGCGACGGCGATCAACACCGCCTTCGGTTCCTACGACGACTTCAAGAAGAAGTTCCAGGAAATGGCGGTCGGCAACTTCGGTTCCGGCTGGACCTGGCTGGTCGCGGGCAAGGACGGTGCGCTGCAGGTCGTCAATACCGACGACGCCGGAAATCCGATGCAGCAGGACCTGAAACCCATCATGACCTGCGACGTCTGGGAGCATGCCTACTACATCGACTATCGCAATGCCCGGCCGAAGTACGTGGAGGCGTTCTTCAATATCGTGAACTGGGACTTCGCGGCCCGCAATCTGGGCGGTTGAAACGTCCCTGAAGGACGACCGGGCAAGCCTCGCGGCGGGGCGCGAGGTGTTCGTCCGGCATTGTCATACCACTGCGATATGGCGAGGCGGTCCACGCCGCCTCGCCGATCCGGCAGCCTGCCGGGCAGCTCTCCTCACACGCCGGCGATGTGCGGGCTGGTCGTGCATTTATCGGAATCGAAGTCCTCTCGAGGACGGCATTCATGCCGGCAGCAACCGCCGGGGTGGCGCAGGCCTTTGTCGGGCTGACGACCGTCCTGTAAGAGGCAGGGACGCAGGCCGGTATTCGGCACCGGCGTCGCCGGAAGGATCGGGCAATGAGCACAAAATCGGCAGGCGATTGGAGGCGGCTGTCGGTTAAGCTAAGGGCCATGAAACGCCCCCTCGGTCTCACCCACAGCGTTCTCCTGCTCAGCGTCTGCCAGGCGCTGATGTACAGCGGGCTGGCGCTGGTCGTGTCCACCTCGGCACTGGTGGGCTTTGCACTCGCCTCCGACAAGGTGTACTCGACCCTGCCGTTCGCCTGCCAGCTCCTGGCCACGATGCTGACGAGCATCCCGGCCGGGGCGCTGATGGCGCGCATCGGACGCAAGCCTGCCTTTCAGTTCGCGGTTCTGTTCGGGCTCGCCGGCGGCGCTTTGTGCACGACCGCAATTCTGCAGGGTTCGTTCGCCTTGTTCCTGGCCGGCAGCATCTGCATCGGTATGTTCACCGGCTTCGGCAACTACTACCGGTTTGCCGCAGCGGACAGCGTGGATTCCGACGACCGCAGCCGCGCCATCGGCTACGTCCTGGCCGGCGGGGTGGTCGCCGCGTTCGTGGGACCGAACCTCGCCAGCGTCACCCGGGACCTCATCGGCCATGCGGCCTTCGCCGGCAGCTACGCCTCGTTGATCGGGCTGTACATCCTGTCGTTCATCATGCTGGCATTCCTCAGGCTGCCGGCGAAGCCGAGTGAGGTGGGCATCGGCTCGGGCGGCTCCGGGCGCGCCCTGCGGGTGATTGCCGGACAGTCCGCATTCGTGGTGGCCGTCATCTGCGGCGCCCTGGGCTACGCCTTGATGTCGTTCATCATGACCTCAACACCGCTGGCCATGCACGACCAGGGATATGCCTTCTCCAAGTCCTCCTTCGTGATCCAGTGGCACGTGCTCGGCATGTTCGCGCCGTCGTTCTTCACCGGCTACCTCATCGGCCGCTTCGGTCTGCTCCGGATCATGACCACCGGCGCCCTGGCGATTCTCGCGTGCACGGTCATCAACCTTTCGGGACGCTCGGTGCCGCATTTCTGGACGGCACTGGTGCTGCTCGGCGTGGGCTGGAACTTCCTCTTCATCGGTGCCACCACCCTGCTGACCCGGACTTACAAGCCGGAGGAGGCGTTCAAGACCCAGGCCTTCAACGACTTCGTGGTGTTCTCTACGGTCGCGGCCGCCTCGCTCTCCTCCGGCGCCATCCAGAGTCGATACGGCTGGCAGGCGGTCAATCTCGGTGCGATCCCCGCGGTCATTGTCGTGCTCTGTGCCCTGGCGTGGCTGGCGTGGCGGGTGAAGCCCGGGCCTTTGCAAGAGGTGGACGATTCCGTCGCGGCCGACCGCTAGCCCGCTGAAGCCGACCCCTGAGGCCACAAGTTGTCGTCGTGCGCGAGCCCGGTAAGGAGCCGCGACCCTGCGCCACCACGCCGCCTTGGGTTCCATTCTGACCCCGGGCAGCGAGGATGCCTGCGAGGCACCCGTACACGCACCGGGCATGTAATGGCTCAGCCGAAAGGAAGCGGGAGTTTTCAGACTGAGCCTCCGCCAAGGGGCATGTTGCCTGCCGGGAGGTATTCCCGTAAGGTTCCTCTCAGGCCACTTGCCGTATGGCTTGGTTTTTTGCATATGACACGACCTACCTTGGGGGGTGGATCAAATGAAAAAGCATGATGAGGAGTATGGCAGTAACGAGACTGTGATTGACGGCGAGCGCAAACGGAGAACCCGCCGAAAAGCCTTGAAAGGAGTCCTGGCCGGCAGCGCGATTACCGCCACGCTGCCACGCTGGTCGAAGCCGGTGGTCGAAAGCGTGGTGCTGCCGGCGCATGCGGAGACCAGCGCGACCACCGCGACCACCGCTCCCTGTGAGGGCAGCGGATCTACGACGATTAGGGAGTCGACTTCGAGCTTCCCGATCCCGGCTGGTGTCACCTCGATCAGCATCGTCGCCATCGGAGGCGGCGGAGGCGGCGGAGGCGGCGGTGCTGGCAGCGCCGTCGGCACAGACGACACGGGAGGAGACGGTGGCCCGGGTTCGTCCGGAAGCACGGGGCAGCTACTCAACGTCTCCGTAAACGGTGGTGTCGACACGCTCGACATCTTCATCGGTCTCGGCGGGGGTGCCGGGGAAGGCGGCGGCCGTCTTGGGGGTGGCGGTTCTGGCGGCAGCTCCGGTGAAGGCGATCCGAATGGAGAGAATGGATTGGGCGGCGGCGGCACTGTCGATGTGGGAGGCGGTGGCGGCGGCTCCGGCGGAACGACGCACGTCACGGGGCCCGGCATCGATCTCTCCGCGCAGGGTGGCACGGGCGGCGGTGGGGGCGGCGGTGCCGGGAATACCGGCGCCGTGACCGCCGAGAACGGAGACCCCGGTAGCTCGGGCGGTGCGGGCGGTGCCGGTGATGTCATTGGCGGAGACCACGACGGCGGTGACGGCGGACCGGGTGCGAATAATCCGCAGGGATCCGGCGTCGGCCCTGGCGGTACGGGCGGGGAAGGCGGTACTGGCGGGAATGGCGGCAACGGAGAGCCCGGCGGGGATGGAGAAGTCATCATATACTTCTGCGGCACGCCGAGTATCTAGGACGAAGCCGACTGCACAGAGCTCAACCGTCGCCAAGGGCCGCCCAACGGGGGCGGCCCTTGTGCTACAGCGGACGCTCCGGAGTGCCTCAAGGTGCTTGTCGCCGGAGCAGTCAACGGGTGGGTGAGAAGAAGTCCAGAAAGAAGAAGAAGGCGAAGGCCGCTTCGCCGGCGTCGTTGCCGACCACTCGCATGGACGTTCAGTTGAAGAAGGAGCTGCATTTCCCGACACACGCCTGATTTCTGCAATGTCCCCGGGACTGGGAAGCTGAACGCGCAACTGGTGCGCGCACACGCGCCCTGCGTGACGCCGACCCGGAGGGTATCGTGCGTTCCAACGTGAAGCCGGTCGGCTCGTGGCACCGCGGCGCGGACCTGAATCAGTGCCCCGAGTTCCACGGCTTGGTGGTTTTTTTCGGTGACTTGGCGAACGGCAGCCAGCGGGACCATGGCTATCATC
>JBAUWJ010000167.1:0-1882 GCA_049583715.1 Arenicellales bacterium | reverse complement strand
GAGACCCAACGCGCATCCTCCCCATTTCAACCATCGCGGCCGAGGGCCCATATGGAAAAGATCAAGCTGACCTATTTCGATATCGACGGCGGGCGCGCCGAACCGGTGAGAATCGCCATGTCCATTGCCGGTATTGCGTTCGAGGACCACCGCATCTCTTTCGCCGAATTTGGAGAAATGCGAAGCGGCACGCCTCTCAATGCCCTTCCGGTCCTGGAGATCGATGGCGTTGCCTACACCCAGTGCAATGCGATGAACCGCTATTTCGGCAAGCGGGCCGGGCTTTACCCGTCAGACCCCTGGCAGGCCTTTCTGTGCGATGAGGTCCTGGAGATCGTGGACGACACGTCCCACGCGTTCGGCCGCACTCTCGGGCTCGAAGGCGACGAGTTGAAGGCCGCGCGCGCCAGGCTGACGGAGTTCTTCACGAAATGCCTCGAGCTCCTGGCGAAAAGGCTCGAGGCGGCCGGGGGAGAGTACTTCGCCGACAACCGGTTCACGGTGGCCGACCTCAAGGCCTACGTATGGATCAAACGCCTGAGAACGGGGACCCTGGACCACGTGCCGGCTGACCTGCCGGATACCGTGGCCCCCTCCCTGGTGCGTCACATGGAGAGAGTGGCGGCGCAGCCGGGCGTAGTCGCCTACTACGAGCGGCGGGCAAAGTAGACGCCGGCGGCGAAGTCCCCTATCCGCACAGCGGACCGATCTGGTACCACTTCCGGCACTTGAATTCGTCCTCGCAGTGCTTGAGCTGGGCGCCGTATTCCCGGGCCGTGAGAGCGACGCGGTCCGCCTCCTGCAACAGCCGGGGCTTATGCCTGTAGCTGCCGCTGCGATAGCCTGCCCGTCCTTCGTGGTAGGCCAGGTACAGGCGCTTCGCGTCCCACTTGGAGATCCCGAGCATCTTGCTGCTCTCATTGTCATACCAGCCGATGAAGTCCAGGGCGTCCGCCATGTCGGACCGGCTGCGGAACCAGCCTCCGCGCGCCTTCTTGTAGTCCTCCCACGCCGGGTCCTGGATCTGGGCATATCCCTTGGCCGAGGATGGCCTTCCGAGGGGAATGAACAGAAACCACCTGAAGGGGGGCTTGGCATGGGATCGATACGCGGACTCGACGCGTACGAACGCCATCAGAATCTGGATGGGTACGCCCCAGGTCTTTTCCGATCTCCGGGCATAGTCATACCAGTCGGGATACTGACGAAAGACGGAGCAGAGGTTCTGCTGGTGGTTGGGCGGCTGCGTGGCGCAGCCGGCGAGGAGGCCGACGAACAGAGCAAGCGCCAGGAGCTTCAGCCGCAGCGACACCCGCATCCCGACTGCTGGAACCTCACTCGGGCGGCGGACGCTGCCCGTGCGCCTGAAAACGGGACGAGCTGCGCAATCGTTTTCAGGATCGACGACATGTCGGAGATTCTACCAGCGCCATGGCATCGGCCGTACCGTGACCCGTTCGGCGGAGGAAACGCCGCGACGGCATGCGGCCGTTCAGTGGCGGCGCCGCTGGTCTGATCGTGACCATGACCCAGCTGGGCTATGCGATCGGCCTCCTTATCCTTGTCGGCAGGAAAGCTCGGTGTACCGCTATTCGCCTGCTCCCGGGGATCGCGCCAAAAGATCCGGCCGGAGCCCGGCCCGACCTGCACGTAGTATGCCCCGCCCCACGGGACGTTCGGGCCAGTGTGAAACCGCTTGTAACCGAAGCACGGATTGATGTTCGCCCACATGCCGTTGCAGACCGCGCGAGGCGGGATGATAGCCATGGTCCCGCTGGCTGCCGTTCGCCAAGTCACCGAAAAAAACCACCAAGCCGTGGAACTCGGGGCACTGATTCAGGTCCGCGCCGCGGTGCCACGAGCCGACCGGCTTCACGTTGGA
>JBAUWJ010000166.1:0-20330 GCA_049583715.1 Arenicellales bacterium | reverse complement strand
TCAGCGGCTGACCAGGTGGTTGCCGTGCATGAACTGCCAGGTGCGCGTGATGTGCAGGATATCCACATCCTTTCGGATATCCGGCGGAAAAGGCTCGTAGGGGGCCGCCAGCTCTACGATGCGCGTTGCCGCGTCGTCGAGCACCTTGCTTCCCGAAGAGGTGATCAGGTTCACGCTGTGCACCGATCCGTTGGGATTGATGGCGACGTCGAGTACCAGGTTGCCGGTAAGATCCTCCCGGCGGGCCTTCGCCGGATAGTTGAGGTTGCCGACACGCTCGACCTTGTCGCGCCAGGCTTCCATGTACCTCGCGTACTTGTACTCCTTGGTCCGGGCGCTCAGGAACTTGCGCCGGGGGCGTTTCTGGTACTCCTCCCAGAACTGCGAGATCTCCGTTGTCAGGCGCGCCCGCTCCTGGTCGAGCTTGTCCACCGGGGTCAGGCCGGGCCTGCTGTCCGGCTGGCTGGCGATCTGCTCCTTCTGCGGGGCTCTCGACGCGACTTCCAGGGCGGGCTTGCGGTCCTGGGTCATGAGCTGGTCGACGGTCGGCTTCTGCTCGCGCTGGTTTGTCTTGAGCTCGGACCTCGGAATCCGGTTCGTCAACGACGTCGAACGGGTAAAGGGCAGGGGGCTCCTCGCGATCACGGCTTTGTCGCTGTCGCCGCCGCCCTGCTGGTTTGCCTGGGCGAGGAAATCCGCCTTGTCGGGCGCCTTGTCGGAGCGGGTGTTGACGAGGGTGACGTCCAGGGTGGGCAGCGGCTCGTTGGCGCGGAGCTTGGGCACCGTGAAGCTGATTCCCAGAATGATGGTCATGTGAATGAGCACCGATACGAACGCCGTCAAACCCAGGCGGTCGGTCCGGGTGAAGCCGGGGATGTTCTCGGCCAGGTCCACTACGCAGCCGGCTGTCGGCCGGCGAGTCGCTTCTCGATGGCATCCATGAGGCCGGCGCTGATATTCACGGAGAAATGCGCATCCAGCTCGCGAATACACGTGGGGCTGGTGACGTTGATCTCCGTCAGGTAGTCGCCGATGACGTCGAGCCCGGCGAACAGAATGCCTTTGTTCCGAAGCGAAGGTCCGACCTGTTCCGCGATCCAGCGCTCGCGGTTGCCGAGGTGGCGGCCCTGGCCGCTCGCTCCGGCCGCCAGGTTGCCCCGCATCTCTCCCGGGGCGGGGACGCGCGCGAGCATGTAGGGCACCGGCTCGCCGTCGATCATGAGCACCCGCTTGTCGCCGTCGGTGATCTCCGGGATGTAGCGCTGCGCCATGACGTAACGGGACTGGTGCCGGGTCAGGACCTCCATGATGACGCTCACGTTCGGGTCGTCCTTCGTCACCCGGAACACCGATGCGCCGCCCATGCCTTCCAGGGGCTTGAGGATGATGTCACGGTGCTCCCGCAGGAACTCCCGCAGATCCGAAAATCGCCGCGACACCACGGTGGGCGGCGCGCATTGCGGGAACCAGGCGGTATACATCTTCTCGTTGGCGTCCCGCAGCGCCTGAGGCCGGTTCACCACCAGGGCCCCGCGTTCCTCCGCGCGCTCGAGAATGTAGGTGGAGTAGATGTATTCCTGGTCGAAGGGGGGGTCTTTGCGCATCAGGATGACGTCGAGGTCGGCGAGACGGATCAACGACTCGGGCCCGAACTCGTGCCAGCGGTATTCGTCCTTGAAGAGGGTCAGCAGCCTGGTTCGGGCGTAGGCCTCGCCGTCCCTCATGATGAGGTCATTCATCTCCATGTAATGGATGGACCACTTCCGCGCCTGCGCTTCCAACAGCATGGCGTAGGTGCTGTCCTTGTAGACCTTGATGGACCCGATCGGGTCCATGACGACTCCCAGCTTCAGGGTCATCGGTTCCCGCCCGCCCGCCAGCGGCACTGGTTGCGGGTGTGGTCTTGCGGGATAATCGGAACCCCGCGGCAGTCCGGGAGCAGCCGCTCGACGGCGTTCAGAGCGGCCAGGATGCGCGGGGTCCCCGCGCGCAGCCACCGTGAGCTGAACCAACGCTCTGCCTCGCACTGTCGGTCGAGGAAATGGCGTTCGGGCTCCAACGGCGGGCCGGTCAGGGGGGAAACAGTGGAGGGTGTGTGTTGGGTCATGGATACCGAATCCGGCCGGGTGCGCACTCGAATGAGACATTATATTCGGTCTTCGGGTCCATCGCAGACGCCGGCGCCCGACTGGAGGAAACCGGATCGGAACCCGGAGCGCGGCGGCTGGCGGTCTCGCGGCACGTCCTGTGGCGGGGTCGCGAACGTGGACCAACAGGGGAAATTATGCTAAATAAATCAGCAAGATAATTTACAAAGCTTGTCCAGACTACCAAGAGACGGGGTGCCGCCTGCGCCGGAGTGGGATGCAGGATCGTGACTTTCGGCCGCCGGGCGACTGAGTATGGCCCCAAAATGTTCTATTCTAACCAGTAGCGGCTTGACTAGTGGCATGAATGGCGGCGATCCGGCAAGGGGGGTGATTGAACAGCAGGTGCGGCAGATGAGCGCGGTGAAAGTGATGGTGATCGACGACAGCAACACCATCCGCAGGTCGACCGAGGCGATCCTTTCCAGGGAGGGTTTCGAGGTGCTGACTGCGGCGGACGGTTTCGAGGCGATGTCGATGATCACCGACAATCACCCGGACATCATCTTCGTGGACATCATGATGCCGCGTCTCGACGGTTACCAGACCTGCTCCCTGATCAAGAACAACCGCCATTTCAGACATACGCCGGTGGTCATGCTTTCGAGCAAGGACGGCCTTTTCGATCGGGCCAGGGGCCGGATCGCCGGCTCGGACCAGCACATCAACAAACCATTTTCAAAAGAAGAACTACTCGGAGCGATTTATGAGCACGTCAAGACAAATGAATCACGCGTGTGAGGTGGGAGACCGGGTATGGATGTGAGCACTGTTCTGGTCGTCGACGACTCGCCGACGGACCTGCATCTGTTGACGGGTTACCTTCAGCACAATGGGTACCGCCCGCTCCAGGCCAGCAGCGGCGAGGAGGCCCTGCAGAAGGCGAGCACCGAGCATCCGGACCTGATACTGATGGATGTCGTGATGCCCGGCATGAACGGCTTCGAAGCTACCCGTTCCCTCGCCAAGAACCCCGAGACGAGGGATATCCCCGTCATCGTGGTGACGTCCAAGAACCAGGAGACGGACAAGATATGGGCGATGCGTCAGGGGGCCAGGGACTTCGTCAGCAAGCCGGTGGACGAAAAAACCCTGATCGGCATGATCAGGAACCTGTAGCGACGGCCTTCGGGAGAACGATACGACGCCGGCCGGAAATGCAAAGCACACAAGGCGAATCGGGCCATGAGGTGAACGCTTGAGCGCGGACCCACGACCTTTCGAGTTGCTCCAGCGAATGCAGCAGCAGGCTGCAGCGGCGGGCTATACCCTGCCGGAGCTGAAGCAGGTCGAGGAGCGCTGGCACGGTCTGGCCTTCGGCGTAGGCAACGTGCGTCTTGCGGCCGATCTCACCGCCTTCACGGACATCATCGACTGCGGGCCCATTACTCCCGTTCCACGGACGCAGCCGTGGGTGCGCGGCATCACCAACGTGCGCGGAAGCCTGTATTCCGTTCTCGATCTGGCGCAGTTCCTGGGGTTTCCGCGGATCAATGTGGATACGGAAGGCAAGCTCCTGGTGATCAATGATCACGAGCTGGGCTGCGCGCTGCTGGTCAACATGATCTTCGGCTTGCGCCATTTCGATGATGAGAACGAGCGCCAGGAGACCGAGGTCATGGACCGCGCTGTCCAGCCCTTCGTGCACCACGCGTACCTGCAGGACGACGAATTGTGGGGTGTGTTGGATGTCGAGAAATTGAAATGGTCCGACAGGTTTCGAAACGTCGAGGTCGAGAACTAATTAGAGCTATGAACCGGTTTGCGAGGTAAAGCACCGATGGCGACGGTACGAGAGTCTTTGAATGAAACACTGAATGAATCGCGAAGTGCTTCGCGGGCGCCGGTCGCGGACACCGCGGATCCGATAGATCTCCTGTTCCAGGGGGAGGAGACCGCCGACGTCGAGGAGCCCGTACGCACGAAACCCAGACGATCCGTCATCGGACTGCCGGTCATTATCACCGTAGTCATCGCGTCCATCATCGGCCTGGTGGTCTTCCAGACTCTGGAAAGCCGGCGCAGCCGCGGTGAGGCGGAGTTCGTGCGGCGCGCCTCCAGCCTGCTGATGCTGTCGCAGAAGATCGCCAAGGACGCAAGGCAGGCCGCGCTGGGGCAGAGTGACGCGTTCCGCACCCTGCACCAATCCGAGCAGGAATTCGCGAATGTCGTCATCACCCTGGACGAGGGCGATCCTTCCATGAACATGCCCGCCACTCCGGCGGCCGACAGGAAAGACTTCCAGCGGGTGCAGGACTTGTGGAAGAAGACGCAGGGCAACGTCGATTCCATCCTGCACGACGAGCAACCGCTGCTGCGGGTGAACGATTCGGTCAACAAGATCAATCAGCTTGCCCCTGCCCTGCTCGCGCGCGCGGACGAGGTGGTGGAGACGGTCATCCGGGAGAACGGAGACCCGCAGCTCGTGAACAAGGCGGCGCTGGAACGAACGCTGAGCCAGCGCATCGCTTCCAACATCAATGTCTTCTCCAAGGGCGGCGACGGCGCGTCGATGGCGGCAACCCAGTTCGGCAAGGACACGAACACGTTTTCACAGACCCTGGATCAGCTTCGCGCGGCCACCGGCGCCGCGGTGCACGTGAAGCTGGACGCCCTGCAGCAGACGTTCAACAAGTTTCAGGAAAGCGTGGATACGATCCTGGCCGCCGTGGGCGAGTTCTTCCTCGCACAGCGGGCGTCCCAGTCCGTATTGAACGACAGCGACACGCTGCTCAGCTCAGTGCAGACTTTCGTGAACGGGTTCACCGAATCCGGCAGCGTCACACGCTACCTGCCGTGGGTGTTCGGAGCCCTGGCGGTGCTGTCCCTGTTCTGGCTCGGGCGTTTTCTGGTGGTCGAGGCCCGCAAGCAGGCGGAAGCGAGCGCCGAGCAGAACCGCGAGACCCAGGACGCGATCCTGAAGCTGCTTGACGAGATGGGCAGCCTGGCGGACGGCGACCTGACCATCGAGGCGGAGGTGACGGACCAGATCACCGGCGCCATCGCGGACTCCATCAACTTCGCCGTACAGGAGATGCGCGACCTCGTGGCCCGGATCAACACCGCCACCGCGCAGGTGAGCAGCGAGTCGGAGTCCACGGCCGGCATCGCGCGGGAACTGTCCCGGGCCAGCGCCGCCCAGGCGGATGAGATCACCCGAACCACGGCCCAGATCGAGGCCATGTCGAACTCCATGCGCGAGATGTCGGGGGACGCCCGCAGATCGGCGGAGGTGGCACAGAGCTCGGTGGGCGTCGCCAAGCGCGGCGCCGAGGCCGTGCGCGACACCATCCGGGGCATGGATGACATGCGCGAGCAGATCCAGGAGACCTCGAAGCGCATCAAGCGCCTCGGCGAGAGCTCCCAGCAGATCGGAGAGATCGTGAGCCTGATCGATGAAATCGCGGAGCAGACGAACATCCTGTCTCTGAACGCGTCGATACAGGCCGCCATGGCGGGCGAGGCGGGACGCGGCTTCGCGGTGGTGGCAGACGAGGTGCAGAGGTTGGCCGAGCGGTCTGCCGAGGCCACCAAGCAGATCTCCACGCTGGTGGGCAACATTCAGTCGGATACCAACGAGGCCGTCACCTCGATGGAACATGCGACCCAGGGGGTGGTGGACGGCACTCGCCTTGCCGACAGCGCGGGGCAGGCCCTCGGCGAGATCGAATCGGTGTCCGAAGAGCTGTCGCGGCTGATTACCGGGATGGCGGAGAGTGCGGAGCGCCAGTCCGAGGAGGCGACCTCGGTGTCGAGCCGCATGACCTCGATCCGGGACGTGACCAACCAGACGTCGCAGGGCGCGCGCACCACGGCGCAATCCATTGGCAAGCTGTCGGAGCTGGCACGCGAGCTTCAGGATTCGGTATCCGGGTTCAAGCTCCCGGCCTGACCGGCGGCGACGATGACATGGCGCCGATCGTGCCGAGGCCGGGCAAGCCCCCGGCGACGATGTTCTATGCGTTTACGCGGTATACTGCGGGCTTCGTCGGGGCTCGCGGCAGGGCGCCGCGCAGTGAGTGGTCTGTGTTCGACCGAGGCCGCCCTTCCCGGGTCGACCGGCGGGCCGGTGATATTAACCCGATGATGAAGGCCGACCGGTGCGGGCAGAACCGGGCAGTCGTGATCAGCAGGTTTTCAGGTATTCATGCGCACCGTCAATCGCGTTGACACGAGCACCCTGGGCTGGGTCAAGAGCGAGATCGACCAGACGCTCGATCAGGCGCGGGAGGCCCTCCAGCGCTACGTGGAGGGGAGCGACGACCTGACGCCTTTGAGGCTCTTCGCGAACAGCGTCCACCAGGTGGCGGGAACCCTGCAGATGGTGGAGCTGGACGGGGCCGCGCAGCTCGCCCAGGAAACGGAGTCACTGGCGTCCGCGGTTGTTGCGGGGAGGGTCGGTAAGAACGGCAGCCCGGTCGCGGGTGAGCTGCTGGGCGGGGGAATAGACCACCTCTCGAGCTACATGGAGCGGCTTGCCAACGGGCTTCCGGACCGCCCCATAGACAACGTCGACGTCATCAACGAGCTGCGACGGGCCCGCCATGCCGAGGAGCTCGATCCCTATTCCCTGTTCCACCCGGACCTCGAAGTCTATCCGACCAAGGAGCAACCGGCGGAGACCGCGACGCAGGCCCCCGGTGGGGAGCCGGAGACCGATCAGTTCAGGGAGCGCGTACGCGACCTGCGCCGCGAGTTTCAAGCGGCGCTGCTGAGATGGCTTCGCGACCAGCACCAGGAGGACGCCTGGGAGAGCATGGCCGAGGTCGTGACGGAGCTCTACGAATTGTCCCGGTTCCAGGTATCCCTGCAGGTCTGGTGGGTGGCGCGCGCCTACCTCGATGTTCTCAAAGCGGTCGATCTCGGCCGCGACGATCCGAGAAAGCATCCGCTCGCGAAGCTCGACCAGCTCATGCGCAAGTTGAGCGAGGACAGCGAGGCGACGATGGCGAGGGAAGGCCCCGAGAAGGTCGTGCGCTATATGCTTTACCAGATCGGACGCAGCGGCGTCGGCACCGAGGCGACCCGGGCTGTGATCCACCTTTTCGAGCTGGACACCCTGCTCGGCGTCGAAGACGCCGAGCCATTGCCCGGGGCCGACAGGCTTGCGTCCATCAGGGAAAGGGCCGCGGAGCCCTTGCGCTTCGTGCAGAGCACGCTGGAGCAGTACTCGCGCAAGGGCGATGCCGGTGACACGCTGGCAGCCTGCGAGCAGCGCCTGAACGATATCGCGACTGCGGCACGCGACGCCGGCGTCGATGAAATCGCCGACGTGTGCACGGGCGTCGGACGAGTGTTGTTCGAGGACGGTGCGAAAGGGCATTCGGAAGAGGCTCTGTTGACGGCGGCGCGAGCCTTGCTCTTCGTCGACCAGAGCTTGAACGACCCGGAAAGAATCAGCGGGGATTGGCGTCGGGAGGCCGCAGCGGTCATGAGGCAGCTCGCCGACCATGCCGAGCTTTCCGACACGCCGAGCATGGCGATCGAGAGCGCCGAAGTCGATGCCGACACCCTGGAGGCACCCGAGCTTCGCCGGCTGGTGGCGGCAGTCGCGAATCAGATCGGCGACAACCTCAAGGAGGCGGAGGAGAACCTGGAGCGATTTGCCAAGGACACTGCCGACATGGACAGCCTGAGCGGAGTCGGCGCATCCCTGCGGCAAGTGCACGGCGCGGTGCGAATGCTCGGCCGCCACAAGCTCTGCGATCTGCTCGAGCTGGCCCTTGCCCGCATAGATGCCTTGAGCGCCGGTGACGCCGTCGTGACCGAGCCCGTGATGGACGCGCTGGCCGTCAGCATCGGCACCACGGATGCCTACATGAAAGGCATGGAGCGCGGCGCGCCGAATATCGACGCGTTGTTGACTCGCGCCATGCAGGAGCTCGAGCAGGCCGAAGCGGGAGCCGGCGCAGCCGGCATCGACCCACACTCCACCCTGAAGAGCATTCAGGACTCCTTCGACGTCTGGATCGGCGACAACGAGGACTACGAGGCCTTCCGGACCCTTCGCCGCAGCCTGCGGGACATCGGTGCCCTGGCGAGCGATCGGGACCAGCTCAGCCTGCAGCGCATCGCTCAGGAGATGGTTAACCTCCTGGACATCGTGACCGACGACCCGAGCTTTCTTTCGGACGAGGTCGAGAAGACGCTTCGCAGGTCCCTGGCCACCTTGAACGACCTGGCTGCGCGCCTGGCCCCTGTCTCCGGTGAGGGGGAGGCGATGGGAGACTCGTCGGACCCGGAGGCGGTCGACATCGACGACGAGGACGAGGTGGTCCGGGAGACTTTCATCGAGGAAGCACATGAATGTCTCGAGGAGATCGACCGGAACCTCGAAGTGCTCCGCCGGGACCATGACGACACGGGCGCCCTGGCCGACGCGAGGCGCAGCTTTCACACCATCAAAGGCAGTGGACGCATGGTCAGGGCGGCCGACATCGCGGAGCTGGCCTGGATCGTCGAGGACGTGCTGAATGGGTGCATGGACGGTGACCTCCCCGTGTCGGACCCCGTCATCGAGCTCACGTCCGAGGCGAGCGCCGCGCTGCGCTCGATGCTGGCGGAAGGCCTGGATAGCAGCGCCGATCTGCCTGCCTGGCGCCGGCGTGCCCGCGCCCTCCGGGAGAGCGCGGCGGAGGAACCGGTCGCCGGCGAATCGCCGCCGGGGGACATCGGGCCGTCCGCGCAGGAACTGGTGCAGGACAATGACGGGCCGGCAGCCGCGGTCGAAACCTCTTCGGCGGTCGACCTGCAAGAGACGCCGGCCGCCGCCCGGCGCGGGTTCACCGACGAGGTGCCGGCGTCCCCTGGAACGCCCGCGGGACCGGCCGCCGTCCGGGACGCCCCCGCCTCGAGAGACATGAATGATCTCGGCGAGGACGGCCACCCGCCGACCGCCCGGGAACCTTTGGAGGATGGATCTTCACCGTTCTCCGACGACGAAGTGATCAAGATATTCTCCAAGGAGGCCCTGTCCCACATCGCCAGCATACGGCGCACCATGGACGAGTGCCACAGGCGCGGCGAGGCCTCGATCAGCGACGAGCTGCTGCGGGCCGTGCACACCCTGCAGGGCAACGCCCGTTCGCTGCACCTGGTGGAGATGTCCGAGGCCTACACGGCCCTGGACCGCGCGCTCAATGCCAGGAAGGCAAGAGACGCGGGGCTTTACGAACGTGAGACGGAGGTCCTGGACGCGCTGCTGATCTCGACCGCCAAGGTCCTCGATCATCTCAATCGCGACAAGCGGTTTCCCGACGTGGTCCGCAAGGAACTGGTGGAGATCGCCGAGGAGATAGAGCAATCGTGGAGCGGTGACGGGTCCGGCGAGGCCGGGCCGGCGTCCACCGGCGCACCGGAAACGGCAACGGACTTCGGCGGTGATCACGCGGAAGGCTTCGAGCGGACCGACACCGCCGCGGAAGAAACCCCGCTCGGAGAATCCGCCGGGGTCGAGGGGGAGATGGGAGGCGAAGAAGAGACTGAGGCGGCGAAAGAGCTCGAGGTGGAGGAAGCGCCCGTCACCGACCAGGATTCCGAGCACCAGACCGGCACTGGCAGCGTCTTCGATCAGTTGGCCGAGCAGAGGGCGCGGACCGGCAGCGATGCCCGGGTCGAGGGCGGCGTCGCCGGCGACGACCGGGCCGGGCCTATCCCCTCCGACAGCCCGGATACACCGGACACTCCAGTGCAGCCCGCCGAGCCGCAGGCCGGGGAAGCATTCGCCGACGAGGACCGCGACATGGATATCGTGTTGAGGGACGTCTTCGTGGAAGAGGCGGCGGACATTCTGTCGAGGTTCGAATCGACCCTCCAGCAAGGACGCGGCGCTGGCCTCGATTCCAACCTGGCCAACACCCTGAAGCGCGAGCTGCACACGCTCAAAGGCAGCGCCCGGGCGGCCGGCATGGAGGCTATCGGCGACTTGAGCCACGACGCCGAGAGCATGCTGGAAGGCGTGTCCGACCCCGCGCGTTCGAGCCGGGACCGGCGTGCGGAGCTTCTGGCGCTGCTCGAGGAGGTTCACGACAGTCTCGCCAGCATGGTCCAGGGGCTGGAGGAGGGCCGGTCGACGGAGGCGGACGCGCGCCTGCTCGAGCGCCTGCGAAGCGGTTCCCGCGAGGCTGCCGCAGCCGGCGCACGCCCGGCAGTGCCGCTGATCCCCGAGGAGGGTACGACGGCGGCCAACGCGACGGAGCCGTCCGGTCCGCGGCCCACTCCTGTGGCGCCGGACGGGCCCCCCGAGGCGGCAGCGGCGAGCGGCGCCGAGGAATCTTCTGCCCCCGAGCGCGGCCCGGGGGAGGCGCTTCGGCCGGCCGCCCGAAGCACCGTGCGCATACGGTCCAACGTGCTCGACAAGCTGGTGAACTATGCCGGCGAGGTGAGCATCTCCCGCTCCCAACTCGAGGAGCAGCTCAGCGGGCTGAAGGGCAACCTGAACGAGCTGCGGGCCAACGTCGCGCGCTTCTCGGACCAGGTGCGGGAGCTGGACATCCAGGCGGATACGCAAATCCGCTCCAGGGTCGCCGAGGAGCAGATATCCGAGGCGGGTCACGATTTCGATCCCCTGGAAATGGACCGCTACAGCCGGCTCCAGCAGCTTTCGCGCAGCCTGTCGGAGAGTGTCGATGACCTGGTCACCATACAGACGGGCTTGAATCGATTCGCCTCCCGGACCGAGGGCATGCTGTCACAGCAGGCGCTGCTCAACAGCGAGCTGCAGGACGGCCTGATGAGCGCCCGCATGGTGCCCTTCAATACCCTGGTCCCCCGCCTGCGCCACCAGGCCAGGCAGACCGCGCGGGAGCTCGGCAAGGAGGTCGATTTTTTCGTGACCGGCGCCGAGATCGAGGTCGACAGGAACATACTGGACCAGCTCAGCGAAGCCCTGGAGCATATGATCCGGAATTCGCTGGACCACGGCATCGAGTCCGCGTCCGCGCGGCGCGCCGCGGGCAAGCCCGTGCGAGGCAGCGTTCGTATCGACTGCCGCCAGGAAGGAAACGAGGTCGTCCTCAAGTTTTCCGACGACGGCGCCGGCCTGGACGTCGACAGGATCAAGACCCGTGCGGTCGAAGCAGGCCTGCTCGGGGCCGACTCGGACTTGAGCGACGATGAAATCATTCAACTGATCGTGTTGTCCGGCTTCTCCACCGCCGAGTCCGTGACCCAGCTCTCGGGGCGGGGAGTGGGCCTCGACGTGGTCAACGACGCGGTGCGGCGCCTCGGCGGAAGCCTCACCATGGATAACCGGCCCGGGGCGGGGGTCAGCTTCGAGCTGCGCCTGCCGCTGTCCCTGTCGATCACACGGGCGATGTTCGTTCGCTGCGGCGGCCAGCGCTTCGCTATTCCCCTCGGCGTGATCGAAACGGTGTTGAAGACCGAGCCGGAGAATCTCGTGGAGCTGTCGAAGGACGGTGATCCCCTGTTCCGGCAGAACGACCGCGTGTATACGTTGATGGACCTGACAGCCGCGCTGGGTCTCGAGCCGGTGGTCCCCGGTAAGCGTGTTCCGGTGCTGCTGGTGCGCATGGGCGCGCGCGACGTGGCCGTGCGGGTGGACGATCTCATCGAAACCGATGAAATCGTGGTCAAGCAGCTCGGTGACCATCTCGGCAGATTGCCCGGGATCAACGGGGCGACCATCACCGGCGACGGCAGCGTGGTGCTGATTCTGGACCTGGCGGCGCTGTGGCTGGCGCAGGAACGCATGCCCGCCGTCAGGCACGAGGCGCCGCGCCAGGCCGCGGCGATGCCGAAGGTCATGGTGGTGGACGACTCCCTCACCGTGCGCAAGGTCACGGGGCGCAATCTCGGCCGCCACGGCATGGAGGTCATCATGGCCCGGGACGGCATCGACGCCCTGGATCAGTTGGCCAACGGCAAGCCGGACCTGATGCTGGTGGACATCGAGATGCCGAGAATGGACGGCTACGAGCTCACCACCCGCATTCGTGAGGACGTCAACTACCGCGACATCCCGATCATCGTGATCACGTCCCGCGCCGGCGCGAAGCACCGCGAGCGCGCCATGGCCCTGGGGGCGAACGCGTATCTCACCAAACCCTACCAGGAACGGGAGCTGCTCGAAGAAGTCAAGGCCCTGCTGCAAAGGGTCCCTCAGTCGACGGTCCATTGATGCGGTCGTCGCCGGATGCTTGACCAGCGGGCATTCCTGCGGATTCGCGAAGGCGGGTTCGCCTACCTGTTGACCGCGGGCCAGGCGGTTTCCATAGAGCGCCGCAGCCGTGGTGCGTTCGAGCTCATCGGAGACGGTCGCTCCCTGCAGGCGGGCTGGCAGGTGAACGAGGGCGGCCGCGTACCGGTCATCAGGCTGGGCCTGATGCTGGGCACGCCCGCGGGAGACTGGCAATACGCCATCCTCCTGTCCGACCGCGCCGGGCGCGTGGCCGTCGCGGCGGAGCATGTCTACCTGATCCCCGAGCAGGAGAAGCCCGCGATCCAGGCGTTCAACCCCCTCGGCTCCACGATGCCGGAAGGCTCCGTGATCACGGGGGTGTGTCCATTCACCGAGCCGGAGTACCTGGTCCTCGAAACGTCCCGCCTGCAGCGTTGCCTGCTGCGGGCCGCCGGCCTTGGAGGAGCGTAGCGAATGGCCGGCGTGCAGAGCCTCATGATCCCGACGAAAGCCGCGACCCTGGTGGTGCCGTCGGCAACGGTGGCGGAGATCGTCGCCAGCTCCCCGAGCATCAAACCCCTGCCGGGGGTGGAGCCGTGGGTTCTCGGATATTTCCGTTGGAGAAATTACCCGGTAACGTTGGTATCATTCGAGCGTCTGGCGGCGGGCCGGGACACATCGAGCTTCTATCGGCTTTGCGTATTCTTCCCGCTCCCGGGGCGCGAGGCATTCGACTATTTCGCCTTGGGGCTGAGCGGCGAGCCCCGGGGATTGGAGATTACCGATTCGTCCGGGCCGGGCGCACTGCCCGCCGGCTTGTCGCAGCGGTTCGCTGCGGGCGCGATCACCGTCGACGACAAAACCCTGGTGATTCCTGATTTCGATGCCTTGAATGCCGCCTTTTACCCGAACCGGTAGTGGGCGTTCGACGGCCCCCGGGCTATCCTGCTGCCGGAAGTCTTTAAGAGATGCTTATTGAATGAATGAACCCGGCGCGCCATCTCCGGACGGGCTGTCGAAGCTCATACGCGATATCGGTCTCGAGCTGCTGCCCGGCGCCCGTGTGCACGAGACCATCTCCGCGAAGCGCGACGGCAGCTATGTGACCGACATCGATCTGGCCCTGCAGGCGCGGATCGAGGAAGCGCTCAGGGCGAGGCACCCGGAGATCCCTTTCATCGGGGAGGAGACGCCCGAAGAGGAACGGGTACGCATCCTGGAGTCGGAACATGGGCGCGTTTGGTGCCTGGATCCGCTCGACGGCACGACGAATTTCACCTCGGGCCTGCCCTTCTACGGGATTTCCCTGGCGCTCATCGAGAATCGCCTGCCTGTGCTGGGTGTCGTCTTCGACCCGGTGCGGGACGAATGCTTCACAGCCGAGGCGGGAGGCGGCGCCCGGCTGAACGGAGCGCGCCTCGGTGGTGCGTCGCGGCGCTCCACCGAACACTGCGTCGCCTGCGTGGATTTCAAGAGGCTGCCCCGAACGGTATCGGAGCATCTCGTGGCGCAGCCCCCTTTCAAGTCGCAGAGAAACCTCGGGGCCTGTGTCCTCGAATGGTGTTGGCTGGCGGCGGACCGGTTTCAGCTCTATCTGCACGGCGGTCAGCACCTGTGGGACTACGCCGCCGGCAGCCTGATATTGCGGGAGGCCGGCGGCAGCGCCGTGACGCTCGAAGGCGTCGAGTTGCCGGCGAAAAGCCTGTATCTGCACCGCAAGGTCTCGGTGGTGGCCGCGAGCCACCCGGCGATGCTCGAGGAGTGGTGGTCGTGGATTACCGATCGCGCCGATCTGTATGCCCTCCTGGTGCATCGGAATTCGGGGGGCTGAAGATATGATGTAGGGTGTCATAAGGTGTCGGAATGAATTCCGACCCACAGGGTGCCGACCCACGGGTTACCGATCCGCGGCGGTCGGGCTGCAGGGGACCCGCCTTGCCAAGCCGGATTGATGTTTTTCGGGGAGACCATTTTCATGCCTGCAGAGGCAAAGCGCTCGACTGACAGAAGAAGACTCGCGAACGCGATCCGCGCCTTGAGCATGGACGCGGTTCAGAAGGCGAACTCCGGCCACCCCGGCATGCCCATGGGCATGGCGGATATCGCCGAGGTCCTTTGGAACGACTTCCTGGCGCACAACCCGGCCAACCCCAAGTGGCCGGACCGTGACCGTTTCGTGCTGTCCAACGGACACGGCTCAATGCTGCAATACTCGCTGCTGCACCTCACCGGCTATGACCTGCCGCTGTCGCAGATCGAACGGTTCCGCCAGCTTCATTCGATTACCCCGGGCCATCCCGAGTACGGCGATACCCCCGGCATCGAGACCACCACCGGTCCACTCGGGCAGGGTCTCGCCAACGCGGTCGGGATGGCGCTCGCCGAGAAGATCCTGTCGGCCCGGTTCAACAGGCCCGACTGCCGGATCATCGACCACTATACCTACGTGTTCGCGGGAGACGGGTGCCTGATGGAGGGCATTTCGCACGAAGCCTGCTCGCTCGCCGGCACGCTGGGCCTCGGCAAGCTGATCGCGTTCTGGGACGACAACGGCGTGTCCATTGACGGTGACGTGCGGGGCTGGTTCACCGACGACACCCCGGCGCGGTTCCGTGCCTACGGCTGGCACGTGATCGAGGGCGTCGACGGACACGATCCGGAGCAGGTCGGGGCGGCCATCGTCGACGCGCGTGCCGACGAAGGACGGCCGTCGATGATCTGCTGCAAGACGGTCATCGGCTGGGGCTCGCCCAACAAACAGGGGACCGCGGACGCCCACGGCTCCGCCCTCGGTGCCGACGAAGTCGCCCGGGTGCGCGAGACCATCGGCTGGGCGTACCCGCCCTTCGAGATACCCGACGATATCTACACCGCGTGGGACGCGCGCGAGCGGGGCGCGACACTGGAATCGGCGTGGTACGAGCGGCTCGTTGACTACCGGTCGAAGTACCCGGAGCAGGCCGCCGAGCTGGAGCGGCGCCTGGCGGGCGAACTGCCCGCCGGCTGGGACGGTGCCGCCGCCGCGTTCATCGAATCCGCCGACCGGGCAGCGAAGGACGAAGCGAGCCGCAAATCCTCGCAGGCCTGCATCAACGCCTTTGCTCCGATTCTCCCCGAGCTGATCGGCGGCTCGGCGGACCTGACGGGCTCCAACAACACCACCTGGTCCGGATCGGTGACGGTGAGCGCGGCAGAGCCGGACGGCAACTACGTCTATTTCGGCGTCCGCGAGTTCGCCATGACCGCCATCGCCAACGGCCTGGCCCTGCATGGCGGCTTCATCCCGTACTGCGGTACCTTCCTGGTCTTCTCGGACTACGCCCGCAACGCAGTGCGACTGGCGGCGCTGATGGGCGTGCGCAGTGTCCTGGTGTATACCCACGACTCCATCGGTCTCGGTGAGGACGGCCCCACGCACCAGCCCGTCGAGCATGCGGCCTCGCTGCGCCTGATCCCGAACATGTCCCTGTGGCGCCCCTGTGACGGGGTGGAGACCGCGGTGGCCTGGCGGGCGGCGATCGAGCGTCGCGACGGACCGACCAGCCTGCTGCTCTCCCGGCAGACCATCGTTCACCAGGCGCGCACGGCCGGGCAGATCGCCGGAATCGCCCGCGGCGGCTACGTGCTGGTGGACAGCGAAGGCGAGCCGGAGCTGATCCTCATCGCCACCGGCTCGGAGGTCGACCTGGCGGTTCAGGTGGCGCGCCGCTTTCCCGGGCGGGTGCGTGTGGTGTCCATGCCGAGCTGCGATGTCTTCGACGCCCAGGATCCAGCGTACCGCGATGAGGTGCTGCCGCCGGCGGTGAAGGAGCGGATCGCCATCGAGGCCGGCGTGACTTCGCCCTGGTACAAGTACGTCGGCGGTAACGGTAGAATCATCGGGCTGGACCGGTTCGGCGAATCGGCGCCGGCCGCCGACGTTTTCGGCGATCTCGGCTTCACGGTGGACCACGTCGCTCAGGTCGCCGGGGAGTTGCTGGGGGAATGAGCTGCGGATCCGGCCGCAAACGGTAAACAGTCAGCGGTCTATCGAATCAAGAGGTTTTCAATGGCTATCACAGTCGCAATCAATGGCTTCGGGCGCATCGGGAGAAACGTGCTGCGAGCGATGTTCGAATCGGGTCAGCAGCGCGATTTCCACGTCGTCGCCGTCAACGACCTGGGCGACGCCCACACCAATGCGCACCTGTTGCAGTACGACACGACCCACGGCCGCTTCGGCTACGAGGTCACCGTGGAAGGCGACGCCTTCCGCGTGGGGAATGACACGGTCAAGGTCCTGGCGGAGCGCGATCCCGCCCGGCTGCCCTGGTCGGACCTGGGCGTGGACGTCGTGCTGGAATGCACGGGCCTGTTCGCCAGCAAGGAGAAGGCTTCCGCCCATTTGCGGGGCGGGGCAAAGAAGGTCCTCATCTCGGCGCCCGCGGGCACGGACGTAGACGCCACCATCGTCTACGGCGTCAATCATCATACCCTGAAGCCCGAGCACACCGTGGTGTCCAACGCGTCGTGCACCACCAACTGCCTGGCCCCCACGGTCAAGCCGCTGCACGACGAGATCGGTGTGCTGGGCGGCATCATGACCACCATCCATGCCTACACCAACGATCAGGTGCTGACCGACGTCTACCACAAGGATCTGCGCCGCGCGCGCTCGGCGACGCATTCCATGATCCCCACGAAGACCGGCGCCGCCTCGGCTATCGGCCTGGTGCTGCCGGAACTGGAAGGCAAGCTGGACGGCTTCGCCGTGCGTGTCCCGACCATCAACGTATCCATCGTGGACCTGACCGTCCAGACGGCGAGGGAGACCAGTGTCGACGAGATCCATGACATCATGCGGCGCGCCTGCGAGGGGAGCCTGAAGGGCATCCTCGACTACAACGACAAGCCCCTGGTCTCCGTGGACTTCAATCACAACCCCTTCTCCGCGGTCTACGACGCCTACATGACCCGCGTCGTGAACGGCACCACTGTCAAGGTCTGCACCTGGTACGACAACGAATGGGGTTTCTCCAACCGCATGCTGGACACCTGCAAGGCGATGATGGCGGCTTGACTGTCCGGTCGCCCGCGTTCGACGAGTGCAGGGAGGGGGCGCGAAGAGCATGACGATCGCAAAGATGGCGGACCTGGATCTGTCCGGCAAGCGCGTGTTGATTCGCGAGGACCTCAACGTTCCGGTCGCCGGCGGCGTAATCACCGGCGAGCAGCGCCTACGGGCCGCCTTGCCGACACTGGAGCAGGCACTGGCGAAGGGTGCGGCGGTGATCGTGATGTCGCACCTGGGGCGCCCGAAGGAAGGCGAATCCTCGCCTGAGCTGTCCCTCGCGCCGGTGGCCTCACGTCTGGGGGAGCTCATGCATCGCGGCGTGCGCTTCGAGAAAGACTATCTGGACGGCATCGACGTCGCTCCGGGAGAGATCGTGCTGCTCGAGAACGTCCGATTCAACCGCGGCGAGAAGGCGGACGACGAAACTCTGGCGCGGCGCTACGCCGCCCTGTGCGAGGTCTACGTGATGGATGCTTTCGGCGCCGCCCACCGTGCCCAGGCCAGCACCCACGGGGTCGCCCGCTTTGCCCCGAGCGTCTGTGCGGGTCCCCTGCTCTCGGCGGAGCTGGACGCCCTGGGGCACGTAATGCAGTCTCCGGCCCGGCCGGTGGTGGCGATTATCGGCGGCTCGAAAGTGTCCACCAAGCTCACGCTGCTGGACAAACTGCGCGCCAGGGTGGACCAGCTCATCCCGGGCGGCGGCATAGCGAACACCTTCCTGGCGGCTGCGGGCTACCGGGTCGGCCGCTCGCTGTTCGAGAGCGAGCTGGTGGGCGAGGCCTCGCGACTCATCGAGCAGGCAGGAACGCGCGGCGCATCGATCCCGATTCCGACTGACGTGGTGGTCGGCGCCGGCATATTCCCGGATGCCGAGGCCAGGGTGAAGGCTGTTGGCGAGGTCGCGGCCGAAGACATGATTCTGGATATCGGGCCCGAAACCGCGGCGCGATACGCGGCCATGATCGCCGCCGCCGGTACCATCGTCTGGAACGGGCCGCTCGGCGTATTCGAGATCGAGCAGTTCGGCAAGGGCACGGAGGTCGTGGCCCGCGCGGTGGCCGCCTCTCCGGCGTTCTCCCTCGTCGGCGGCGGGGATACCATCGCGGCGGTCGAAAAGTACGGCGCGGCGCACGGCATTTCCTATATCTCCACCGGCGGCGGCGCTTTCCTGGAGTTCCTGGAGGGCAAGATCCTGCCCGCCGTGGCGATCCTGGAGGAACGGAGCGATTAGGGCCGCTGTCTATATTCCTTTCACCTGGAACCCATCATGCTGAGGCGCACCAAAATCGTCGCCACCCTAGGACCCGCCTGCGATCCGCCCGAGGAGCTCGAGCAGATGATCGTCAACGGGCTGGATGTCGCGCGCGTCAATTTCTCCCACGGTCGGCCCGAGCATCACGCGGCCCGGGTGAGGAAATTGCGCGAGCTGGCGGAGCGCCACAACCGCCAGGTGGGCGTCCTGGCCGATCTGCAGGGCCCGAAGATACGCATCGAGCGCTTTCGGGACGGCCCGGTGACCCTGAAGGACGGCGACGAGTTCACGCTGGACACCCATCTGGCCGCGGACGCGGGCGACAGCCACCGGGTCGGCGTGACCTATAAGGACCTTGCCCGGGACGTGGCCGCCGGGGATGTCATGCTCCTCGACGACGGCAACCTCACCATGCAGGTGCAGAAGGTCACGGATGGCCGGATCGTCTGCCGGGTGATCAACGGCGGCGTCTTGTCCGATAACAAGGGGCTGAACCGCCAGGGCGGCGGCATCTCGGCGGAGGCGCTGACGGAGAAGGACCTGGAGGACATGCGATTCGCGGTCGAGCTGGAAGCCGATTTCATCGCCGTGTCCTTCGTCCGCGACGCCGCCGAGATCGAGCGCGCGCGGAAGCTGGTGAAGCAGGCCGGGGGAGACGGGCACATCATCGCCAAGATCGAGAGAGCCGAGGCGATCGACCACGTGGACGAGATCATCCAGGCCTCCGACGGCGTGATGGTGGCCCGCGGCGATCTCGGCGTCGAGATCGGCGACGCGGAGCTGGTCGGGATGCAGAAGCAGATCATCAGGCGCTCGCGCGGGCACAACCGCTTCGTCATCACCGCCACCCAGATGATGCAGTCCATGGTCGAGAATCCCCAGCCGACCCGGGCCGAGGTCATGGACGTCGCCAACGCGGTGCTGGACGGCACCGACGCGGTGATGTTGTCCGGCGAGACGGCGGTGGGCCGGCATCCGGCGAAAGTGATCGAGGCGGTGGACCGTATCTGCCGGGGAGCGGAGCGCCAACGCGTGACGATGATCTCCAACCATCGGCTCGACGCCGAATTCGAGACCATCGAGGAAGCGATCGCCATGGCATCGATGTATGTCGCCAACCATTTCGACGTCAAGGCGATCGTGGCGATGACCGAGTCCGGCATGACGGCGAAGCTGATGTCCCGGATCAGCTCCGGCATTCCCATCGTCGCCATGTCGCGCCGGAACCTGACCCTGCGCCGGGTCACTTTGTACCGGGGCGTCTATCCCGTGTACTTCGACGACACCGCGCTGGATGTCGACGAGTCCGAGCAACTGATGATCGACGAGCTGCGACGCCTGGAGCTGGTGGCCGAGAACGACAACGTCGCCGTGACGATGGGAGAGGTCACCGGTGTGGCCGGGGGAACCAACACGATGAAGATCGTCGAGGTGTGAATTTGGCTGCAGGACGCGCCGCCTGTCGGCGCTGACGGAGGCTTGACCGAAGGTCCCCTCTCTCGCTGGCGGGAGGGTAAGGGTGGCCCCAAACATCGCCTCCCTCACCCCTGCCCTCTCCCGGAGGGAGAGGGAGCTTTGTTGCGGGTCGAACCACAGTGGGTCGACCGGATGACGATCTCCGGCACTCCCCACATCCGAAGTGGGTCGGCCGGATCTCGTTCCCGACGATTGCCGGCACTCCCCACATCCATGTGGGTCGGCCGGATCTCGTTCCCGACGATTTCCGGCACTCCCCACATC
>JBAUWJ010000165.1:0-2260 GCA_049583715.1 Arenicellales bacterium | reverse complement strand
GTCAGAGCTTCCCAAGAAAGTCAATCAGCCCGTCCCAACCAGAGAGACGATCGACGGTTTGGATGGTCCCGTGCTTCGTGAGCGTCCCCTTGGCGCACCCTCTTAGCGTGCTTTGCGTCTTGGCGAGGGTGCAAGACCCACCCACAGATTTGCCAAAGAGGGGGGGCGGCGCTCGGTCATGAGCCTCAAAGCCTTGTCCGGCTCACAGAAAGTCACCGGGAGCCGCTGGATGCCAGTCCACCGACCGCACCCGCCACTCGTCCCCCTCCAACGCGAAGGTCACCTCGAATCGCATCAGCCGGGCGCGCATGTTGAACAGCGCTTTGGGCGAGTCGATGGGCCGTCCCGCCATCGCCACCAGCACCCGCGCGTGCGCGGTGGCTTGTTTCACCTCGAGGTGCCGGACAACGGTCAAGAGGTGGATCTGGCGGTTCTGCAGGAACACCGCCTGAACCAGCCGCAGGATCTCCCGGCGCCCGAATCCGCGGCGGTCGTGATACTGATCCGAGGTGATGTCCTTGAATACCGAGACGTCCCGGTCCTCGGCGGCTTTTTCGGCGCGTGAGATCAGTGCCTTGATGCGCGCCTCCGGAGACTGGCTGGGACCGCCGCAGGCGGACAGCACCAGCGCGGCGCTGAGCGCCGCGGCCGCAAGCCTGAAAGTCGATCGCGGGCGGCGCGTGCGTGTCACAGGCCGAAAAACTCCCGGATCTCCGTCTCGCGCTGCATGGCGTCCTTGTAGCCCAGGTCGATCAGAGCCCGGCAATAGGGCTTTTCGAACAACAGGTAGCTCATCAGGCGACGGCCGCTCGCCCGCCGGGTGCCCAGCACGGCCAGCAGATAGCGGATGGCTGCCGGCAGGAGACCATAAAGGGGCTCGGCAATGGCCGAAAGGTCCTCGCTCGGCGAGATCAGCAGCGTGTCGATGTGGCGCAGCGGTGTGCTGTCCTTGTCCACGACGTGCTCCAGCGTCCGGTTGATGCGCTGCAGCCGCTCGATGTCGGCGAACAGGCTGTTCAGAAACAGGGTATCGAGGATATAACCGGCGATCTGTCCCACGCGGGGGTACCCGCGTTCCTCGATGCCCCAGGGGCTCGCCGTCTCCTCCTGGCGCACGCCGATCACCAGGATTCGGTCGGCGCCCAGGTGCACGGCGGGGCTCGTCGGGGCGGTCTGGCGCATCGAGCCGTCGCCGTAGTATTGGCCGTCGATCTCGACGGCCGGGAACAGGATGGGGATGGCCGCCGTAGCCATCAGGTGATCGACGCGAAGCTGCGTCCGCACCCCGTTTCGCCGCACCCGGGACCAGGTCTTCAGCTCGGGAGCCCCCTCGAAGAACGAGATGGAGCGGCCATTGGAGTAGCTGCATGCAGTGATGCACAACGCCCGCAGCAGACCGCCCTCGATGGCCTGGCTGATACGCTCGAAGGAAACGTGACGCTCGATCAGGCTCCGCAGCGGCGAGACGTCGAGGACGGAGGCGGGGCTCTCCAGAATCCCACCGGTCATCATGGCGAACAGCCACCGCCCGCCCCGCGACAGTGCCGCCCAGGCGTCGGCCCTGAAGACCTTGCCGACCTCGAAGTTCTCCCAGACGCCGGCCAGGCGGCGGACACCTTCGTGGAACCCCGAGGCATGACAGGCCAGCACCGCGGCGTTGACACCCCCCGCGGACGCGCCGCAGATGACCGGAAACGGATTGCCGATGCTCTCGGGCAGTATCTCGGCGAGGGCTTTGAGGACCCCCACCTGGTACGCGGACCGCGCCCCGCCGCCGCCCAGCACCAGGGCGACCTCGGGCCTGCGGCTCATTGAACGGCCCGGGCGGCCGTCTCAGCCGACGGCGGGAACTTCGTGGGCGCGGCGACCAGGCTTGTGCTGATGCCGCGCGCGGCTCGAATCCCGGTGCATGTCGCCACGGGGAGGTCCACCGCGAGCGGGAGTCTCCCGGGCCGTCTTCTGCGCAAGTTCGCGGGACACCTCGGCGGACACCTCCCGTGGCGATTCTCCGCCTTGGGGCGGCTCTTCGCTCTTCGGCTCCGCGCGACGCTCTTCCCGGAGCTCCGCCCGATACTCGACATTGGCCTCGACCGGTTCTTCGACCAGCTCTTCGACTGGCTCCGGGCCGGGGTGTCGGTCCGGGCCGGCAGTCGTTTGGTCCTGGGTCGCTGCGGGTGCAGGTTCGGTCGGCTTCTCAGGGCCACGGCCGGCCGCCACCGCCTCGTCCCGGCGACCGGAGGGGCGCGACGCCCGCTCCCGG
>JBAUWJ010000164.1:0-16297 GCA_049583715.1 Arenicellales bacterium | reverse complement strand
GAGCGTCCCGGTTGGATGCGGGAGTGGGAAGAGCTACTCGACGGCGACGAAGATCGACTCGTCGTCGTGCTCACGTCGCCCTCGGAAGACGCCCGACGTCTTCGCTCATCCTCACCTTTCGCAGGCGTGATCTCTCCCAGGGAACGCTGGGCACTGCACGAGGAGTTCAAGGATACTGCGTGAAACGCCGGGATCTCGAACACATTATTCGTGCTGCCGGGGCAGTCACCGAGTCCGATGAGCTCATCATCATTGGCAGCCAGGCTATTCTCGGGCAATGGCCCGAGGCACCTCGAGCTATTACAGTCCACGGAAGCCGACATCATTCCAGTTGAACACCCGGATCGCGCCGATTTGATCGCCGGGGTGATCGGGGAGGGGTCTCCATTTCACGAGCAATACGGATACTACGCGGACGGAGTGGAGGAACGCACCGCCATTCTTCGTTTAGCACAACGATGCAGGACTCACCCCCGCAAGAGTCCCGAAGGGGCTTACTGAGCGGTATCGGACTCAGACGACCACGACTTTGATACGAATGGCGCTCTCCTGGTAACCGGTGCAGAACACGACGGCGTCGCCCTTCGAAGCCTGCGATTTTCGAAGGAACCAAAACCTGGATCCGTCCGTCGAGGACGTTGTCCACAAAATCATCGTTCTTCTGGAGGGAGCGATGGCCACCCGACTTCCGAGACCACTCCTGAACCAGCCGGACGTGCGCGTTGGCCGATCGATCGGTTATCCTGAATAACTCTTCCCGGAATTTCTCCCGCAACTCCGGCGGATACCAGTGCCACAGTCGATTGCTGGTCGCATCAATAGTGTCTCCGCTGAGCGTGTATCTGAAACGAAGCTCTGGATAGCTCCGCATGCTCAAGACGCATCTCGCCGCGACTTCGGAGATCTGTCTGGTGATGTCCGCCGATGTTTCACCCATCCCTATGCAAAGCACCCGCAAACCCTTGAACCGATCCGGACTCCTGTATTGGGCGCCGTGAATCAACTCTCCGCTAAACCGGTCCATGCCCGGGATGTTCGGCATCCGAGGAGCTTCTGAACGGAATGCACCCCGGCAGATCGCTATCGCATCAAAGCGGGCCTCCTGTGTTTGGTTGTCTCGCTGATAGCAGACTCGAACATCACCCTCGTTCAGCTCGACCCCGATCACCTTCCTCTTGAATTCGATGTTCTCGAAGAGATCGAACCTCTCTGCGAATTCTTGAAGATACGCTTCCGACTCCAAAAAGCCCTTTGGTCTTCGTCGATGGGCGGCATGGAGGAGTAGCTCGTGAAGTACTGCGACACGGTGACGTACATCGAGTCGTATGCGATCCCTTTCGGGTGATTGAATACTCCACCCTCCTTTGCTTCCTGCTCGAAGCAGACGACGTCGTGTCCTTCGTCGAGCAACTCCTTCACCACGACCAGGCCCGAGACACCCGCACCGACTACGCAGACCTTCATTTTCTCATCCGTCGTTGCTCCTTCGGAGCGAGCTCAGAGTATTGCATGCGACCACCGCCCCCACCTGCTCGTTCACCTAACCTGGTCTTCCTCCCGCTTATGCTACTTTTCCGGGGCCGGATTGACCTGGCACTTTTCTGCTTGCTCTTCGAACCGATCGTGATCACGGATGGGAAGGACACCCCACATGCCAAGCGTCCGAAAGGCAAACAGAGAAGGGTATGGGTGGAGGAAAGCAGGGTTCGCAAAAGGCCGAATCAGAGGGTGGGTGCGGTGTTCGGGGGCAGGATTGCGGAATTCCCGGCCCTGCCCGGTTGAAGGACGAGCGTGAACGTGGGATGCTAGTGAAGCCCTGATTAATGCTGTCATTGCGAGGAGCGACACGACGAAGCAATCCAGAAAGCGTGGAATGGCAGGAATCCTGGATTGCTTCGCTGCGCTCGCAATGACAACGTAGGTGGGCGCGGGCTTCTGGGTGGTGTCAGCGCTACACTTCGTAACGGGCGGTACCCGCGATCGGAAGAGCATCGTCGGAGAATAGTTGGGCTCGCTGTGCGTTTCGATAACAATACCGAGGAGGTCCGGTCAACGGCGGCAGGTAGCGGCGTCTGCCCACGGACGGAATCAAAGGGAAGCGATGCAACGGCTGATCGGAATCCGGAAGGGTGTTCTCGATGTCGGGAAACCGGGAGCTGACGACAACTCTTTCGATGGCGGAGTCAAGTCATGTAAATGCTGCGATGCGCATATTGCGGATCGTATGGAAAACTTAGATATGCGTTTCGCATCTGTCCTGCTGAAAACAAGAATCAGGGACTACCTGGTAGGGCTATTCCAAAACGGTCTCTGGGCACAGATGGACGAATACATTATAAACATGCTTCATCGTGCCGATCCGGAACTGGCCGAGGTGCTTGAGTCCAGTGCTCGAGCGGGGTTGCCTCGGCAGCATGTTTCGCCGCCGCAGGGAAAGTTTCTCATGCTGCTTGCGATGATCAGGGGAGCTCGCAATATTCTGGAGATTGGATCGCTGGGCGGCTACAGCGCGATCTGGCTTGCGCGAGCTCTCCCGCAGGACGGCAGGTTGATCACACTGGAGATCTCACCAAAACATGCCCACGTCGCCCGTGCCAATATCGAACGGGAGGGTTTTGCGGACAGGATAGAACTGCGCTTCGGTGCGGCGCTGGACACGCTACCGAAGCTGATTGCAGAGGGGCTCGGGCCTTTTGACCTTATCTTTATTGACGCCAACATACCCCAGAATTCCGAGCTACTGAAGTTGTCGCTGAAGCTCTCGACGAAGGGCACTGTAATTGTAGTCGACAACGTAATTCGCAGCGGCAGAATCCTGGAGGATAGCAATCCCCGATTCGATGTCGTTGGTGTGCGCCGGTTCAATGAGACGCTCGCTGCGGTGAAGGGGCTGAGTGCGACCGAGATCCAGACGGTAGGCGGCAAAGGTTATGACGGCTTCGCGATCGCTGTAGTAACAGAGTAGATAGAAAGCCGGCGTAGGCTACATCATCATCTGTCGTTTAACACGAACGGCTGGTTAGGAAGGACACCCCACACGCCAAGCGTCCGAAAGGCAAACAGAGAAGGGTATTGGTGGAGGAAAGCAGGATCGCAGGAGGCCCAATCAGAGGGTGGGTGCGGTGTTCGGGGGGAGGATTGCGGAATTCTCGGCCCTGCCCGCGATCGGAGTGACATCGTCGGAGAATAGTTGGACTCGCTATGAGTTTCGATGACAATACTCTACCGATGAGACCCAATGAACAGAAGCAGTATCCGCCATCGCTTCCTCAACGCAGGTTGTGGTTGCTGGCGCAGTTGGAACCCGATAGTATCGCGTACAGCACTTTCAGTTTGCGCGTGCTCTCTGAAGAGTTGGACAGGGAATTGACCGCGCCATGAAAAGCAGGCCCGACGACAACCATTTTACACTCGCGCCGGTAAACCCCGAGTGCTCCGCGGTCCCGCTCTTTCTGGTCAATGGACTGTTCCTCTATCTTCACCTCGCCCGACAGCTTGGACCCAATCAGCCGGTCTATGGTATCTACATTGAAGAGGAAATGGAGCCGGAACGAATCAAAGCTCACTTGCAGACTAGATTGCCAGTCGATAGCATCGAGAGCCTGGCTGAAAGGTATCTGGACAAGATTCGCGCCATACAGCCAAACGGTCCTTATCGATTGGGCGGCGAATGTTTCGGTGGCGTGGTCGCATTCGAAGTCGCCCGCCAGCTTGTGGAGCAAGGTGAGGACGTGGCCTTGCTGGTGTTGCTGGATGCAAACGTGCCGGGAACCCTGCGACAATCCTGGCTACGCCGGTCCTGTCATCACCTGAAACTCATCGCGCGCGACGGCTGGCCATATATACGAAAGCTGGCCCCAAGGGTGAGGGGAACAGCGATCAGAATGGCTGAATCAATATACAGCACAATCGTTCAACGACTCGGCATCAGCACGACGGGCCCCGCACGTGGTCGCGTCTACCGGACGTATACACCCCAACCGCTTGCCTGCAGGGTCGTGCTGTTCAAGGATCGTCACAACGACTGGTGGGGTGTTGATCAGCCCGATGATCTCGGCTGGGGAGAATACGTCGAAGAGGGAGTAATCGTCCACGAGCTGGATGGTGGCCATATGGGAATGCTGAAACCGCCCTGCGTTCAGGAGCTGGCTGGGAAATTGAAAACGTACCTGGCCGACTCGACCCCCGACGATTCCCTCCAGGCGGAGTCATCTGCGAAGAGCTCACTTCATTGATCGGAAGCGTCCGCTCTGATGTGCCCGCGTAGCTGATCGTGGATTCGACCCTCGCAAACCTCTCGCTCCGATCAGAGGACCTGCACGCAGTGGAGGACTGCAACGGCCTCTGGACGCGAGGAGACCTTCGCCGAAACGTCCAGGCCGCCGCCGCCCACTTTCGTCGCAATGATATCGGCGTCGGCGACCGGATCGCGGTCGTGACCGTCGAGGACAAACGCGTGGTGGCTGCGCTCCTCGGTGCGCGGGCAGTAGGAGCGCTGACGTGTCCCATCGAGCGGATGGATGCCGCCAGCCACGTCGAGCGTATCAAGCCGCGCCTGTGCGTCGCGACCGAAACCATCCAGGGTGTCGATACGATAGACATTGATGCCCTTTTCACAGACCCTGGACCACCGCTGTCGGATTCTGTCGAGACGGCGTCCTCGGCTTGGGGCGTCAACACCTCCGGGTCGAGCGGGCCACCCAAGACCGTGGTCCTTACCGAAGACTCTGTCGCCCATGTCACCGCCGCCGTCCAGGAGCTCGTCGGGTACAAGCAGGACGACCGCATCCACGGAGCGATGCCGCTGCACCACACCTACGGACTGTCCCAGCTGTGGTTGGCGATGGCCTCGGGCGCGTGCCTCTATCTGCCCGGCGGCCAGCCGAAGCTTTCCGACCTGGGTCGCTGGCTCGGTGGCTGCACGGTGTTGCCGACTATTGCCGCCAAGCTCAGGTCTCTGCACGAGCTCGGCGCACGACCCGACGTCAGGCTCATTACGCTCGCCGGTCAGGGAGTCGATGCCGACACGCGGGCCCTGTTCGCCAGGCAACAGCCCCGCTCCAGGTTCGTCTATTTCTACGGCCTGACCGAGGCGACCACGCGCGTACTGTGGCTGGGACACGACGAGTTCTTTCAGCGTCCGCGCGCCACCGGCCGACCAATCCGCGGCGTGCGAGCCTGGGTTGAAGCCGACGGAGAGCTGTGGGTCGAGGGCCCGAATGTCGCGGCCGGCTACCTCGACAACCCGGAGGCGACCGCCCATGGCTTCCCGGGCGGGCGGTTGCGGACCGGTGACTATTTCGAGGTCGATGGGGACCTCTTCAATTACATGGGAAGACTGGATGGCGTCTTCAAGCGATTCGGCGAGAAGGTCATCCCGGAGCGGGTCGAGACGGCGCTGCAGTCGCACCCGGGAGTCCTGCAGTCCCTGGTCACGCCCGAGCCCGGGCCGTGCGGTGAGGTGATCCCCGTCGCCTGGGTTGTCGCTCGAGGTGAGTTCGCTGACGGACAGGCGCTGATCCGCCATGTGCGTCCACGTCTGCCGGCCGTGATGGTTCCCACGGTCGTGCGTTTCGTGCCCGCTCTGCCCACGACCGCCCACGGCAAGCTCCGGCGCCTGGCGCCCGAGGCGCCACCGGCAGTCGCCACCGAAGCGCGCGTCGCACAAACGTCTGGCAGGACCGATATCGCGGCCTGGCTGCGGCAAGACCTCGCCGAACGGTTGTGCGTGGCGCCTTCGGCGATCGAGCCTGGTCGGCACCTAGCCGAGTACGGCCTCGACTCGGTGGCTACCGTCGACCTGGTCGCGGCGCTCGGGGAGAAGCTGGGACGGAGCGTTCCCTACTCGATTGTCTGGACGCACCCGACGCTCGCCGCCCTCAGCGGGTATCTGGCATCGGAGGCGACGGGTGGTGGCGATCCGCCGCTGCAGGCCCAGCCGTGGACGGCGCCGGCGCAGCCGCGATCTCCGGCGGCCCCCGTTCTCATCTCACCGCTCGAGCGACGTCGCCTCCAGCTATCCCGTGCGGCTCCCGAAGCCGATGGCCGCAGCCTCTGGTTGAGCGGCGAAGCCGACGGCGACTTCAATCATGACGTCTTCAGGACCGCCGTGAACGAGCTTGCGGCGCGCCACGACGTTTGGCGCTCTCACTATTTTTTCTCCGGAGATACGGAGTCGAAGGTCATCCTCCCGAGCGTTTCGATCGATGTGCCTCTGCACGACCTCACTCGCCAGCCCGAAGCGGGCCGACGTCGCGCGGGTCTCGCGCTCATTGGAGACGAAGTCGACCGGCCCTTCGATCTCGAAAGCGCACCGCTCGTCAAAGCCGTGGTGGTCAAGCTCGCCGACCGCCGCCACCTGTTTGCCATCGCCTTCGACCACGTCATCGCCGATGCCGCGTCGGTGGTATTGGCCTGGTCGGCGCTGCACGCCATGTATGCAGCGATCACAGCACAACACGACTTGCCGCCGCGGCCGGCGCTGCAATACGTGGACTTCGCTGACTGGCACGAGCGGCTCCTGACCGGCGCCCGGGCGAAGCGACTCGAGGCGCATTGGCAGCAACATCTCGCCGGCGAGACCTCACCGATCCCGCGGGCGGGCACGAACGGCCGGAAGCCTGACGCACCGCGCTCGCCCGTTCCCTGCCAATCCGCGTTCGTCAATATCCCCGACGCGGTGAGCAGCGCCGTGCGTCGCAGCGCAAAGCAGCACGGCTGCACGCAGTTCGTCTTTTACTATGGCGCTTTCGCCGTACTCCTCGGCAGGCTGTCGGGCCGTGCGGACGTCACCACCACGAGCTCCTACGACTTCCGGAGCCGCGAGCGGGACCTGCGAGGCATGCTCGGGATGCTCACCAGCACGTGTGCGCTCAGGCTGAGTTTGGATGGCGTCACCACGCCGGCCGACCTGCTGCAGCGGGCGAGGACCGAGGTGTCGCGGATGGTCGCGACGAGCGATCTTCCACCCACCCACTACCCGGCGACGACAGCCTTCAACGTACTGTTCAACTACGCCGAGCTGGGCACGCACACCGGGACTCCTGCGACGTGGGATAGCTTCACGGTACGACCCCTGGGTCGTGTGGCGTTGGCGCCCAACGCACGCTCTCGCCGGAGTATTTACGACCTGCTCTTCGTGCTCCGCAACGATGGCGGGAGGCTCGCCGGAGCCGCCATCGCCAACGCGGAGCTCTGGTCGAAGGAGGAGGTTCGCCGGATGGCCAACGCCTGCAGTGAGATCCTGCGCTGGATGATCGAGCCCAATCAACCGCTCTCGCAGCTATTGTCGAAGCGCATCTGACGCGCAGTGCGTTGAAGTGATTGCCGGCAGTTCGCTATAGTTGGTGGCGCACCGACGGACGGGGGCGCAGTCGTGACTTTCACCTCTGTTGCGACGCGAAATTGCGTTGCCTGCAAAGGGAAATCGAGAAGATTGAGACGATATGAATTGAGGTTTGACGGCCGAGGAATGCCCCACGGTCCTCGAGTCAGTGCCGGTGTGCCGGTGTGAAGACGCTACCTTCGTCCTTCGTGGAGCGGATCGCGCAGGACTTCGGGCCGGACTTCGCGTCCACGGATGCCGCCGAGCTCGAGCGCTACGGCCGTGATTGGGTGGACGTGTTTCCGCCGCGTGCGAGCGTGGTGTGCCGCCCGCGAACGACCGGGGAGCTCTCTCGACTGCTGCGGCTGTGCAATGAGCACCAGGTCCCGGTGGTGCCTACGGGGGGACGAACGGGCCTTTCGTGCGGTGCACTCGCGGCTGCTGGCGAGGTGGTCATCGCCATGGAACGCATGGACGAGGTGGAGCAGGTGGACGCTGTCGGCCGCACGGTGCGCGTGGGCGCGGGGGCGACGTTGGAGGTCGTGCAGCGGCACTGCGCCGAGTCGGGGCTGGTGTGGCCCATAGAGCTGGAATCCCAAGGGTGCCAGATCGGCGGCATCCTCGCGACCAACGCAAGCGGCATGCGCGTGATCCGCTACGGCCTCGCTGACAAGTGGATTCTCGGCCTGACGGTGGTGCTCGCGACCGGCGCCGTGCTCGAGCTCAACGGCGCGCTCGAGAAGAACACCACTGGCGTCGACATGCGCCAGCTCTTCATCGGCAGCGAGGGGATACTCGGTGTCATCGCCGGTGCGACGCTCAAGCTCACCGCGCCGCCCGCGCAAACGAGCACCCACCTGATCGGGCTGCCATCGTGGCCGGCCGTCATGCAGTTGTTCGAGCGCACGCGCCAGGCGCCGTTCGTGTTGCGCGCATTCGAGTCCCTCAGCCGTGCCTGCCTCGAGCGGATCCTGGCGCACAGTGGGCTGGGCTGCCCTCTGCCGACGACCTCCGCCCACTATGTCCTGATGGAAGCTGCACCCGGAAGGGGTAGCGCGGCCGAGTGGTTGGGCTCCTCTCCGGAGCCGGACGGCGTGCACTCGGCGACCGACTCAGCGAGCGCGGAGCGCTTGTGGGCGTTGCGCCTCGGGATGTATCCCGCCATCTACCGCGGCGGCACGGTGTCCGGCCACGCCGTCGCGGTGCCGGTCGCGGGCCTCCTGTCCTTTCACCAGCAGATCGACGAGCTCCTCGAGCGTGACTTCGACCGCTGTGAGCGGTTCATCCATTGCCACGTTGGCGAGGGTGTCCTCCACGTCATATTGCTGAAGCCTGATGACATGGAGAGGCGGGACTTTCGGCTGCAAAACCGAGCCTTTGAGCGGGCGATGTTCGAGCGCGTGCGAACCTACCACGGTAGCGTGAGCGCCGAGCATGGCATCGGCATGCTCAAGAAGAGCTGGTTGAAGTATTCGAGGACCCCGGCGGAGCTCGAGACCATGCGGGCGCTCAAGGGGGCGTTGGACCCCAGGGGTATTCTGAATCCGGGGAAGGTCCTGTAACCGGGAAGCCCGGTATTGTCTACATGCGCACCGCGGTCGAGATCCAGGCCATGCAGGCCATCAAGCGGGTCATGGATCCACTCGCTATCCTGAACCCCGGCACGGATTTCTGATACCTGACGGACTACCCGGCGCCTGTAAAAGCATTGCTGCGCGAGAAAATCCCTCGGAGCATGGGTTCGTAGTGTTCGAGGGGCGGCGTCTTGAAGTCAGGGTCGAACGCCCTCTGGTCCCATTCGCTGGAGAAGCGCTCCGCCAATCCGTAAGCGGGATGGCCTTTGTACCTGTCGCTGATGTTACGGTCCAGGTTGAAGTGATGAAAGTAAAAGCGTCCCTGAAACTCCTGATGCACGCGGACCACCCAGTACACTTCTTTCCTGACGAAAGGTTTGAGGATCTCTGCCGCGATCAGCGCATGGTTGCTCGGCTCGATGAGATTGCCCACGTCGTGACACAGTGCCGCCACGGTCATCTCTTCGTCAGCGCCATCGCGCTCCGCCAGCGCCGCGGTCTGCAACGAGTGCTCGAGCTGGTTTACCGGAAATCCCTCCGTAAGGGATGCGAGAGAGCGGAGCATCTGCAACATGTTGTCCGCTACGCGGTGTTGGCTCTTCGCCGCCTCAGCGGCGATGACCTTCCATTGCTCGGCGGTGGTCTCGTCCAGGCGCGTAAAGGGTGGGTCCATCGACTTCCTCCATATGTGTTCTCGGCCTTCAGGCCGGAGCGCCCTTCGAGAGGAGCTCGACCTGCACCGCGAGCTCTTCGATGGTCGGATGCGCGTAGATGGCCGTGGGAGGGATCTCGGTTCCGATCAGCTCGGAGACACGGAACATTGCCTGGACACTGGCGACGGAATCACCACCGAGGTCGAAGAAGTCATCACCGGGCCCGACCTTGACGCCCAGAACCTCGCTCCAGACCTGCGTCAGTATCTCGTGGATCGACTCCACGCTCGAAGTTTCACTCATTTTGCATTTCCTCCGACACTACTCACTCCGCTTGCCCTCCCCAACGATCTCTGCAATTCTATCACGACGAGCTCGACGAGCGGTGGTTGAAGCACCGTGAAGTGAGTGCCACCAACGACCTTCTCCGCGACGTCTCCCCGCGTGTAGCTCGGCCAGTCCATCAAAGGAGCCGAGGCGCTGGCCCACAATGCTGCGATCGGCGCATTGACTCTCACCGGCCGGTATGCACGCAGCATCTCGAGGTGCCGGCGGTAGCGGCGCACAGCGCCGTTGAAGGCGTTTGTGGAGATCGTGCCCTCGGGAATGAACTGCTGTTCATGACACCACTTCAGGAGGTCGGCGTCGTCGGGCCCCTGGGGGCCGAGCCTGCTCAGCCCGGCCGTCACGCGGGAGAAATCTGCTGGGAGCCGGAGATCGTGCATCACGCCCACGACCGCAAGGGCCGTTTCCCCGCCGGTATCGAGCTCGACCGGCGGTCGCGTATCGACCATCGCTATCTGCTCGACGACTTCACCGCGGGATTCGAGCTCACGAGCGACCGCGTGCGCGATAATGCCGCCCATGGACCAGCCCAGCAGCCGATAGGGTCCCGCCGGACGCGCGCCTTGAACGACCGTCGCGTAGTCGATGGCCATCGCCTCGATCGTCGGCTGCTCCCAGTCGAGCGTATCCGATGCGCGAGTCTGAACGGCATAGAGCGGCTGCCGGTCGCCGAACAGTGCCTGCAGGCGCAGGTAGGCTGTCACCTGTCCACCCGCGGGATGCATGCAGAAAAGGGGTGTCCGATCTCCGTTCTCGTGGAGCGCGACGAGCGGCGTGTTTCCCTTGCCACGACGGCGTGTCACCGGTTGCAGGGTTTCAGGGGAGGCGGGCGCTTCGGCGTCGTCCGGAACGACCTGGGCGGCGAGGTGGGCGGCAAAGCCATCGAGGGTGGGTTGGGCCAGGAAATCGGCCGGCGACGACACGATATCGAGCTTCTGCCGTACCCCGGAGAGAACCTCCATCACCCGCAAGGAGTCGAGTCCCAGCTCGATCAGGTTCGTATCGGTCGACAAGGAGTCCGGCGAGTGTCCGAGCACCTCCGCGACGATCGGGCGCAGATGACTCGCGAGCTGCTCCGTTCGCTCGCTCAACGAAACCGCCAGCCGCGGTCGAGCACGGGCCGCGCGAACCGCCGCCTGACCAGTACGCTCGGCGGTGCCGAATTCTTCCACCGTGGAGCCCAGCGGCACGCTCCAGTAGCTCCTTCGCTGGAACGGATAACCGGGGATAACGACTCTTTTAAGGCTCGTATTCCGGTACACGCCACTCCAGTTCGGATCCATGCCGCGCACGTAGAGCTCGCCGAGGCTGTCGAGTATCTGCTCGCGAGCGCCTCGCTCACGCCGCAGTGACGTCAGCCAGGCGTAAGGGTCCGCCCTCTCAGCCAGGTGCTGACGCGCCATGCCGAGCAACACGGGGCCCGGTCCAATCTCGAGGTAGGCGCCGCAGCCCTCGGCCACCAACCGATCGACTCCCGCCGCAAACCGCACCGGCTCTCGCAAGTGTGAGCGCCAGTACTCCGGGCGGGACACCTCGTCGTATATTGCCGCACGCCCCGTCAGGGTGGAGATCAAACCCAACTTCATAGGTGAGAAGGTGAGCGTAGAGACCACGCGTTCCCATGCATCGAGCACGGGCTCCATGAGCGGCGAGTGGTAGGCATAGGAAACGGCCAACCGGCCGTTGACAATCCCTTCAGCCGTCAAGCTGCGGCCGATCTCGACGATCGCGTTCGCATCGCCGGAGATGACGGTGCTCTCGCGACCGTTGACCGCGGCCATCGAGACGAGATCGCTATAGGCCTCAATAGCTTCTTGCGCACGCGATTCACCGGCGACCATCGAGAGCATCGCACCGTTGCGGACGAGCTCCTGGGTCAGCCGTCCGCGCTCGGCAACGACGCGCAAGCCGTCCTCCAGGGAGAACAAGCCGGCAACGCAGGCCGCCGCGTATTCGCCGAGGCTGTGGCCGATCACCAGATCGGGCTCGACTCCCCACGATCTCCACAGTTCCGCGAGGGACCACTCAAAGGCGAACAGCGCCGGCTGCGCCAACACCGCATCGTCCAACGTGGGCCCGCTGACTTGCGGGCGATTGTCGGGGTACAGCACCTCGAGCAAGGGGCGAGGCAGCAAGGGCTCCAGGATCGCGGCGCAGCGATCGAGCGCTTCCCGGAACGTGCGCTCGGTCTCGTAGAGCTGACGGCCCATGCCGGCGTACTGGGAGCCTTGTCCCGTAAACAGAAAGGCCAGCTTGGGACGCCTCGCGGCCGGGCCACTGGAGCTCCCGATGCGTCGAGCTGCTGCCGTCAGGCGCTCCCTGGCCGCCGGCGCTGTCGCCGCGACCACGGCCAGGCGATGCGGGAAGTGGGCTCGTCCTGCATTGGCGGTGAAGCAGACATCGGAGAACAATTGGGTCCGACCATGCTCGAGATAACGCGAGTACGAGTCTGCCAACTCTCTGAGGGCCTCCTCCGTGCGCGCCGACAGGCACAGCAGCTCCGGCCCGCGCACTTCGTCGGCCGCGCCCCGTGGCACGAGCGCAACGTCCGGCGGCTCTTCGAGCACGGCGTGCGCGTTCGTGCCGCTGAACCCCAGCGAGGTGACGCCGGCGAGGCGACGGTGCCCTCCAATCCCGGGCCACGGCCGCGCCGCCGTTGGAATGCTGAAGAGCTTCGATAGCGGTTCGAGCAACGGATTGAGCTTCTGGAGATGGAGGAGCGGCGGAATCTCGCCATGCTCGAGGGCCAGGACAACCTTGGCCAACGCAGACGCACCCGCGGCTGCCTCGAGGTGTCCGATGTTGGTTTTCACCGAGCCGATGAGGAGCGGATGCTCTCTCTTGTCGCCGAGCACCGCCAGCGCCGACTTCACCTCGATCGGGTCGCCGGTGGGCGTCCCCGTGCCGTGCGCCTCGAGATAGTCGATCTCGCAAGGCGCTACCCGGGCGTCCCGCAGCGCCTCAGCGATCACGAGCTGCTGAGAGGCTCCGTTCGGCGCGGTCAGGCTCTGACGGGAACCGTCGTGGCACACCGCGCTTCCGCGGATAACGGCCATGACGCGATCGTGCTCTTCGAGGGCGAGCGACAGGGGCTTGAGCACCAGGATAACGCACCCCTCGCCTCTGCCGTAGCCATCGGCGCTCGCATCGAAGGCCTTGCATCGACCATCCGCGGCCAGGGCCTGGATACCCGACAGGTACACGAAAGGCCGCGCCGACGTCATGACATTGACTCCGCCGGCCAGCGCGATCTCGCTTTCCCCGCTTCGCAAGCTCTGAACCGCGAGGTGAACGGCGACCAGAGATGACGAGCAGGCGGTGTCCACGGCCACCGACGGCCCGTGCACGTTCAGGAACTGGGAGACACGTCCCGGGGCCATGCACGGCATGACTCCGAGAAAGTTGGCGCTCGGGTAAGTCGAGCCCGTGATGCCGAAGAAGACGCCGGTGGCGCGGTCACTGAGACCGAGGGGGTTCTGCCCAGCGTGCTCCAGTGCCTGCCAGGTGACTTCGAGCAGGAGGCGATGCTGGGGATCGAGACCCTTGGCCTCCAACGGCGTGATGCCGAAAAACTCGGCGTCAAAGCGATCGACATCGTCGACGAACGAACCCTGGCGCGTATAGGTCTTGCCCGGTGTACCGCGAATCGGATCATAGAACTGCTCGACGTTCCAGCGCTCCCGGGGAACGACCCGCGCGCTATCGATGCCCCTCTTGAGGACATTCCAGAACGCTTCCGGATCCGCGATCGTCTGTTCGTTTCCCGGAAGCCGGCACCCGATGCCGACGATCGCAACCGGCTCTCGCTCCGTCGAGCGTTTTCCGGGCTTGGGGGTATCGCTGACCTGAATGGGCGGGAAGAGCTCCTTCAGGAGATCGTTGCACAAGTCGTCGACCGTAGGGTGATCGAAGGTCACCGTCGGCGAGAGCGGACGGCCCAGCGCGACGCCGAGGGCATTGGCCAGTTCGACCGAGGCAAGGGAATCCAGGCCTAGCTGGCCAAAGGTGGCTCGGCCATCGATGTCGATGCAGGGGGAAGCGGTCGGATCACGGTTGAGAATACAAAGGATCTGTTTGGTAATCTCCTCCCTTACGAGGGGACCGCGCTCGACCGGCAGCGCCGAGCGAAGGCGGCGCATCACCTCGGTTTCGGCGACGTCAGAGCGCTTCCGGAGAACCGCCTGTCGCAGCTCTTCGATTTTTACCTTGCCCAGTTCCGTCTTTGGCAGTGCATCAAAGAACTGCACGCCCGTCGGGACCTTGCGCTTGTCGAGATGGGCGCGACAGTGCGCGAGTATCTCCTCCCCGGTGACCGCCGTATCCGCACCCCGCACGACACAAGCTACCGCCTCCTCACCGAGGAAGGAATGGGGCAGCCCCACCACGGTGCACTCACGAACACCGAGGGGAAGGATGACGTCGACAACCTCTTGGGGCGCAATCTTCACCCCGGCCTGGCTGATCAGCTCCTTGCTTCGAGCTGTGATGAAAAGCTCGCGATCCGCATCGAGATATCCCATATCGCCGGTGGACAACCATCCATCGTTACGGGTCTGCTCGTCCGAGCCATAGAGCGAGCTGACAGAGATACCCCTGAACTGAATCTCTCCTATCTCGCCCGGGGGGAGCACACGTCCGCCGGCATCGACGAAACGCACCTCGACCGATGGCGGCAGCCGTCCGGCGGAACCTGGCTTGGCGTTCAACCTGCTCAATGTGAGGCCCGGGGCTTCGGTCAGGCCGTAGCTGGTAACCAGGCGTTTACCGAAACACGCTTCGAAGCGCTGCACGAGCGAATCCGAAACAGCCGCGCCGCCCACAACGATCGTGCGCAGCGAGGAGAGGTCGTAGTCGCCGTCCTCCGCCTCGGCGAGCAATGCTTCGCACATCGACGGCACGAGCACCGTGGAAGTCACACGGTGCCGGTCGACAGCGCGCAGGAACTGCCGTGGATCGAACTTCTCGAGGCAAACGACGGTGCTCTTGGAGGTGAGCCGCAGGAAGAAGAAGCTTCCCCCGAGCGCGTGCGCGGCAGGAAGCGCCATCAGCCTCACGACGGGCCTGGCGGCACTACCGCGCGCGGCGGTCTTCGGCTTCCTGAAAGGGAAACGCTCGGCGATCTCTCCATGCCTGTAGACAACGCCTTTCGGCGTTCCCGTCGTCCCACTGGTATAGACCAACTGAGCCGCATCGCGGGGGTCCCGAGGCACGGGTTGAAGTAACGGCCTGTCGTATTCGAGCAGGTGGGCAAAAGCGTGCGTCCCCGCAGAAGAGCCGTCAGCACCCACCACGATGTGAAGTGGAATGCCCCCCTGCGTGGCCGACTCCGGTAGAACGCAGGAAGCCGCTGCGACCACCGCCTTCGCCCCACAGTGGTGAAACACGCGCTCGATATCCGATAGACTCGAGTCACGATACAGGACCACCGGCACACCCCCGGCGCGAAGCGTCGCCGTGAACGCCAGCATGAGCTCAAATCCATTCGGCAACAGCAAAGCGACGCGATCGCCCGGTGCCAGCCCCAGCTCAACGAGCGCCCCGGCCAGGCGCCGGCTCTTGTCATACAGTGACCGGCTCGTCCACATGCGATCGCCGAAGACGAGGGCGTCGTAATCGCCGAACGCCTCGAGGTTCTCGTCCTCCCAAGTCGCGATGTTCATGGGTCACTCGTGCTGTAAGTCACTTGAGATGATGTGTAAAGCACCCCGGCACACGACGCAAGATTCATAAGCAACGAGGTTGCTTTCCAATCGGATCGTACGCACGGTTGAACCACTTTGCGTTTGTGGTCTTTCTCGAAGGTGCCGTCGACAAAGCTCATCCCCGCGCATGCAGTGAACCCTTGAATAGATCGCTTTCTCGATATCCAGATTAACAAAAAACCCGGGGCAGAGAGCACTTTTTGTCTAATATTCCTGATACACGACGTAGACGCACCAGGTTATGGCGCACACCCTTTATGAATGATCGTGCCTGCCCCTCGGCGCTGTAATCCAGCCTCCAGAAATGCTGCCAGTTGGAATATTAGGAACAAATGCTCTCTGACCCGGTTTCTTCTTTGCTATGCTTACATACCGTCTCCGTACCGGGTAGGAAACATCGCATGACTGACAACAATAAACGAAATCTCATGAAGGCCGTGGTTGCCAGCGGCGGCATGACGGCGATTAGGGTCATTCCCACCAAGTGGACCAAGCCCGCGATCATGTCGGCGGTGATGCCCGCCCATGCTCAGTCATCACCGCCGAGACCCACCGGACCCACCGGACCCACCGGACCCACCGGACCCACCGGACCCACCGGACCCACCGGATCGACCGGACCCACCGGATCGACCGGACCCACCGGACCCACCGGACCCACCGGATCGACCGGACCCACCGGATCGACCGGACCCACCG
>JBAUWJ010000163.1:0-3688 GCA_049583715.1 Arenicellales bacterium | reverse complement strand
GTCCAGGCTCGCACCCGCTCCAGGGCCGCCTTGTCCCGGTCGCGCAGGAACTCCTCGGCGTCGACCGAGATCTCCAGCCGGTGCAGGCAGACGTAGTTGGCCCGTCCCTTCAGGAGCGCCGCGTCCGGCGAGACTTTCAGCACGTTGCAGACGGCCGGAAGGTCCCGCTTGAAGAGCTGCTCCTGCAGGTTCTTGGTGTAGGTGGAGATAATCACCTTCAAGCCGCTCAGCACGGCGGGAACCAGGTAGGCGAAGGTCTTGCCGGTGCCGGTGCCGGATTCCGCCACCAGTGCCCCGCCGTGCTTCAGCGTGTCCTCGATCCTGTGCGCGAGCTCTTGCTGCACCGGCCGCGGCCTGAAGGCCGGGAGAGAGCGCTCGAACGGACCGTCCGGTCCGAGGGCGGCGTCACTGCTGCTCGTCTCGTTCACTCAGACACTTGCGCAGGGCGTCTTCCCAGGGATCGAGGCGCACCCCGAGCTCCCGCGCCAGCTTCTCGTTGCTGAGCACGGAGAACAGCGGCCGGCGGGCCGGCGTGGGGTATTCGGCGGTGGGTATCGGGTTCAGCCGAATGCCCGCGCTCCAGCCGGTCAACTCGAAGATCCGCTGCGCGAAACCGTGCCAGGAGGTGCGGCCGGCGCAGGTCATGTGATAAGTGCCCGCAGGCACGGCATCGGAGCCCCGGGAGGCCAGGAGCCGCAGCACGTCGTCGGTGGCCGCGGCGATGCTGTCGGCAGAGGTCGGCGCGCCGATCTGGTCCGCGACGATGTCGAGCCTGTCACGCTCCCCCGCGAGGCGAAGCATCGTGTTGAGAAAGTTCCTGCCGACGTTCGAGTACACCCAGCTCGTTCTGAAAATAAGGTGCCGATCGTGAATCTCGCGTATCGCCTCCTCCCCGGCGAGCTTCGTCTGTCCGTAGACGTTCAGCGGCGACACGGCGTCGTCCTCCCTGTAGGGCTCGGTCGCCGAGCCGTCGAAGACGTAGTCGGTCGAGTAATGCACGAGCCAGGCACCGGACCTGGCGCAAGCCTCGGCCATGGCGGCCGGCGCGTCCGCGTTGATGGTCCGCGCGAGATCGGGCTCCGACTCGGCGCGGTCGACGTTGGTGTACGCCGCCGCGTTGATGACCACGTCGGGAGCCGCCGCCGCGATCGCGTCACGCACGTCCGCCGGCCGGCGCAGGTCCACCCGGGCGCGGTCCAGGAACGACACGCTCGCGAGCGAGGACGGGTGGACAGCCAGGGAGCTTGCCACCTGACCGGTCTTTCCGAACACCAGTCCCTTCATAGTCGAACGTCTTTCAAGCGCGGGGCTTTGCGGTCCTTTTCCGACAGCGTGGGCTCATCGATGGGCCAGTCGACGCCGATATCGGGATCGTCCCAGGCCACGCCGGCGTCTTCGGACGGAATATACAGGGTCGTGCACTTGTAGATGACGTGCGCATCCTCCCCGGTGACGCAGAACCCATGGGCGAATCCTTCCGGTATGTAAAGCTGGTGCTTGTTCTCGCCCGAGAGGTAGGCGCCGTACCACCGCCCGTAAGTGGGAGATCCCGGACGCATGTCCACCGCGACGTCGAAAATCTCGCCGCAGGCCACCCGCACCAGCTTGCCCTGCCAGGTGGGATATTGATAGTGCAGGCCGCGCAGCACGCCGCGCTGGGAATAGGAATGGTTGTCCTGCACGAACTCCGTGGGGAGCCCGATCTCCGAGGCTGTTTTCTTGTTGAAGGTTTCCATGAAGAACCCGCGGTCGTCGCCGAAGATCCTGGGGATCAACAGCATGACGCCCGCCAGCGGCGTGTCTTCTACTTGCATGGGTCTGGTCGTGCCGGCGCGCCTTGTGGCCATCGGAAAGCGAGCGCAGGATCATGCCAGCGTCCGGCGAATCAATCAATCCGGCCGTCGGTGCAGGCAGTGCCCGGATAGGCGGTTTGTCGGAATGAATTGCGACCCGCAAGGACGTGCGGAGTACCGGATGCTGTCGGGAACGGGGTCCGACCGACCCACGTTCGCTCCCCGGGACCACGATACCCGTGGTTCGGGGTGAATCCCGACAAAGGACGGCAGACACCTCGGAATCCAATAGCGCGGCAGCTCCAAGGACCGTTGTCGGAATGAATTCCGACCCACATTTCTTCCTCGAAACCACGGCACCTGTGGGCAGGTGGGATCTCGTTCTCGACGACATCCGACTTCCCTGTGGGTCGGAATTCATTCCGACATCCTGCCTACAGGCCCAGCACGTACCGGATCACCGCATTCTGCATCCGGGTCCCCACTTGATTCTGAATCCCCTTGTGGTTCACCAGCAGGACCGTGATATAAGTCTTACCGCTCCTGGACGTAATGTAGCCCCCCATGCCGCGCACGTCGTCGAGGAGACCCGTCTTCATGCGAACCATCTCCGGGATGGACTCATCGAAGTCCCTGTCCTCGAGCGCCCAGTCCTCCCCCGCGATGGGGAAAGCCGAAAGGAACTCCGGTGCAAAGCGCGAGTGAAATCCCGCCCGCAGCACATTGGCGAGCCCCCTCGCGCTGATGCGGGCATCCCGGGAGAGGCCGGCGCCGTTGACGACCTTCAGGCCCGGCACGTCGATCCCACGCGACAGCAACCAGTCGTCGAGCGCCTTGACGCCGTCGCCCACGGTGACGTCGCTGTCCTTGTACAACGTGCCCAGAGTCAGGAGCAGGTTCCGCGCCATCAGGTTGTTGCTGAACTTGTCCGTGGCCCGCACCACCTCCGCGAGGGTCCTGGAAGAATGCGTGTAGATCTTCTCGGCGTCGTCGGGAACGCTGCCCTTCGTGACGGTCCCGGCGAGGGTGCCGCCCGCGCTGCGCCACAGTCCGGGCAGCACGTACGCGAGATAGCGGTCCGAGGGAATGACCGCGCGCGTCATGATCACCGGCGGGCAGCGGGTCGACAGAACACCGTCGAAATCGACGACCACGGCGTCCCTGGTCGTGTCGACCCGGTAGGCGACATAACGGGTCGATGGACGGCAGCTCGAATCCGTACGCCTGATGTGGTTCACGATCCTGAGCCGCCGGGAGTCGGGGAAGGCGTCTATGTGCACCTCGTCCGCAAGCGCGGTGATCGTGAAGCGCACTGCCCAGAAGTTCACCAGCAAGCCGTTTGCCGGGCCGTTGTAGATCCGATAGGGTTTGTCGTCGAATTCCGCCCGGTCGAGATGCGGCAGATCGAATATGTGGTCGTCCACCACGATGTTGCCGGCGATTCTCCGGATGCCGCTCCCGCGGACGGCCCTGAGCATGGCCCACACCGACTCGACGGTCAGGTACGGGTCGCCGCCGCCCTTGATGTAAAGATCCCCGTGCAGGACGCCCTTCGCGAGGCGGCCCGTGGTGTAGATCCCGGTGGACCACTGGTACGCGGGGGTGAGCGACTCCAGGGCGGCGATGGACGGAAGCAGTTTCATGACGGAGCCGGGATTAAACGGCTTCAACGGGTTCAGCGTTATCGGGTGGCTGCCGCCGTCGACGGGCGCGATGTAAAGGCCCAGGTCTGCGTCCGGCACCTGAAATCTGTCCAGCGCGGCGCGCAGGCCGGACGGCAACGGCGTCGAGGCAGGCGCCGGCGCCCATTGCAATGCAAGCAGGAAGGCCAGGATGAGTCGCTTAGACATAAGGTGTCTTAATCGGTATCATAACAACGCATCAAGTGCAAAATC
>JBAUWJ010000162.1:0-1832 GCA_049583715.1 Arenicellales bacterium | reverse complement strand
ACCGGCCCGGTCGGCACGGACATGCGGTCGCGCACCTTCCCCGGCGAGCTGCCGACCGAGGTTCCGCCGCCGGAGCACGTCGTTCCCGCCTATCTGTACCTGCTCGGACGTGAATCGGCACCGATTTCCGGCCGGGCGCTCAGCGCGCAGCGGACCACCACCGATTCCCCGCGAGCGTCGTAAACACTCAAACAGGCGTGAAGTCCGGCGCCTTGTTGTTCTATCATTCGGAAATTCACCCTTGCGCAGAGATTCATAATGACTTCCAGGATACGAAAGTTCGCAGCCCTCGCTTCGCTCGCGCTCGGCCTCGCGCTGAGCCCCGTCTTGCATGCCCAGACGAGCGGCAGCTCCGGTGGAATGAGCGACGCCGACAAGGCCAAGCTCGAGCAGGAGATCGTCAAGGACGTAATCCAGGAGCTGAAAAGCAGCGGCGCCCTGCAGGACGCGGTTCAGCAGGGGATCCACGATTTCGTCATGAAGCAGCAGCAGGCCCGGGTCGATGCCTATAAGAAGCAACAGGAGGAGGCCGCGAAGCTGGCCGAGCACGTCCGGCCCGTCTCAGTGAAGAGAGATCACATCTACGGCAACCCCGACGCCAAGATCTCGCTGATCTCATATTCGGATTTCGAGTGCCCGTTCTGCAAACGGTTCTATCCCACCAGCAAGGAGCTCGTGGACAAGTCGCACGGTGAAGTCAATCTGGTTTACCGGCACTTCCCGCTGCCGATGCACGAGCCCAGCGCACGCGAGGAAGCGGAAGCTTCCGAATGTGCCACGGAGCTCGGGGGCAACGATGCTTTCTGGGCTTACGCGGACGCGATCTTCAAGCGAACCAAGTCGAACGGGAACGGGTTTCCTCATGATCAGCTCGTGCCGCTGGCGGTGCAGATCGGCCTCGACAAGACGAAGTTCAAGGATTGCCTCGACAGCGGCCGGCAGAAGGAGCGTGTCGAATCGGACGAGAAGGAAGGTCAGCGCATCGGCATCAGCGGCACGCCCGGCAACATCGTGCGGAACAACAAAACGGGCAAAGCGCTGGTGCGCACCGGCGCACAGCCGCTGGACGTGCTGATGGACGCGGTGAAGACTCTGACGAAGGGGGACGACCAGAAGGACTCAGGTCAGTCCTGAGCACCGCGTGGCGGAGACGGCGAGGTGGTCGAGCGGGGCTGAAGTGTCCCTCTCCCGTTGGCGTGAGAGGGATAGGGTGAGGGTGACCCCAAGCAGCGCCCCCTCACCCCAACCCGAAGGGAGAGGGAGTGACGTTCCCGCTCCCGAAGGGAGAGGGAGTTACTTGCGACAGCCTCCAAGGAAGTCGCCTGACTGCGGGGAGAGGAGATATTTTCGGGCTCTTGTCAGCCCCCGGTCAGCGCCTTCAGATCGCTCCCCGCCAGCTCCCGCCACTCACCGGGCTTCAGATCCCTCGGAAGCTTCACCGAACCGAACCGGATCCGCTTGAGCCGGCTCACCGTGCACCCCACGGCTTCCCACAGACGGCGCACTTCCCGGTTGCGGCCTTCGGTCAGCACGACGCGGTAGCTGCGGTTCGCCGACGCCGCCTTGCCGACAGAAGCGATCGACTTGAAAGAGGCGGGCCGCCCGTCTACCGGTACCCCCGATTCGAGGCGCCTTATCTTCTCTTCGTCCACGTCGCCGAACACGCGCGCGATGTACTCGCGGTCCAGGTTGGCGCGGGGATGCATGAGGCGATTGGCGAGCTCACCGTCATTGGTGAACAGGATCAAGCCGCTGGTATTGATGTCCAGGCGGCCTACCGCGATCCAACGCCCCGTCCCAAGAGGCGGCAACGAGGAAAAGACCGTCGGCCG
>JBAUWJ010000161.1:0-2340 GCA_049583715.1 Arenicellales bacterium | reverse complement strand
GTCAGAGCTTCCCAAGAAAGTCAATCAGCCCGTCCCAACCAGAGAGACGATCGACGGTTTGGATGGTCCCGTGCTTCGTGAGCGTCCCCTTGGCGCACCCTCTTAGCGTGCTTTGCGTCTTGGCGAGAGCGTATCTGTGCTTACACGTCCACGAATTCTGCTGACGAGCCTTGATTAAATTGTCGCGTCGATGAGCTCGGCGAGGGCACTCTCGTCGCGCACGGACAGGTGCACTACGCGGCGGCCGCGCTCCTCGAGCACACGCAGGTCGCCGTTCGCCTGCGCCTCGATCAGGGACTTGAAGCCGTAGGCTGAGCCGGGAACGGGGAGGTCGAAGTCCGAGTCCAGGGTGAGGACGATGAAAAGGCCCTGGTTGGGTCCGCCCTTGTGGAGCTGGCCGCTGGAGTGAAGATAGCGGGGGCCGAAACCGACGCAGCAGGGCAATCCGGTTCGCCGGCCGAGACCGGCGGCCCAGTCCGCGAGGCGCCGCCGGTTCGCCGGGCTGGGGGCGAGGTAGGCGAGGATAGCCACGTAGTCGCCCGCCCTTGCCTCCGCGAGCAGTCGATCCATGTCGTCCGTGGTCTCCGGAAGCCGTCTGGCCGCTCCTTCACCGCGCTCGAGGAGGGTACGGGTCATTGCCTTGCTGTCGTTGACGTCCGGCTCGTCGAATGGATTGACGCCGAGCTCCCGGCCCGCCAGGGCGGTGGCGATCTCCCAGCGATAGAGCTCGGCACCGAGGTGATACGGGCTGTCGATCCGCCAGCGCGCGACGGGGTGTCGGAGTCCCGCGAGCGCCTCGATCCAGTCGTCTTCGGCGGGCTCGCCCGCCGGGTCGACCACCACGAAAACCCGGTCCGGACCGTAGCGATCCGGGGCCAGGCGCGCCTCGCCGGCCACGACGACGATCCCGGTGCCGTCCTTGCCGGTGCTCTCGTCGATGAGCTGCTCGATCCACGCGGCGGCCGGGGTGAGGCCCGGGCTCAGATGCAGGGTCAACTTGTTGCGTCCCGCCCTGGCAAGGGAGCCCAGGGTCCTGCCCAGGCGGCAGGCGTCCGTGACCAGCGCCGGCGCGGCATCGAGCACGGGGAGGTGGCTGCGCAGCGCGGCCAGATCCACTCCCGCCAGCGCGGCGGGCACGAGGCCGAAGAAGCTCAAGGCGGAAAAACGCCCGCCGATATCGGCGGGATTCAGGAAGATCTCGCGGTACTCCCGGCGCCGGGCGAGAGCTTCCAGCGGCGAGCCCGGATCCGTGATGGCGACGAAGTGCTCCCCCGGTCGATCGAAGCGCTGACGTGCCCACTCGAAGAAATAGGCCTCGAGCGCCCCCGTCTCGGCGGTGGTGCCGGACTTGCTGGAAACGATGAACAGGGTCGACCCGCGTTCACACAGCCGAGTCACATGCTGGACCTGCTGCGGCGACGTGCTGTCGAGCACGGTCAATGCGAGGGACGCCGGTCCTCCGCCGAGTATTGCCGCGAAGACCTCCGGCGCGAGGCTCGAACCTCCCATGCCGAGCAGCACGGCCTGTCCGTATCCGTCCGCCCGCACACGCTCCGCGAAGCCGGCGATGCGAGCGGCGTGATGATCCATGAAGGCCGGAGCATCCAGCCATCCCAACCGATTCTCTATATCGCGCCGGACACCGGCATCCCGGCTCCACAGCGTGGCGTCCCGGTGCGCCAGCCCCCGGATCATGGGGGCGCATCCGGTCCCGTCATCGAGCGTCGCGTTTCGGAGCTCCATGATCAATGCGGGCGAACTGTTGCGCGCGTGGACACGGACAACCCGGTTGCCCCGACCATCACCGGATGCTCCCACGCGGGCGGCGTCGTGTACACTGCGCCGGATTCGATTCGGCATGCGGGATCATTCGTTTGCAGGCAGGCTCAACAATAGGTGGGTGGGTCGCCACTGTCGTCGCTCCTTTCATCAAGTGCTTGACGGGCACTCGCCAAGCGTATCACAGGCGCTCGCGGCCGAATCCGCCGGGCGTGCCGTCGCCGGGGCATCCCGGGCCGGTGCGCCGATGAGCGCATTCCCGGCGGCGCAGCCGCATCGGATTGTCTACGAGCGGCCGGGGTGGTGTGCCTTCCTCGTCCTGGCGAGCCTGGCGTTGTCGTTCTGGGCCATCCATCTGAACCCCGTGATCAATGCCGACGGCACCGGTGCGGTGCGCGCCGCTCGGTCTATGTTGGGCGGACGGTGGCACGAGGGCCTCGAGCTGGCGCGTCGGCCCTTCTACTCCGCGCTCATCGCCCTGACCAGCCGCGTCACGGGCATGACGGCGGCCCACGGGGCCTACGTCCTGAATACCGGTCTGTTCGCGGTGCTCGTTCTGGG
>JBAUWJ010000160.1:0-6597 GCA_049583715.1 Arenicellales bacterium | reverse complement strand
CAGACCGCCGCGCCGCCCGCCCCCAGCGGCCGGGGAGGAACCGGCGTCCGAACATGGAGACCTTCCTGTGCGGCCGACCCGGGAAGCAGAGACCGGTAATCGCTGGAAGGACCTCAACCTCAGCTTCGACGCCGAACCCGCACCCGCGCGCGACCGGCGTCCGGAAACCGACGGCGAGCACTCCCGTACCCGGGCACCGGGGGCGCCGCCGACCCCTCCCACAGCCACGGGCGAGCCATCCCGACCCAAGGCTGTTGCCGCCACGGCCGGCACCGCCGCTCCCGCCACTGATCAAGGTCCCGAGCCCTCGACCGTCGGCGACGCCCCGGCATCCGACCTCGACCTGAGCGACCTGTCGCTTCCGCCCTCGAATATCCCGGCATCCGGCCTCGAGCTGGACGACGTGTCGGATTCGCCTTCGGACGTCGAGACGCCGGCACCCGGCCTCGACCTGGAAGACTTCTCGCCCACGCCCGCACCGGGCACGGGACTCGAGGTCGACCAGGGTTCCGAGCTGGACGTCCGCGCGACCGAGGGCGAGGACGCGGCGAACGAGCTGCCGGGGGCGGAGCCACCAGAAGAACCATCCCCGTCGCACGAGTTCCAGTTATTCCAGAACGCGCCCGGCGCCGGTGCGCAGGCGCCCGCCCCGACCGACACTCAGGAAACCGCCGGATCCCCGGCCGACGATGAGCCGGAGGAGAACCAGCTCCATCTCGAGCTGGAGCCCTCCGACGCGAGCGACGACAACATACCGACGCTGACCGACGCGGTTTACGTGCCCGACGAGTCTCCGGAAGTAAAAGCCGGGATCATGGACGAGGTGGGCCCCCCCGGACCCGGCGCGTCGCCCTACGACGAGCGCGTCGAGAGCTTTCTCGAAAGCCTGGGGGTGCGCCTGGAACTGATGGGCGTGGAGGCTTTCTCCGGCCCGCAGGCCAGGGAGCTGCGCGACGCCCTGGTGGAGCTACTGGAAGAGATGGCGCACGAGTGATCCCCTACGGCGGGGGGCTTCGCAGGACCGCTGATCGGGTACCACGGGGGCGCGTCGCGCGCGCAGAGCCAGCGTAGCTCACTGTCGCCTGCGGCCTTTGGTTGAGCCGCCAGTTCAGTATAATTGCGCGCTTGTCCCCGGCACGCTTCCCTGCGGGCGTGCGGCTCCACGACCCGTTATCGACAGCACCACGACCGGCCCGTTCATGGCACATACCGAGCTCAGCAAGACCTACCAGCCCAGCGACCTGGAACAGGATATCTACCGGCAATGGGAGGAAGCCGACTTATTCGCGCCGAGAGGCAAAGGCAGACCTTACTGCATCATGATCCCTCCGCCCAACGTCACCGGCAGCCTGCACATGGGCCATGCCTTCCAGGACACCATCATGGATATCCTGATCCGCTGGCACCGTATGCTCGGGGACTGCACGCTGTGGCAGGCGGGAACGGACCACGCGGGCATCGCCACCCAGATGGTGGTGGAGAGGCGTCTCGAGGAAGAAGGCAAGACCCGCCACGACGTCGGCCGCGAGCGCTTCGTCGAGCGTGTGTGGGAATGGAAAGCACACTCGGGAGGCACCATCACCCGCCAGCTCCGGCGGATGGGCGCATCCCTGGACTGGTCCCGCGAACGGTTCACCATGGATGAAGGGCTCTCCCATGCCGTGCAGGAGGTGTTCGTGCGGCTGTACGAGGAGGGTCTGGTCTACCGCGGCAAGCGGCTGGTGAACTGGGACCCGCAACTCCATACCGCCGTCTCCGATCTCGAGGTCGTTTCCGAGGAAGAGGACGGCCACCTGTGGCACCTGCGCTATCCCCTCGCGGACCGGCCGGACGAGCACGTGACCGTGGCCACCACCCGTCCCGAGACCATGCTCGGCGACACGGCAGTGGCCGTGCATCCGGAGGACGAGCGTTACCGCCACCTCGTGGGCCGCAAGGTGCTTCTTCCTCTCGTGGAACGGGAGATACCCATTATCGCCGACGATTACGTGGACCCGAGCTTCGGATCCGGCTGCCTCAAGATCACACCGGCCCACGACTTCAACGACTACGAAGTGGCACGCCGTCACGATCTCCCGATGATCAACGTCCTGACGGTGGACGCCGCCATAGACCTCCCGGGGAGCCCTTATCACGGGCTCGATCGCTTCGTGGCGCGCCAACGCGTGGTCCGCGACCTCCAGACCCGAAATCTCGTTCAGCGCATCGAGCGGCATCGCCACAAGATCCCGCGCGGCGACCGGTCGGGCGTGGTGATCGAGCCGTATCTCACCAACCAGTGGTTCGTGAAGGTAGCGCCGCTGGCCGAGGCCTCGATGAAAGCGGTCGAGGACGGCAGGATCCGCTTCGTGCCGGACAACTGGCGGCACACTTTCTTCGAGTGGATGCGCAACATTCAGGACTGGTGCATCTCCCGCCAGCTCTGGTGGGGTCACCGCGTTCCGGCATGGTACGACGCCGACGGAGAGATCTTCGTGGCGCGCAGCGAGCTGGAAGCCCGCGAGCAGGCCCGGGCGAAGCACGGCCGGGATGTCGGGCTGCGCCGCGACGAGGATGTGCTCGACACCTGGTTCTCGTCCGCCCTGTGGCCCTTCTCCACCCTGGGCTGGCCGGAGCAGACCGATTACCTGAAGACCTTCTACCCCACCAGCGTTCTGGTGACCGGCTTCGACATCATCTTTTTCTGGGTCGCGCGGATGATCATGTTCGGCCTGAAATTCATGGACGGCGACGTGCCGTTCCACGAAGTGTACGTCCACGGCCTGGTCCGGGACGCCCACGGCCAGAAGATGTCCAAGTCCAAGGGGAACATCCTGGACCCGCTGGACCTCATCGACGGCATCGACCTGGAATCCCTGGTCGAGAAGCGGACCACCGGACTCATGCAGCCGAGAATGGCGGCGTCCATCGCCGAGGCCACGCGCCGCGAATTTCCGGATGGCATTTCCGCACACGGCACCGATGCACTGCGATTCACCTTCGCTTCACTGGCCACCACCGGCCGCAACATCAACTTCGACCTCGGGCGCATCGGCGGCAACCGCAACTTCTGCAACAAGCTGTGGAACGCGGCGCGCTACGTGCTCATGAACGTCGAGGGCACGAACCTCCGGGGCCGCTTCATCGAGGCGACTCATCTGAGCGTCGCGGACCGCTGGATCATCGCGAGGCTGCAGCAGGTCGTGCGGGAAGTGTGGGAGGCCGTCGCCGCTTACCGGTTCGACAACATGGCCCGGGTCCTGCAGGGATTCCTGTGGGACGAGTACTGTAGCTGGTACCTGGAGCTCAGCAAGGTGATCCTGACGAGCCCGGCCACCTCGAAGCCCGAACGTCTTGCCACCTGTCAGACCATGGTCCATGTCCTGGAGGCGAGCCTGCGCCTGCTGCACCCCATCACGCCTTTCATTACGGAGGCGCTGTGGCAGGAGCTGGCGCCCGTCGCCGGTCTCGAAGGACGCAGCATCATGATCCGGCCCCTGCCCGAGCCGCGGAACGAGCTGGTCGACAAGGGAGCGTTGGCCGAGATGGCCTGGGTGCAGGGGGTGATCGGTGCCGTGCGAAACATCCGGGGAGAGATGAATATCGACCCCGCCCGCGCGGTGCCGGTGCTGTTGAAGGATATCGGGAGGCGTGAGCGGAAGTACCTGGAGAACAACCGGGACTTCCTGATGCGTTTCGGAAGAATCCGGTCGATCGACATCGCGGCGGCCAACGTCCGTGCCGACGGCTCGGCGACCTCGCTGGTGGGAGGTACGCTGGTCCTGGTCCCCCTCGGGGACGTGATCGACAAAGCCGTGGAGCTCGGGCGCCTGCGGAAGGAGTACACGCAGATCGACAAGGACCTCGAGCGCACCCGCGGTAAGCTCGACAACCCGGGTTTCGTCAGCAAGGCGCCGGAGGCGGTGGTGGAGAAGGAACGCGGCCGGCTGGAGGAGCTCAGCCAGGCCATGGCGAAGATCCGGGATCAGATAGAGAGGGTGATGGCCCTGCCGGATTGAGCGCGCGATATTCGCGGATCATTGGCGGCGACGGGGCCTGTCCCGGAAGGGAATATCTGACACCCGTTCTCTTGTGCTCTCGCCAAGGCGCCAAGCACGCCAAGAAATCAGTCGGCTCGTTCCAAGGAGACGCTTGACGGGTCGGGTGACCCTGTCCTTCATGGGAGCACCCCTTGGCGTGCTTGGCGCCTTGGCGAGAGAATATCCATACTCAAACGCCCGCAAGTTCTGCCGACGGGCAAAGAGTCTCAGAGAGCCATCAAGCCAAACGGGCTCCGTTCGGCACCTCGCGCTCGGGGACGGCAATGACGACGTAGCCGTCCTCCTGGTAGAAGCCGGTGAGGAGGAACTCGGAGCGAACCGGTCCGATCTGTTTGGCCGGGAAGTTCACTACACCGAGAATCTGGCGACCCTGAAGCTCGTCCTTGCCGTAGAGGTCGGCTACCCGGGCGCTGGTCTTGAGCTGTCCGATCTCGGGCCCGAAATCGACGGTGATCTTGTAGGCCGGCTTGTGGGCTTCCGGGAAGTCCTCGACCTTCACGATGGTTCCCGCGCAGAGCCTGACGCGCTCGAAGTCCTCCCAGCTTATGGTTTCGTCATTCATGTTGTCACTCATTCAAGTCGAGACTGCGGAAGTCGGCGTGCACGCCGTTCGATGGGGCTCGATAGGATGCCGGTCCCCGCACGTGATGTCGAGACCCACGGCTTTTTGTTCACTCCCGCCTGTCGCGACAACGAGCTCCTCGCACACAGGACCGCCGGTCAACCAGCGGGCGACGGCCGCATCACCCCCAGGGCAGCCGGTCGAGATCGACGTTGCCGCCGGAGAACAGGACACCCACCCGGCGTCCGTCCGCGTTCACCTTGTCGTTCAGCAGGGCCGCCATCGGTACGGCGGCGGAGGGCTCGACGACGATCTTCATGCGGGTCCAGACAAAGCGCATCGCTTCGACGATCTCGGCTTCCTCGACGGTCACGATGTCCTCGACATAGCGGGTAATGACGTCGAAGTTCTTCTCGCCGATCGTCGTGAGCAGACCGTCGGCGATCGAGGTGCCTCCCGGTACCGGCGTGATCCTTCCGGACAGGAACGAACGGCGGGCGTCGTCCACCATCTTCGGCTCGACTCCGATTACCTGCGTCGAGGGGCTGACGTAGCGCGTGGCCAGTGCCATGCCGCTGATCAGGCCGCCGCCGCCTACCGGCACGAGGATCATGTCCAGGTCGGGGACCTGCTCCAGCAGCTCGAGTGCCGCGGTGCCCTGGCCGGCGATGATCCGGTAGTCGTTGAAGGGATGGACAAGATGCGCGCCGGTGTCCGCGATGACCCGGTCGAGCACCTGCTGCCGATTGGCCGGGTCGCTGGAGCAATACACGATCCGTCCCCCGTAGCCTTTCACCGCCTCGATCTTCACTCTCGACGCGCTCTCCGGCATAACGATATACGCGGCGGCGCGCCGGAATCCGGCCGCGAGGGACAATGCGGCGCCGTGGTTGCCCGACGAATGGGTGGCCACGCCGCGTGCGATCTGCTCGTCGTCCAGGGACAGGACGGCGTTGGTCGCGCCGCGGATCTTGAACGCACCGATCTTCTGCAGGTTCTCGCATTTGCAGAACACCGACGCCCCCGCGCGCCGGTCGACGTGGCCGCTGGTCATGACCGGTGTACGGTGGATATGGGGAGAAATTCTTTCGTGGGCGGCGCGGATATCCTGCAGCCCGGGTATGTCGTTCATGTGTGCCTTCGAAGAAGCTCCAAGGTAGTTGGAATTGACTTCACGCCAGCCCGGGCGGCTGCACCGCCTCCTCCTCGTCCCCGCCTTCTCCCCCAAGGGGAAGAAGGAATTCCGGTTGGCAACATTGCTGCTGGTTCACCACTCGAGCCCTGGTTCCAACTGTGGCAGAGCCCGAGCGGCTGCGCCAGCGTTCATTCCTCGCGCGAACGTCTTTTCGCCAGCAGGCTCAGTGCAGCGGCCACCACGGCGGCAGTCTCGACACGCAGGACATTATCTCCGAGATTGACGGGCCGACCGCCGGCTCCCCCAAGCAGGGCCTTCTCGCCCTCCGTGAAGCCGCCTTCCGGCCCGATGTACAAGTGGAAAGCGCCGCGGGCGGGCAGCACATCCGTGAGCATACCGCCGCCGGCGTCGGCAAACCCAATGGTGTCCCCATCCCGAATGCGCGCCAGGGAATCCCCCAGGCTCTTCGGCTCCGCGATCTCCGGCACGTATGGGTTGCGGCTCTGCTTGCACGCCTCGATCGCGACCCGACGCCATCGCTCCGAGAACGAACGCCTCGGCCTGACCATGCTGCGCTCGCAGACCAGGGGCACGATGGAAGCCACACCGATCTGGCTCAGCATGTCGATCATGGTCCGAAAGCGCTCGCCCTTGGGAACGGCGGCGGCGACCGACACCGAGGGACCCGGCCGCAGACGCCGACGCGCACGAACGGTGAACTCCAAGGCCCTGTGCGATACGGATTCCACTACCGCCACCGCGCGCGTGCCCCTGCCGTCGATCAGGCCTATCTCGTCACCGACCCGGATGCGCCGCGACGCGCCGGCATGGTGGGTCTCCTCCTCCCCGAGCACGGCCTT
>JBAUWJ010000159.1:0-11937 GCA_049583715.1 Arenicellales bacterium | reverse complement strand
TTTTCGCATTTCTCGGCTCACCGCTCGACACCCCGGTGACGTATCCTCGCCCGCTGGAAGAAGAATGAACACCTCGCAGTCAACACAAACGAGAGAGATCGGGCTCATCATCCTGCTGGGAATGATGACGGCGGTGTCTCCCCTGTCCACCGACATGTACCTGCCCGGCCTGCCGCAGCTCCGGACGGATTTCGGGGTGGACGAGTCGGCGGTGCAGCACACCCTCAGTACGTTCTTCATCGGGCTCGCCGTCGGCCAGCTCCTGCTGGGGCCCTTGTCCGACCGCTACGGCAGGCGGCTCGTGATGCACATCGGGCTGCTGATCTATCTGGCCGGCTCGGCCCTGTGCCTGGCGAGCGATGGGATCGGGATGCTGGTGGCCGCGCGGGCGCTGCAGGGCCTCGGCGCCGCGGTGGGGCCCGTGATCTCGCGCGCGATCGTCCGCGATCGCTTCCATGGCGCCCGGGCGGCGAGGGTGATGTCCTTCGTCATCATGGTCATGGGCGCCGCGCCGCTGGTCGCCCCCACGGTGGGCGGCCTGGTGGTGAGCTGGTCGGGCTGGCGGGCGATCTTCGTGATCCTGACCGCTTACGGCCTGCTGGCACTGGCCCTCGCCTTCTGGCGGCTGGCGGAGACCAATCCCGAATCGCGGCGCCAGGGTATTCGCCTGTGGAGCCGCTTTCAGGCTTACGGGTCCGTGCTCTCCCGGCCCTATGCGGTGGGCCAGCTCCTGACCGGCGGGCTGGCCTTCGCCGGCCTGTTCGCCTATCTCGCGGCGGCGCCCTTCGTGTTCATGGAGCACTTCGGCCTCACGGCGGGGCAATTCGGGTTGTACTTCGCGGCCAACGTGGGCGGGATGATCGTAGTGACTTACCTCAACGGCAGGCTGGTGATGAGGGTCGGCACCAACCGCCTGCTGCGGCTCGGGGTCGCGATCTTCGCGGCGGCCGGTGTGCTGCTCGCCGTGATCGCCGGCAGCGGCAGTCCCGGCTTCATCGGCGTGACCCTGCTCCTGTTCGCGTCCGTTTCGGTCATCGGGTTGATCGCGGGCAACACGGTGGCCAATCTTCTGGACCTGTTTCCGGACAGCGCGGGCGCGGCGTCGGGCCTGTTCGGCGTGTTCCAGTTCGCCTTGGGGGCGGCCACCTCGGCCGTGGTCGGGAAAGTGGCCGGAGATCCCATCACGGGCATCGCCCTGGTGATGGCGGCAACGGGCTGCGGGGCGCTGGTGGTGCAGGGGCTGTGTGCGTACTTTGAGCCGGCGGCGGCTTCCGTCGAAGGGGGCTGAGGCTTCTGAAGGGCCACGGCACAAGGCGGGCGGCTGCGCCGCCTCCCCCTCATCCTGACCTTCTCCCCCAACAGGGGGAGAAGGAATCCCTACCCTGTGGGTCGGAATTTATTCCGACAAGCCGATGTCTGAATGTCGCGGATTGCAGGTCGGGCTTCAGCCCGACATCCTTTTAGTCGGAATGAATTCCGACCCACAAGGATGTGGGGAGTGCCGGAGATCCGCCGGGAGCGGGATCCGGCCGACCCACAAGGATGTGGGGAGTGCCGGAGATCCGCCGGGAGCGGGATCCGGCGACCTACAACAAGGTTCTCAGGCGGTCTGGGTCAGGCAGGCGCCGGTCCCGGCGAGGCCGCAATAGCCGGCGGGGTTCTTGTGGAGGTACTGCTGGTGGTAGTCCTCGGCGTAATAGAAAGTCGGCGCGTCGAGAATCTCCGTGGTGATGGGGCCGTAGCCTCTTTCCTTCAGGGCGCGCTGGAACTCCCGCCTGGAACGCTCGGCGGCTTCCCTTTGCGCGGCGTCGTAGACGTAGATGGCGGACCGGTACTGAGTGCCGACGTCGTTGCCCTGACGCATGCCCTGGGTGGGGTCATGGGATTCCCAGAACACCTTGAGCAGCGCCTCGTAGCTGACGCGCGCTGGGTCGAAGACCACCAGCACCACCTCGGTATGGCCGGTCATGCCGGTGCAGACTTCTTTATAGGTGGGGTTGCGGGTATAGCCTCCCGCGTAGCCCACGGCGGTGGTGTAGACCCCCGGCAGCTCCCAGAAGGCGCGCTCGGCGCCCCAGAAACAGCCCAGGCCGAACACCGCCTGCTGAAGGCCCTCCGGGAACGGGCCCTTCAGGGGCGTGCCCAGCACGGCGTGCTTTTCCGGGACCGGCATTTCGTCGTCGCGCCCGGGGAGGGCCTCCCCTTCGGCGGGTATGGATGTCTTCTTGTCGAACCAGCGCATAAGGCCTCGTTTGTTCATGGCTGATCAATTACCATCGCGTCAGTGTAAGAGATTGATACGGGAAAAACCATGAAGTTCCTGAAGCGATTCATCCTTTTGATGCTTCTTATTGTACTGGCGGCCATCGGCATCGGCTACGAGCTGCCGGACACCGCCCACGTGGAGCGCACGGTGCGCATCAAGGCTCCGCCGCAGACCGTGTTTCCCTATGTCAACAACCCCAGGAAGTTCAACGAATGGTCGCCCTGGGCCCGCAAGGACCCGGACATGAAGACGACGTACAGCGGTCCGGAGTCGGGGGTGGGAGCGATCTTCACCTGGCACAGCGACAATCCGGACATCGGCAGCGGCCGCCGCCTGATCACCCTGAGCAAGCCGCCGAGCGACGTGGCCGCGAGGCTGGAGATGTCGGACCAGGGCACGGCGACGACCTATTTCAAGATCGAGGCCGCCGGTGATTCGAGCCGCGTGACCTGGGGGTTCGACACCCAGTTCGGCGACAACATCATTCAGCGCTACTTCGGCCTGATGATGGACAGGTGGATCGGTAAGGAGTATGACCAGGGGCTGCAGAACCTCAAGACTTTGGTGGAGAAGAAGAATGCCTGAGCTCGGACATGTCGTTTTCTACGTGCACAACCTTCAGCGGTCCGTCGATTTCTACCGCGACGTCGTCGGCCTCACCTTCAAGGGAAAGATCTTCAACGGTCGCGCCGGCATGCTCACCGGCGGGCGCACCCACCACGAGATCCTGTTGATCGAGGTGGGCGACGCGCCCGGTCCGCTGCAGGGCAATCGCATCGGCCTGTACCACACGGGCTGGAAGATCGGCGAGTCGCTGGACGAGCTGCGCGCCAAGAAGACGCAGCTCCAGCAGCTCGGCTACAGCATCGACGGCCAGTCCGACCACACCGTCAGCCAGAGCCTGTACCTGCGCGACCCGGACGGCAACGAGGTGGAGCTGTTCGTCGACGATCCGAGCTACGACTGGCACAACCGCGAGGACTGGATGGAAGCGCCGGTGCTGCCGTTGAAGCTCTAGCTGGGGTGAACACCGACGGAGAAGCCGGCGGGACCGGCGGCGACGGCTACGTCACGGTGATGTATTGACCGAGGCCTGGACGGCGCGCTGCACGTAGTTGAACGAGATGCTGATGCGATCGCCGGCGGCGCCCTCCTCCGTCGTCAGGTTGGGCTCCACTTCGTGGCCGAGCCAGGCCGGGAACAGGATCACGCGGCCGGCGATGGGCTCGTAGTACACCTCGGACCACAGCTCCCTGATCCGGTCCTGGTCGGCGCGCAAGCGCGGCGTCACCGCATGCGCCTGCTCGCGCGGATCGCGGAAGTAGATCCGCCCCGAATGCGCCGGTGCCTGCACATAGTAGACGCCGCTCCACAGTACGTTGGGATGGGTATGAAACCGGTTGTAGCCGTGCCGCGGGTTCACGTTCGCCCACATGTTGTCGCATACCGCCCGAGTCCCCGGCTCGTAGCCGAGGTCCTGGTAGATCCGTGAGACGACGGCATCGAGGAGGCCGGTGAAGTTCCGGAACTCTTCTCGCCGGTTCAGATCGGTAGCGCTGTGCCAGGCTCCGATACGCTTGACGTTGGAGCGCACGATGCCCTCCGGATCGGCCCCGCGCAACTCGTAGATGGCCTGCACCAGCGACTTGTTCAGGGCGTCCGCGTTCGGCAGGTCACAGAAGTAAATGTGCGTCGGGAAATACAGCTCCTTCCTGACTTGAATGTCCGACTGCGGTACGGGCCGCGCTTTCTCAGCACCCCCGGCGGATCGACGTCTCGGTGATTTTCCGGCGCCCGCGCGCCCGGCCTGCTGGGCTCCGCTTTTCTTTTTTGACTTCTTCTTACTCATCCGCCAACGGTGCCGGTTGCGTGAAAGCGTGAATCATAACCGCTGTCGCACGCATACATAAGGCCGCCTGTCCGGGGCGCGCGCCGGGAAGGAGCGCCCCGAGCAGCTCGGTTACGGCACACCGCCGGCGAGAGCACCGGTGTGACGCGGACGGCGACGAGGCGGAACTGTTCGCCGACGATCCACCGCTGTTCGCCCGATCATCAGGTATACTTCAAGCGTACGCCGTTATCTCGTCCTTCCACATGGCCGTGGCGCGCCGGCCGCGAGCGGGGACGGCAATCTTGCCACTTACAAGAATAACCGAACGATGCCGAAGCCCGAATCACCACGACGACCTCTCCGGTCGGGATGGAGCACGTCACCATCACAGGAGCGATACCCTCGCCACCATGCCCTGCACGCCGCCCGCTTGATTGACGGGCCGGGCGGGGGTATGAGAGCAACCCGTCAATACGGACCCCACCTGGTCCCGTGAGCCCGCCGTTCCTGGGCAGGTGCACAGGGACGCGACGTGAACACGGGCACCGGCGGCTCCTGGAGTCGGCGATCAGCGAGGCACGGCGGAGCATTATCCGCGCCCCGGACCGCCACGAGCTCTTCGGACAGGTCTGTGAGATCCTCGTGCGGCAGGCACGCTTTCCCTTGGTCTGGGTCGCCGAGCCCGAAACGGAATCCCCGCGCCTGCGGCGCGTTGCGGCCTGCGGCGCCATCGACTGCCTCGATCATTTCCCCATGTCGCTGGACGCGGGCGAGGCGGCCACCCCGGGTCCGGCCGGCCGCGCGCTCAGCACCGGCGACACCGAGGTCATCAGCGACATCCATGGCGACGATACGGATCCGGCGCTGGAGCAGTTCGCCCGCTGCTGCCCGTTTGCCGCCCTGGCCGCGGTTCCGCTGGGCCGCGCCGGCGAGGCGACGGCGGTGCTGGTGGTTCACGCCCGCGGCGCCGGCGGGCTCGAGGACGCCGGGATACGGATGCTCGTGGAGCTCACGGTGGACATGTCCTTTGCGCTCGACGCGGAGCTGCGCGCAAGGAATCTTCGCGTTGCCGACGCGGCCTTCGAAGTACAGGAGGGCATCATCGTGACGGACGCCAACGGCGTGATCGAGCGCGTGAACAGTTCCTTCAGCCGGATCACCGGGTACGAGGCCCGGGAGGCAATCGGCAAGACGCCGAACCTCCTGCAGTCCGGCTATCACGACAGCGCGTTCTACGCGGAGATGTGGCGCCAGATTGGCGAGCACGGCGTATGGGAAGGAGAGATCTGGAACCGCAGAAAGAACGGAGAACTTTTCCCGGAATGGCTGACCATCAGCGCCGTCAAGGACACCAGGGGCCGGATCAGCCACTATGTCGGCTCCTTCAGCGACATCACGGATTCCAAAGAAGACGAAAAGAGAATCCAGCGCCTCGCCTTCTACGACCCCTTGACCGAGCTGGCCAATCGACGCTTGTTGATGGACCGTCTGGGCCGCGCCCTGGCTTTCAGCACGCGCAACCAGACCTGCGGCGCCGTGCTCATGCTCGACTTCGACCACTTCAAAGTGCTCAACGACACCCGCGGCCACGCCGCCGGGGATACGCTGCTCGCCGAAGCGGCAAAGCGCCTGAAAAGCGGCGTGCGCGAATCCGATTCCGTCGCCCGGATCGGGGGAGACGAGTTCGTCGTGGTGCTCGAAGGACTGGATCCCGACGAGAACGTCGCGAGCAACGATGCGGTTCGGCGTGCGCAACAGCTTCAATCCGCGCTCAGCAAACCCTACGCACTGTCCCCGTTCAACGATTACGGCATCACCGTCAGCATCGGTATCACGCTGTTCAAGGGGCGCGATCTGCTGGTCGACGATCTGCTGAAGCAGGCGGATGTCGCTCTCTACGAGGCGAAGGCGGACGGGCGCAACACCTTTCGCTTCTTCAATCCCGGGCAGCAGAAGGCGATGGAGAGGCGCGCCCATCTCGAGGCGGAGCTGCGACGAGCGTTCGACAACGAAGAATTCGAGCTGCACTACCAGCCGCAGATTGACCGGGGGAACGAGATTATCGGCGCCGAGGCGCTGCTGCGCTGGGCGCCCCCGGACCGGCCACGGGTTCCCGCCAAGGATTTCATCCGGGTCGCCGAGGAAAGCGGCCAGATCCTGCAGCTTGGCGACTGGGTGATCGGCGCGGCCCTCGATCAGCTCCGTGCCTGGCAGCAGGACCCGTCGACGCGGCATCTGACCCTGGCAGTCAACGTCAGCGCCAGGCACTTCCGGCAGCCCGGCTTCGTGGACGAGATCCGCGGGCACCTGGAGCGCTCCGGCGCGGATCCGAGATCCCTGTACCTGGAGCTGACCGAGAACGTCGGAATCGAGCCCATCGACCGGGTCATGACGCAATTCGAGGCCCTGGAAAGCATGGGGGTGCGCTTCTCGATCGACGATTTCGGCACCGGCTATTCCTCCCTGTCCTATATCCAGCGGCTCCGGGTGCACCAGATCAAGATCGACCGGACCTTCGTCGACGGGCTTCCCGGGGACGCCAACAGCGTTGCCGTCGTGCGGGCCATCCTGGCGATGGGGCACGCCTTCGGACTGCACGTGATAGCCGAAGGCGTGGAGAACGAGCAGCAGAAGGTGTTCCTGGAAGAGGAAGGCTGCGACGCTTTCCAGGGTTTTTACATCGGCACGCCCGTGCCGGCCGGGGAGCTCGGGAAGATCGTTTCCTTCAGAACGGCCCGCTGAAGGGGGATTACATCGCCCGCGATGAGGGACCGGAACGAGCAGGGTTTGTCGGAATGAATTCCGACCCACAAGGGGCAAGGTGCCAACCCCCGCTCTGTGGGTCGGCTGTCGTTCCCGACAATCTCCGACACTCCCCACATCCGAAGTGGATCGGTCCGATCTCGTTTCCGACAATTTCCGACACTCCCCACGTCCGAAGTGGGTCGGTCCGATCTCGTTCCCGACGACTTCCGACACACCCCACATCCGAAGTGGGTCGGAATTCATTCCGACGTGAGACTATCTCCGGGGCGCCAGCCCCGGATCAACTCTGCAGTGCCTCGCGCGGATCGTAGAACGTGTAGCCCAGATCGTCCGCCACTTCCTTGTAAACGACCTTGCCTTTGTACACATTCAGCCCGTTCAACAGGTGCGGGTCGTCCAGCAGCGCCTGCTTGTAGCCCTTGTCTGCGATGCTCAACAGGTGCGGCAAAGTGACGTTGTTCAAGGCATAGGTCGACGTCAGCGGCACGCCGCCGGGCATGTTGGCAACGCAGTAGTGCACCACGTCGTGCAGGATGTAGGTCGGGTGCGAATGAGTGGTCGCCTTGGAAGTCTCGCAGCAGCCGCCCTGGTCGATGGCGACGTCCACGATCACCGAGCCGTCCTTCATCTTCTTCACCATGTCCTCGGTCACCAGCTTCGGCGCCGCCGCTCCCGGTATCAATACACCGCCGATGACGAGGTCCGACTCCAGCACGTGCTGCTCGATGCTCTCCGCGGTGGAGAACGCCGTGCTCGTGCTGCGGCCGAACTGCTGCCAGTGGGACTCCAGGACCTCGGGATTGCGGTCGATCACACATACGTCGGCGCCCATGCCCACCGCGATGAAGGCCGCGTGCTTGCCCACCACGCCCGCACCGATGATGACCACCTTGGCGGGATGCACGCCGGGCACGCCGCCAAGCAGCATGCCGAGCCCGCCGTGCGGGTGCTCGAGGCAATAGGCACCGGCCTGGACCGCCATGCGTCCGGCCACCTTGGACATCGGCGCCAGCAGCGGCAGGCCGCCGTGCGGCGAAGTCACGGTCTCGTAGGCAATGCAGACCGCGCCGCTCTTCACCAGGTCTTTGGTCTGCTCCGGGTCGGGCGCAAGATGCAGGTACGTATACAGGATCTGCCCCTCCCGCAGCATCGCGCGCTCCGCCGCCTGGGGCTCCTTGACCTTCACGATCATGTCGGCGCTGGCGAAGATTTCCTCGGCGCTGTCGATGATCCGGGCACCGGCTGTGCTGTACATGTCGTCGCTCGCGCGAATGCCCTCGCCCGCGTTGGTCTGGACGATCACCTGGTGGCCGTGCGTCACCGCTTCACGCACGCTGGACGGGGCCATGCCCACGCGAAATTCGTTGTCTTTGATTTCCTTGGGTACGCCAATCAGCATGTCTGGACTCCGATAAATGGATGAAGACCGGCGTGATTTCCGCCGGCTTTCGGGTTGGACAATTCTTGTACGCACAATGTTAGGGCGTCGCGCAGCCATTCACCAGAGCCAGTGGGCCGCCACCGCACGGTCCAGACTCTCTCCGGCGATCCCGGGCAGGGTTCGTATAGAAGGATTTTCTTGACCTGCGTCAGACTGTGTTTTCAGTGCCGGGCGAGGGAAAACCGTCTCCACGCCCGGGCGCCGAAGGCTCCGACGGCCATCCGCCACGCACTCTTCGTTTCGGCCTTGCGCTGCCTCCAAAAGAGTTTCCGGCCACGGTCGAAGAATAGGAAAAAACGTCTTGGCTTCCGGCGCCGCGGACCGCGTGCCGGACCCGATCGCCCGCCTTCGTCCAGCCGGAGCAAACCGCATGCCTTTGTGTCAAAATGAGGGACAGGCAACACCAGCATGAGAACGATCATGAAACTCGATCAAGACAGCATGTACAACTACTGGATGCCGTTCACCGGCAACCGCGACTTCAAGGCGGACCCGCGGATCATGGTCCGCGGCGAAGGCGTCTACGTCTGGAACCAGAACGGCGACCGGGTGCTGGACGGCTCTTCCGGACTGTTCTGCTGCGCCGCCGGGCACAGCCGCCGGGAGATCGCCGACGCCGTCCACGGGCAGATGAAGGAGCTGGCTTACGCCCCGCCTTTCCAGGTTGCCCAGCCCAAGGCCTTCGAGCTCGCGCGGCGCGTGGCCGAGCTGACCCCGGCCGACCTGGACCACATCTTCTTCGTCAACTCCGGCTCGGAGTCCGTGGACACGGCGATGAAGATCGCCTACGCCTATCACTACGCCCGCGGTGAAGGCCAGCGCATTCGCTTTGCGTCCCGGGAACGCGCCTATCACGGTGTCAACATGGGCGGCGTGTCCCTGAGCGGCATGATCAAGAACCGCCAGGCCTTCGGGCCGGGCCTGCCGGGCATCGTGCACATGCGGCATACCGGGCTGCCCGAGCACCACATGGTCAGGGGCCAGCCCGAGACCGGCGCTGAACTGGCCGACGACCTCGAGCGCATCGCCATGAACTTCGGTCCCGACACCATCGCGGCCTGCGTCGTCGAGCCCATTGCCGGCTCCACCGGCTGCCTGGTGCCGCCCAGGGGCTATCTGCAACGGCTCCGGGAGATCTGCGACAAGCACGGCATCCTGCTGATCTTCGACGAGGTGATCTGCGGCTTCGGGAGGACGGGCAAGCCGTTTGCCTCGGACAGCTTCGGCGTGCTGCCCGACATCATGACAATGGCCAAGGCACTCACCAATGGCGCCCAGCCCATGGGCGCGGTGGCGGTGAACAACAAGGTCCACGACGCCATCATGAACGCTGCGTCCGGCAAAGCCATCGAGCTGTTCCACGGCTACACCTACTCCGCCCACCCGGCCGCCTGCGCGGCGGGGCTCGCCACGCTGGATATCTACAAGAAGGAGAACCTGTTCGATCGGGCGTCGGAGCTGTCGGAGTACTTCCTGGATTCGATATTCGGTCTGAAGGACCTGTCGGTAGTGAAGGGCATCCGCGGCTACGGCCTGATCGCGGGCTTCGACCTCGAGCCGGGCGACGCACCCGGGGCACGCGGCCTCGAAGTCCAGAAGAGCCTGTTCAAAGCCGGCCTGCACATCAAGTTCACCGGGGACACCGGCCTGCCCGCCCCGCCCTTCATCAGCGAGCGGGCACACATCGACGAGATGTGCGGCATTCTTCGAGAGGTTCTGGGCAAGTACTGAGAAAGAGAAGGCTCCCTCTCCCCCGTCCTCGGGGGAGCGGGTTGGGGTGAGGGGGCATGCCGGGTTCTATCCCGATGCAAATGCAGGGCCCCACGCCCGAACGCCCCCATGCAACGCTGGCACCCGTGGGTCGGGATTCATCCCGACAACAACGCCAACGCCCGCACTGGTGCTCGTGCCGCCACCCATCGCCGCTGTCGGAATGAATTCCGACCCACAGGGATGTGGGGAGTGCCGGAGACTGCCGGGAGCGGGATCCGGCCGACCCACTTCGGATGTGGGGGGTGCCGGAGATCGTCGGGAACGAGATCCGGCCGGCCCACTTCGGATGTGGGGGGTGCCGGAGATCGTCGGGAACGGGATCCGGCCGACCCACACCCGGGCTTCGACCGACGGTACCTGTGGGTCGGAATTCATTCCGACAAGCCGGTCGTCAACACCGGCACACGCAGCCGGGACCTCACAGCTGCCAGAACGGCTTGCGGTATTCCCGGTCGGCGTCGGCCCGGCTGATGCCGATGTCTCTCAGCACGGCATCCGAAACCTTGAGAAGCTCCCGGCGCTCCTGCCTGCGCGTGTGCCACTCATTGAACAGATTCAAGGTGCAGGAAATCCGGTCTCCAAGCGAAGATTCATTGATGCAGGTATTGCGGCTTGTCATGGCGGCCCTCCATTAGTAGAAGGAAGCTGAAACTCAACGCAACATATCCGCGGTCGAATGGAGAAGCAATCCAGTTCTTGCTCCGGATAGGAGCGCCTTGGGTACTTTATAGACCGATTTCCGCGCCCGGACAAACCATAGTTTCTGAGATAATCCATTAGTCACACTAATAGCTGAAGAGGATCCGCCCATGAAGCTGCCGCCGCTGGCTCCCCTGCGTGCCTTCGAGGCTGCGGCGCGTCACCTGAGCTTCACCCGGGCCGCCGGAGAGCTGCACGTCACCCAGGGCGCGGTGAGCCAGCAGGTGAAGCAGCTCGAGGAGTACCTGGGCTTCGCCTTGTTCCATCGACGACCGCGCAGGCTCGAGCTCACCGACGAGGGGAGAGCCTTTCACGAGGTCGTAGGCAGCTCGCTGCGGCAGATATCCGACACGGCGGAGTCGCTGAAATCGGCCCACCGGGCGGGTCCGGTGACCGTCAGCGTGCTGCCGTCATTCGCCGTGAAATGGCTGATCCCGAGACTGGCGAAGTTCCGCGAGATCCATCCCGACATTCCCGTCCGGGTCGATGCCGAGCCGCGTGCGGTGGACCTGCGCGGCAGCGAGATCGACATCGCCGTGCGCTTCACCAACAAGAGCTATCCGGAACTGCACGCCGTGGAGTTGTTCCGGGACCGGGTGTTCCCCGTGTGCAGTCCCGACCTGGTGCGTGACGGCCGCGCTCCCCGCCGTCTCGAGGATCTTCGTGACGCCACCCTTCTTTACGATACGGTTGCCTACGGGGACCTCAGCGGCTGCGACTGGGACTTCTGGCTGAAGCAGGTCGGCCTGGACGGCGTCGATACCCATCGCGGAACGGGCTTCACTCAGGCGGACATGGTGCTGCAGGCCGCGATTCTCGGAGAAGGTATCGCCTTGACACGCGGCTCCCTGGCCGAGCTCGACCTCGCCGCCGGACGGCTGGTCAAGCCCCTGGACATCAGCACGCCGTGTCCCTGGACCCACTTGGTGGTCTGCCTCGAAGAGGCATTGAGCCGCCCCAACGTCAGGGCGTTCCATGACTGGCTGATCGACGAAGGAACGAAGGTCAAGCCGATCTACGAGAAGAGCTGAGTCTCTCTGCCGCCGCGGATGCGCGCCCGCCGGATCCCCGATGCCGATCTACCGGGACAAACCGGACTTGAACCGCGAAACAAGGAAGAACGAAGGTCGGGATTTCATCCCGAAATTGTCCCAGTCAGAA
>JBAUWJ010000158.1:0-2709 GCA_049583715.1 Arenicellales bacterium | reverse complement strand
GCTTCTACGGCAACATGAACGTGAAGATGCTGACGAAGCTGCTGTTGATGTCGGAGCAGTCGCCGAGCGTCTTCCAGTCGCTCGGTTATCGTTTCCCGTTGATGCCCGTGGAGCCCGGGACGTTCGGAGCGAACGACTACACGATCTACAACAGCCGGCCAACCTACGGCCACAAGATCAAGAGCGTGATCTTTTCTCCGCTGCCGGAAGACACGCCGAAGGCGGGCGAAGTGGATATCACCGGCGTGGCCTTCAACGACGGTATGGCGCCGATTACCAGCGTGCAGGTCTCTTCGGACGGCGGAAAGAGCTGGCAGGAAGCCGACATCCAGCCCCCGGAAAGCCCCTGGGCGTGGCATCACTGGTCGGCGAAAGGCAAGCTCAACGCCGGTGACAACATGCTGCTGTGCAGGGCGACGGACGCGCTCGGCCGCACCCAGCCCATGGACGGCCTGACCCGCTGGAACCCCCGCGGCTACGAGTGGAACGGTGTCGAGCACCTGACCATCAAGATCTGACCCTGTCGCCGGGAGCGCCGCCCGCGCGGCGCTCCCGATGCATTTCCCCGTTTATCGAGAGGCACGATGCAATGCGTGTTGGTTTGTTTTTGCTCAGGATAACTGCGCTCGGGGCCGCGGGCCCGGGAAGGATCGGCCTGCTCATGGTCGGCCTGGCAGCGGTCGCGATGGCCTGGTTTCCGACGGACGCAGGGGCCAGCGATCGGATCGAACTGCCGCCGGGCCCGAACCGCGATCTGGTGTATGCCCGGTGCCGGGTTTGCCACGATCTGCAATACGTCGTCGAATCGGCGGGTATCACCCGCGACAACTGGCAGGCTCTGCTCGAGGACATGAAAGGATATGGCCTGCGTATACCGCAGTCCGACCATGACAAGATCCTCGAGTATCTCGGCACGTACATGGGACCGAATCCGCCCAAGGCCGCGCCCGAGGGCGCCCCGAAGCCCGTGTCGACCGTCGACGGCAGGGCGGTGTTCGAGCAAAATTGCTCGTCCTGCCACCAGGGCGAAGGCCAGGGTCTGCACGACACCTTTCCGCCGCTGGCCGGCAACCCGGACCTGTTCATAGACCGGATGTTTCCCGTCTACGTGGTCCTGAACGGTCTCCAGGGGCCGCTGACCGTCAAGGGAGGCCACTACCAGGGGGTGATGCCGCCGTTCGACCATCTTCCCGATGCCGAGATCGCGGCGGTCATAACTTACGTCCGGGCAGCCTGGGGCAACGACGGCCTCAGGCCGGCAGGCTTCAGCGACATCGACGAGGCGGCGGTCAAGGATGCCCGGAGCAAGCCGATGGAACCCAGGGCAGTCCACGCCTACCGGGAGGCGCACAAGTAGGCCGGGGTCTTCGCGGTCCGTGCCATGGACCGACCGGCGCGCACCGCCGCGTAGGCCTGGAATTCAGCGCGCCGGTCCGGGTATTCTGTCGGGGGCGATCGCACCCAAACCCGGACAGGCCCGCGTCTGACCCGTCGTCGGCGCCGGCCCCAACCTTCATCGAGAGAGCCCGATGCCGAGCGACAATTCCGATCACGACCACAGCCAGGTGCCCCCGGAGACCGCCTTGCGGGTCAAGGCCCTGGAGACTCTGCTCACCGAGAAGGGTCTCATCGATCCCGAGGCCCTGGACGCCTATATCGACTATTACGAGAACCGGGTCGGTCCGCGCAACGGCGCGCGGGTGGTGGCGAGGGCCTGGAGCGACCCCGATTTCCTCGGGCGCTTGCGTGACGACGCCACCGCCGCGATCGCGGAGCTCGGCTATCTTGGCCGCCAGGGCGAGCACATGGTGGCGGTGGAGAACACCCCGGCCGCCCACAACCTCGTGGTCTGTACGCTGTGCTCGTGCTATCCCTGGTCGGTGCTCGGCCTGCCGCCGGTGTGGTACAAGTCCGACGCCTATCGCGCCCGGGTCGTCATCGACCCGCGCGGGGTGCTGAACGAGTTCGGGCTGCGGCTCCCCGACGACGTCGAGATCCGCGTCTGGGACAGCACCGCGGAGATACGTTACCTGGTAATCCCGCAGCGCCCCGCCGGCACCGAGGGGTGGAGCGAGGAGCGCCTGGCGAACCTGGTGACCCGCGATGCCATGATCGGCACCGCCGAGGTCCCGGCGCCATGAACGGTGTCCACGACATGGGCGGCATGCACGGCTTCGGCCCGGTTCGTCCCGAGATCGACGAGCCGGTGTTTCACGCCACGTGGGAGGCGCGTGTGCTGGCCATGGTCCTCGCCATGGGCGCCTTCCGAAAATGGAACATCGACGCGCGGCGCCACGGCCGCGAGCGGATTCCCCCGGTCCGGTACCTGGCCTCGAGCTATTACGAGCGCTGGCTGGCCGGCCTCGAGACCCTGATGGTCGAGCACGGGCTGGTGACGGAACGGGAGCTGCGCACCGGCGTCGCGGAGGGCGAGAAGGGCAGACCCGCGGTGACCGCCGACGAGGTGGTGCCGATACTCGAGACGGGCGGGCCGTGCAGCCGGGACGAGGGCAAGCGGGCCGGATTTTCCGTCGGCCAGCCGGTCCGGGCGCGTAACATCCATCCCGAGGCGCACACGCGATTGCCTCGCTATGCCCGCGGCAAGCGCGGGGTCATCCTGCGCGACCATGGGATCTACGTGTTCGCCGATTCCAACGCCCACTTCCGGGGCGAGCAGCCCCAGCACCTGTACAACGTCCGCTTCGAAGC
>JBAUWJ010000157.1:0-77826 GCA_049583715.1 Arenicellales bacterium | reverse complement strand
CTACAGGGACGTACTTGCGGCGTGTCGACAAAGGCACTCCCCGGCCTGCGCTTTCCGTGGTCCTTCAAATTTGTGAGCAGGCTTCACACACCCCAGAACCCCATCCCATCCCTTCCCTTCCTTTCGTTGGAGGCCGCAATCAGCCCGTACGGCTCAAGCAGCCAGGCCGTTATGGCGCAGCAAAGCATCGACCTTCGGGTCGCGGCCGCGGAAGTTGCGAAACATGACCGCCGCGTCCTCGACACCGCCGACCTCCAGGATGTTCTGAAGGAACGATCGTCCCGTTGCCGGATTGAAAATACCCTCCTCCTCGAAGCGGCTGAAGGCGTCGGCGGACAGCACCTCTGCCCACTTATAGCTGTAGTAACCCGCCGCGTAGCCACCCGCGAAGATGTGGGAGAAGCTGTGCTGGAACCGGTTGTACGCCGGGGGGATCACCACCGCCACCTCGCGCCTCACCTGATCCAGCACCTCCTGCACGTAGCCGATACCCTGGCCCCGGTAGTCCCGGTGCAGGCGCAGATCGAACAGCGAGAACTCGATCTGGCGGAGCATCTGCATGGCAGACTGGAAGTTCCGGGCGGCGCGCATCTTCTCCAGGAGGTCGGTGGGCAGCGGCTCGCCCGTGCGGTAGTGGCCGGAGAACAGGTTCAGTGCCTCCGGCTCCCAGCACCAGTTCTCCATGAACTGGCTGGGCAGCTCGACCGCGTCCCATGCCACGCCGTTGATCCCGGACACCGACACGTAGTCCACCCTGGACAGCATGTGATGCAGACCGTGTCCGAACTCGTGAAACAGTGTCAGCACCTCCTCGTGCGTCAACAGCGCCGGCCGCTCTCCGACCGGCGGCGAGAAATTGCAGGTCAGGTAAGCCACCGGCACCTGCACGGCGCCGCCGGCGCGCTTCCTCGATATGCACTCGTCCATCCAGGCGCCGCCCCGCTTGCCCTTGCGCACGTACGGATCCAGGAAGAACCGGCCGCGCACTTCGCCCTGCCCGTCGACGAGCTCATAGAAGCTCACGTCGGGATGCCAGGTCTCGACCTCATCCAGCCGGCGCGCCTCGATGCCGTACAGGCGATGCATGACCTCGAACAGGCCGCCGACCACCCGGTCCAGGGGGAAATAGGGCCGAACGTCCTCGTCGGAAAACGCGTAGCGCGATTGTCGAAGCCGCTCCGAGGCGAAAGCGATATCCCAGGCCTCGAGCGTTTCGAGACCGCATTCGTCCCGAGCAAAGTCCTCGAGCTCCGCGAGCTCCCGCTTGCCGGCGTCGCGAACCCGGCCGGCCAGGTCCAGCAGAAACCCCTCCACCTGGGCCGCTGACTTCGCCATCTTCGTGGCCAGGGACACCGGCACGTAGTTATCGAAGCCGAGGAGCGCCGCGGACTCCTCCCGCAGCGCCAGTATCCGTTCGACAACCTCGCTGTTATCGAAACGGCCGGCGTCCGGCCCCTGTTCGCTGGCCCGCGTCGCGTAGGCATCGTACATCCGGCGGCGCAGCTCCCGGTCGCGGCAATACATCATGAAGGGCAGGTACGAAGGTATGTGCAGGGTGAAACGCCAGCCGCTCCCGCCCTGCTCCTCCGCCGCCTGACGGGCCAGCTCCAGCGCCGATTCCGGCAGACCCGCCAAGCTATTCCGGTTGCCGACCTCGAGCGACCAGCTCTCGGTGGCATCCAGCACGTTGTGGTCGAAACGATTCGTCAAGGTGGCGAGCTCCTGCTGGATGGCCTTGAAGCGTGCCTTCTTCTCGCCGGGCAAGGCGACGCCCGCCAGCCTGTAGTCGCGGAGGGCGTTGGTGACGATCCTGCGCTGGGCCCGGTCCAGGCGGTCGAATTCGGCGCCGTCGCGGATGTCGTTGAATTTTTCGAACAATCGCTCGCTGTGCGACAGGTCCGTGTAATAGTCGCTGAGCTTTGGGAGGGCCTGCTCGTAGGCCGCACGCAGCTCCGAGCTGTCCCTGACCGCGTTCAGATGCGCGACCGGGGACCACATGCGCTCGAGTCTCTCGTCGAGATCCTCGAGCACCTGCACGAAGCCCGACCACGTTGGCCGCCCCGCCTGGCTCTCGAGCTCGGCGATCCGTCTCCGGTTGAGCGCCAGGAGATGGTCGAGCGCCGGCGCGACGTGGTCCGGGCGGATGGACGCGAAGTGCGGCAGCCCGCCGAGGTCGAGCAGAGGATTGTCGGACGCGTCGAGCATATCGGGGTACTGGTTTGGCATAATTGCGACTCTTTCACCGGCGCAACGTCCCGTGGGGGACGGTGCTTCAATAGATGGTGCTTCCAATGCAGTTTACAACACGAAGCACTCCATCCTCGTTGGCAACCCGGTCCGGCAACAATGACGACAGACTACGACTACATCGTGATCGGCGGCGGCAGCGGCGGCATTGCCTCCGCCCGGCGCGCGGCCTCTTACGGCGCCAGGGTGCTGCTGATAGAGAGCCAACGCATGGGCGGCACCTGCGTGAACGTCGGCTGCGTCCCCAAGAAAGTCATGTGGAATACGTCGGCCGTGGCCGAGACGCTCCGCGACGCCGCGGGCTATGGCTTCACGGTCGATGATGCGCGCTTCGACTGGCCCGCCATCAGACGCGCCCGGGACGCCTACGTGGCGAGGCTCAACGGCATCTACCAGAAGGGGCTGGACACCTCCGGCGTGCAAACGCTGAAAGGCTTCGCGCGCTTCTACTCGCCGAAAAAGGTTCAGGTGGGGGATGACGTTTACTGCGCGGAGCACATCCTGATCGCGACCGGGGGAGCTCCCATCGTACCTCACGTCCACGGCGCCGGGCTCGGCATCACCAGCGACGGCTTTTTCGAGCTCGAGGAATTGCCGAGACGGGTCGTCACCGTCGGGGCCGGCTACATCGCGGTGGAGCTCGCCGGTGTTCTCCACGGTCTCGGCGCCGAGGTGACCATGGTCCTGCGTTACGACGAGTTCCTGAGAACCTTCGACGCCACGCTTCGGGAGCGGCTCATGACGTTGAGCGAAGAAGCGGGCATCCGGTTCCGCAGGCACACGCGGGTCACGGCCCTCGAAAAGTCAGGCGAAGGCATCGACGTTCACCTGGACGACGGGAGCGCCATCGCGAACGCGGACTGCGTCCTGTGGGCCGTGGGCCGCTTCCCGAACACCGCCCATCTCGGGCTGGAGCACGCGGAGGTCGAGTGCGACGGCTACGGCCACGTCGTCACCGACGCGTTTCAGAACGCCAACGTGCCGGGCATTTACGCCATCGGAGACGTTACCGGTCGGAAGCAGCTCACCCCGGTTGCCATCGCCGCCGGGCGGCGGCTGGCGGATCGCCTTTTCGGCGGGCAGGCCGACGCCTCGCTGGATTACGAAAACATCCCGAGCGTGGTGTTCAGCCACCCGCCCATAGGAACCGTGGGCCTGAGTGAGGAAGAAGCCCGCGCGCGCTTCGGTGACGTGAAGGTGTACACCGGTCGCTTCGTCAACATGTACTACGCGGTGCTGGACCGAAAGCCGGCTTCCGCGGTGAAGCTCGTGACGCACGGCCCCGACGAGAAGATCGTGGGCTGCCACGTGATCGGAGACGGCGCCGACGAGATGATCCAGGGGTTCGCGGTGGCGGTGAGGATGGGTGCGCGCAAGAAGGATTTCGACGACACGGTGGCGATCCATCCCACGGCGGCCGAGGAGCTCGTGACCCTGACGTGAGAGCGAGGGTAATGACTGACGGCTCATCTTTCCCCCTCACCCTGACCCTCTCCCCGCCGGGGAGAGGGAATGGGGCGGGCCAGGTTGCCTCCTCTCAACAGGGGCAACATACTGAGGGCGTATCGCTGCTCTCTCTTCTACTTTGAGCGAGACGGAAGGGCACTTCTGTTCTCACTACCCGCTGGAAGGTGTCGCAAGTGCCCTCTCCCTCCGAGAGAGCGGTTGGAGTGAGGGGAGCGACTCTTGGAGCCAGCGTCACCCGCGATAGAGAGGAAACCCTTCGCTCAAGCTCCCGCCATCGCCAGCAGGAGTGGAGATATCGCTGCGCGCTTTCCCCGCTGGCGAGGGAGCGACGGGCAGAGCTATACACTCCCGGTCCATTTGAGCTTTTCGATCACCGGCGAGGTCCGGGGGCGCCTGCCGTGCCAGACGTAGAAGGACTCGGCGGCCTGCTCCACCAGCATCCCCAGTCCGTCCGCGCACCTTCCGGCGCCGTGCTCCGCCGCCCAGTGAAGGAAAGGCGTGCCTTCACGGCTGTACATCATGTCGTAGGCCAGGGCCCGATCCTTGAACAGCCCCCCCGGCAGCGGCGGCAGCTCTCCCTCGAGCGACGCGGAGGTGCCGTTGATGACAAGGTCGAAGGACCGCCCGCGCAGCGCCTCGAAGCCACCGCTCTCGACGGGAACCGCGCCGGTGAACATCTCCACAAGGGCTTCGGCCTTATCCACCGACCGGTTGGCGACCATCACGGCCACCGGCCGTTCATCGAGCAGCGGGCCGAGCACTCCGCGAACCGCCCCACCGGCGCCGATCACCAGCACGTTGATATCCGCAACGCTGAACCCCAGGTTGGCGGTGATATCGCGGCACAGGCCGGCGCCGTCGGTGTTGTCCGCGTAGATGCGGTCGCTGCTGAACGAAAGCGTGTTCGCGGCGCCCGCGGCCGCGGCGCGCCCGGTATGGGAGTCCGCGAGAGCGAAGGCTTCGATCTTGAACGGCACGGTCACGTTCACTCCCTGCCCGCGCGCCGCCCTGAAGCCGTCGACGGCCTGCTTGAATCCGCCCACGTCCACCTGGATGCGACGGTAGTCCAGCTCCATGTCGAACTGCCGGGCGAACATGTCGTGAATCCGGGGCGACAGGCTGTGGCTGACAGGATTGCCCATCACCGCGTACAGCGGCGGCGGGGGGTTGAAATCGAACAGATCGGCCATGGTGCGGCTGCTTCGGCAAAAAGGTAGATGGACTGGTATATAGTAAAGGACGCGTGCAGCGAACCGGATCCTGACAGGATACAGGACTCCGCCCGATCCACCACCGGGGTCGACCCGTCCAATCGGCTACCGTACCTGCGCTTCCCATGACGCTCACCGAGCTCCGCTACGTCGCGGCCCTCGCCCGCCACCGCCACTTCGGCCGAGCGGCGAAGGCTTGTTTCGTCAGTCAGCCGACCCTGAGCGTGGGAGTCAAGAAGCTCGAGCAGGAGCTCGGGATCACTTTGTTCGAGAGGGGTGCCGCGGAGCTTACCGTCACTCCGCAGGGTCAGGCCATCGTCGACCAGGCCGTGAAGATCCTGGAGCAGGTGGACGCATTGAAACAGATGGCGGAGCGGGCTCAAGACCCTTTGCTCGGGCCCTTGAGGGTAGGCGCGATCTACACCGTCGGGCCGTACCTGTTCCCGGACCTGATTCCGGAGCTCAAGAAGATCGCACCGAAAATGCCCCTGGTGCTGTACGAAGGCTATACGGAGGATCTGGCGCGCCGTCTCAGGAACGGGGAGATCGACGCCGCCATCCTGTCACTGCCTTTCGAGCGGCCCAACCTGCTCACGCTGCCGCTTTATGACGAACCGTTCGTGGTGCTCCTGCCGGCGTCCCATCCGCTGGCGCGGAAGGATCGAATTCAGGGCCGCGCCCTGGTTGGGGAGAACCTGCTGCTGCTGAGCGACGGGCACTGTTTCCGCAACCAGGTGATCGAGTCCTGCCCGGAATGCGTGCAGGCCGAGTCTCCCCTCACTGAGGGCAGCTCCCTGGAGACCATACGCCACATGGTGGCGTCGGGCCTGGGGGTGGCACTGGCACCTTGCACCGCGGCCGGGGCGGACCGGTTCAGCCGCCGCATGCTGGCCGTCCGCCGTTTCGCCCAGCGGGGCGCCAGACGCACGGTGGCCATCGCGTTCCGCGCCGGCTACCCGCGCTTCGGCGCTATCGAAGCACTGCGCCGGGCCGTCTGGCACTGCAGGCTGTCATGCGTCACCATGCGCGAGCAGTGAGCCTCCGCGACGATTCGACGACCTCTATGGCTTCAGGGCTTCGCGCATCAGGTCGGGGCAGGCGAGTTGAGCGTAGCTTTCGTCGTAGTAGCCCATAACGTCGTCGTACTCCTTGCCGACGCCCCCGGGCTGGACGTTCTTCTCGTAATAGTTCTTCGCGAAGGTGTTGTAGAGCTGCCTGTTGCTCCATGGCTTGAAGAAAGCCTTGAGCCAGTCATCGTCATCCAGTGTTGCCAGCCATCTCGCGCCGACGAGCTGATCGATGCTGACGATGCCGGTCGAGAACTCTCCGTTGGTCTGCGCCTCCGCGATGTTCATATCCCAGCCAAAGGTATCGGATCCGACGAGCAGATGGCGCATCATGAACCCCGCCCGTTCCTCGGGCGCCAGCTTATGGAGAATCTGATGCACAAGGGAATGGCTTTGGGCCGGAAAGCGCGCGTCGAACAGTGACCGAACCCGGGTTCGGTAGGGGTCCTGGCCGGTGCCCGGACATTGCAGGAGCCAGGCCCGAGCGATGTGAGGATGGCGCTTGATGAAGTCGCCGTCACGAATCAGCCCCACGATCTGTCGGGCCTGCCAGCGCGCCAGAAGGTTGCCCAGCCGGTCATTGGGGCGCAGCCGATGCTGATTCGGTCCGATACCGTAGGGGAACCAGGGGGCACCCGGCTTCGACATCACCAGGTAACGATAGCGGGGATTGGATGCCGCCTCGCGCCTGAAGCGCTCGAATGCCTCTTTCTCCTTCGGTACGCGCACGGGCGCGTCGTGGCTGGAGCCGTACACGCCCGGCCAGTGCCCGGTCTTACGCACGCCGTATTCATAGCTCGACCAGATGGGGTGGGACGGCGAAGAGTGGCAGCTCGAGCAGATCGCCGGATCGCGCCCGGAGACCGAGGCGGAGCCGTGCGAGAAGTCTATGGAATACAACTCGAAGGATTCGCTTTCCTCTCGGAACTGCATTGCTTCGATGTCGTTGTAGAAAGCCTGGGAGGGAGCGCCGTTGAAGGTCAGGATGAGCTGCGCCGTACGCCCGAACAGGATCGCGCGGGGATTATCGTAGCTGGCACCCTGCAGGCTCTGGCTGTGATAGACGAGGGTAAAGCTTTCCTTGTACTCCTGCGGAAGCGCGGCGACGAGCTCTGCCACCGACGTCGGCTTCTGCACCCGGACCAGGGCCCTCAGTTGATCTATGTCGAGACCGAAGGCCGGCGCGCTGGCCATTCCCATGGCGCAGGTCAACACACATACGCACAGCCGGGTTGCCCTCATGAAAACGATGATACCGCAGCACCGAACGTTTTGAGACGTCCGGGAGAGCAGGGACCTGGACGCTCACTCGCCGGGAACCAGTTCCTCGGAGTCCGTCATGTCCTCGATCGTTTCCCTCCGGCGGACCAGGTGGAATCGGTCTCCATCCACCATGACCTCCGCGGGCCGCGGCCTGGCGTTGTAGTTGGAGGCCATGACCGAGCCGTAGGCCCCGGAGTCGGTAATCGCCACCAGGTCACCGACCTCCAGGGACAGGCGCCGGTCGGTCCCGAGCACGTCGGCGCTTTCACATACCGGACCCACGACGTCGTACAGACGCTCCGGGGTCCGGGGCGCCTCGCTCACGGTCAACATGCCGTGGAGCGCCTGGTACAACGCAGGGCGCAGCAGATCGTTCATACCGGCGTCGACGACGGCGAAGTGCTTACCCCCGTTGGTCTTGAGGTATTCCACGCGGGTCAACAGAATCCCGGCATCGCCCACGACGGAGCGCCCCGGCTCGATGTAGAGCTCGAGCCGCTGTCCGCGCTCCCGCATGATCGCGAGCATCGCCCCGATCCATTCCCGTTTGTCCGGCCCCGGCCCGCCGGACACTCCAATGCCGAGGCCTCCGCCGGCGTCGATATGACGGATCTCGATGCCTCGTTCAGCGAGCGCCTCGACCAGGTCCAGGAGTCGCCGAAACGCGTCCAGCAGAGGCGCGGTATCGAGGAGTTGGGAGCCGATATGACAGGCCACGCCGCGTACGTCTATGCCGGGCTTCCCGGCGGCATATTGGTAGGCTTGAAGGGCCTCGTCGACGCCAATGCCGAACTTGGCCGTCCTCAGGCCGGTGGCGATATAGGGATGGGTATTCGGATCGACATCGGGATTCACGCGCAGGGCCAGGGGAGCCGTGCGCCCCAGTCTGGCGGCGGCCCCTGCAACCCGGTCGATTTCGGATATCGATTCCACGTCTATGCACGCGATCCCCGCCGCCACCGCAGCCTCTATCTCCGCGCGGGTCTTGCCGACCCCGGAGAACACCACCTTCGACAAATCGCCGCCGGCGAGCTCGACCCTGCGCAGCTCTCCCCCGGAAACGATATCGAACCCTGATCCCAGGCCGGCCAGAACATTGAGCACCGCCAGCGTACCGTTGGCCTTGACGGCATAGCAGATCAGGTGAGGATGATCGCCGAAGGCCTCGTCGTAGGCCCGCCAGTTGTCCTCGATGCGCCGGCGTGAATAGACATAGCAGGGAGTCCCTACACCGGCTGCGATACGATCGATCGGGACCCGCTCGGCGCACAGGCGGCCGTCGCGGTAGTCGAAGGGTTTCATGGCTGCGTGACGAGACCGCTACGCCGAGCGGCCGGGCAATGTTCGAAAGAGTCCCATCAAGCTGTTTCTCGAGCAATACGTCATCGCGCGGCGCAGCCTGCTCCCGCCGGCGACCTCCGTCGCGGGTACTGGTACCCCTTCAAGATGATATTGACGGGTACAGCGAGGCGAGAAGTGGTCAGCCGCCAGGCGTGCGAGCGCAGGACCAGCCGTAGCTAATTCAAGCGAGCGCAACAACGCGGATGGCCACTTATCACCTCGCCCGAAGGGGTACTAAGTATCGCCGCCGGTCGGGGAAGCGGACTTGATCGGCTCGGGTGTCTTCTGCTCCTTCTTCTGCTCCCCCTTCTTCACCGGCAGATATAAAGGACCCCGTTGGCCGCAGCCTGCCAACAGTAAACCCGCGCCCAAAGACATCACGCCCAGGCACGTCGCCTGCAAAGCCAATCGGCGGGTACGTCGATCCACCACGGTGGCTGCTCTCGTCATTCGGTCTTCACTCGTTTTTCTCTCGTCGCATTCTAATGCCCCAGGCCGCCGTTGAACAACCGGTCGCGCGGGCCTATGGGCCCAACCGGGCCCGGTGCCGCTCGATGGCGGCCCGCACCTGGCGCGGCGCGGTGCCGCCGAGGTGGTCGCGGGCGTTCACGGAGCCCTCCGGCGTCAGGACATCGAACACGTCCCGGTCCATGGCGGGGTGAAAGCCCTGCAGCCGCGCCAGGGACAGGTTCGTCAGATCAACCCCTTCCGCCAGGCACGCGCCGACGGCCTTGCCTACGACCTCGTGGGCATCACGAAAAGGCACGCCTTTTCTCACCAGGTAATCGGCCAGGTCCGTGGCCGTCGCAAACCCACGACTCGCCGCGTCGTGCATCCGCCCCCGGTTGACCGACAGCGTCGGGATCATGGCGGCGAGGACCGCGAGGCTGAGCTCGAGGGTACGCACGGTGTCGAACAGCGGCTCCTTGTCTTCCTGGTTGTCACGGTTGTAGGCAAGCGGCTGTCCTTTCATCAAGGTCAGCAAAGCCACTAGATTGCCGATCGCCCTGCCGCTCTTTCCCCGGAGCAGCTCCGCCACGTCGGGGTTCTTCTTCTGGGGCATGATACTCGAGCCGGTGCAGAAGGCGTCGCCGATCTCGATGAACCTGAAGCCCTCGGACTGCCACAGAATCAGCTCCTCGGCCATGCGGGACAGATGCACCATCGCCAGCGCAGCGTGAGAGCAGCACTCGATGACGAAGTCCCGGTCCGAAACCGCGTCCAGGGAGTTGTCGGAAATCTTTTCGAAGCCGAGCTCGCGGGCGGTGTATTCTCGGTCGATGGGGAAGCCGGTGCCCGCCAGGGCCGCCGACCCCAGGGGCATGACGTTGATGCGCGCCCGCGCCTCGCGGAAGCGGGCGCTGTCCCTCTCCAGCATCGAAACCCAGGCGAGAACATGGTGACCGAACGTCACCGGCTGGGCGATCTGCAGGTGGGTGAAGCCCGGCATGATGGTCTCCGCCTCGGCCTCGGCGAGGTTCAGCAGAACCCGCCTCAGCTCGACGAGGCCGCTGCCGATGGCGTCCACCGCTTCACGCAGGTAGAGCCGCAGGTCCGTAGCCACCTGGTCGTTCCTGGAACGCGCCGTGTGAAGCTTCTTGCCGACGTCGCCGATCCTGGCCGTCAGCGCCGCCTCGATGTTCATATGCACATCCTCGAGGCGAGTCGACCACTCGAACCGGCCCTGCTCAATGTCCTGCGCGATGCCCTCGAGACCGTCGACGATAGCGTCGCGCTCTTTCTCACTGAGAATTCCCACACGAGCGAGCATGCGGGCGTGCGCGATCGAGCCTTCGATGTCGTGGCGGTAAAGGGCTTTGTCGAATCCGATCGATTCCGTGAACTGCTCGACCAGGTCGGCGGTCGGTTCCTTGAATCTCCCCCCCCAGGGCTTATCGTTGCTCATAGGCATCTCTCGGTGGCGTCGGCGAAGTATACGGTGACGCGCAAGTATGCGAAAATCGTGGCTCCAAGACAGGCTTTCCGGCAGTGCGATTCCGTTTATCAGATGTCCCCACCCGCCCATCGTCCCTGGATTGCGCAGGCCTAAACCGACGACTACGATTGTCATCACTGTCACCTGTTGAACGAAACAGGTAACGGAAATACCGGGTTCGGAACCTTCCTCAGACACCCCCACCGAGTATCCGGACCAGGTTATCTAGACCCCCCATAGCACTATGGGGGGTTTTTTTTATGTCCCGTTCCCGGGACCATTCCCGCCCCGCCCTGCTGGGAGTACTCTAGCCCTCGCCGCCCCGTAGAACGGCGATGCCGCGAGCCCTGTCTGGCCTTTCAGCGCTCGCATTATAATCCAAGCCTCCGACGTCGTGCCCCGTCCCGCCGGGGAGCCACCGAAGGGAAACATGCAACCTAAACATGAACCGTCCACGAGGACCTTCCTGCCGAATTTCGGCAGCCCCCATATCGGATTTCGCATCCTGATCGTCGCCCAGTGCCTGGCGATCGTCCTCGCCGTCGCTCGCAACGACAGCTTCGGCCCGTCTGCCTGGAACGACCTCATCCTGATGACGACTTTCGCGCAGCTCGTGGCCATCGGCAGCATCCTGGCGCTGAAGCTGGTATCCCGTCCCGTACAGAGAATGGGACCCATCGGCGGAGGTATATTCGTTTTCGTGCTGCTGATCGGGGTCTCCATCGCAGTGGCGGAAGGCATCATATTCGCGATGTTCGAGTTGAACCTGTCCTCCGAGCGCTGGCCGGTCTGGCACATGACGATGGTGACCCGGGTGGTGGTGGTGAGCGCCATCATCAGCGCCCTCGCGCTGCGATATGCATTCGTCTATCACCGCGCCCAGATCAAGAGCGAGGTTCAACAGCAGGACAGGCTGCAGGCTCTTCAGTCGCGAATCCGGCCTCATTTTCTCTTCAACAGCATGAACAGCGTCGCCAGCCTGATTCGCTCGGATCCGGAGCTGGCGGAGCAGGCGCTGCAGGATCTCGCGGACGTGTTCCGCGTTCTGCTGGCGGATGCGCGCAAGATGGTGCCCATCACGGCGGAAAGCGAGCTTACCAGACAGTACCTCGATATCGAGAAGCTCCGGCTCGGGGACCGGCTGCAGGTCAAGTGGAGCGCGTCGAACGTACCGCGCAACGCACTGATTCCGTCTTTGACGCTGCAACCGCTGATCGAGAACGCCGTGTATCATGGCGTGGAGCCGAGCTTCGCCGGCGGCATCGTCGACATCCGGATGTGGTCCGAGGACGAGAAGTTGACCATCCTGATCACCAATCCCATTCCCGAGATCACGAATCAGGCACAGCACAGAAAGGGCAACCGCATTGCCATGAACATCGTCAGGGAGCGCCTGAACAGCCATTTCCACGGCAAGGCCAGCCTGCAGAACTATGAAAAGCTCGGCAGCTACCACGTCATGATCACGATGCCTGTGATAAGAGGCTAGACAGTGGCGATGCCGGCAACGAGATGGGCGCACCTCAGGCCGACCCTGGCGCAGGCCGCCGCGCCAATGCCGGCCACTCCCGTGGACGAAGGATTTCTGCCGAACTTCTGCCGCGGCCCCATTGTCCTGTATGTCATCGTCGTGGCCCAGTTCCTGGCGATCGCGATCACGGTCATCAGCCCGCCGTTGACCGAGAGCATGTTCCTGGATCTGTTTCTGGTGTCGCTGTTCGTTCAATGGATCGCGCTGGCAAGCGTCAGCGTGCTGTGCCTCGCCGGGCCCTTCCTGAACGGACTCTCGGAACGCCGCGCCCTGATCATGGCTTACCTGCTGTTGCTCTGCGTCACTTTCGTGGTGGGAGAATGCGCCCTCTGGGCGCTCGCAAGATTCGGCATTATCGACACCATGCACCCCTCGTGGTTCGCCCGTTTCCACGTCCAGAACCTGACCGTGAGCGCCATCATCAACGCCCTGGTGCTGCGCTATCTGGTGGCGCGTCATCAACTACAGATACAGACTCGTTCTGCGGAGAGGGCGCGTGCGGAGATCCTGCGCCAGAAGATCCGCCCGCATTTCCTGTTCAACAGCATGAATATCATCGCCAGCCTGACGCGCCGAGCCCCGGCAAGAGCCGAGTCCGCCATTGAGGACATGTCGGACCTCTTTCGCGTGATGCTGAGCAACGACGACGACCTGTCGCCCGTTCACAACGAGATCAGCGTTGCCAGAAAGTACCTCAAGCTGGAGCGGCTGCGGCTCGAGAGGCGGGTCAAGGTGCATTGGGCGACCCAGGGGCTGCCCAGATCCGCCCGGACGCCCATCCTGGTTCTGCAGCTCCTGCTCGAGCACGTGATACATAATGCCGTCGAGCAAATGGCCGATACCGGTGTCATTCACGTCAAAGTCCAGCTCAACGAGCCGTCCGAGCTGATGATCGAGCTCGACTCTCCGTATCCGGAGCCCGCCTCCGGCGATATAGTCCCCCCCCCGGGGCTTCATTCACCGAGGGATCCGTCCCCGGACGTCGATGCCGCGGGCGCCGACGCCCCCCTTGCGAGTCCGTCCGGGATGGACACTACCGGCCTGGAAAACATACGCCTGAGGCTCAACGATCACTACGGGGATCGCGCGACCATGACGGTGAACACCGGCGGTGGCCGATTTTTCGTTAGAATTACTCACCCTGCTTTCGGAGACGACAATCGAGATGCGCATACTAGTGGTTGACGACGAGAAGCTGGCCCGCGCGCGAATGCGCGAGCTCATCGAGGCATCAGGGGAACACTCCATCGTGGGCGAGGCCGCGAACGGCAACGAAGCGATCGAGCGGTCCATGGGCCTGAAGCCGGACTGCGTGCTGATGGACATCCGTATGCCGGTGATGGACGGCCTGGAGGCGGCAATGCACCTCCAGTCGCTGGACACGCCGCCGTCCGTGATATTCACGACGGCCTACGATCAGCATGCGCTGGAGGCGTTCGAAGTGAACGCCATCGACTACCTCCTGAAGCCCATCCGCAGGGACCGCCTGAACGCCGCGCTGCAGAAAGCCAAGCGCATCTCTCGCAAGCAGCTTCAGCAACTGAACAAGGCACAGGAAGAGCCTTCCGCCCGCTCCCACATCAGCGTCCACATGCGCGGCCAGATCACCTTGATTCCGGTGCCGGACATCGTGTACTTCATGGCCGACAACAAGTACGTTACGGTGCGCACCGCGGGCGAGCAGCATCTGATCGAGGATTCCCTGGTCAGCCTGGAGGAGGAGTTCAAGGATCGGTTCCTTCGAATCCACCGCAACGCCCTGGTGGCGGTGGACTACATTCGTGGCATAGAGAAGCAACCTTCGGGCCGCTGGCGCGTCGTCCTCAAGGGCGTGGATGAGAAGCTCGACGTCAGTCGCCGGCACACGCCGTCGGTCCGCCGCTGGACTCGGAGATAGCTCCGCGCGCTCCTGGTCAGAGGGCCGACGGGGACTGACGACGGCACCGCACCCGACATGAGCGCGCTCAGGATCGCCACGCGTAAGAGTCCCCTCGCGCTATGGCAGGCCAGATGGGTGGCGCAGGGACTCGAACGGCGCCATCGCGGCCTCAAGACCGAGCTGGTGGAGATGACCACCACGGGGGACCGGATCCAGGACAGGCCTCTGGCAACCGCCGGCGGCAAGGGATTGTTCCTGAAGGAGCTGGAGCACGGCCTGCTTCAGGGCGCCGCGGATATCGCCGTGCACTCCATGAAGGACGTTACCGTCAGCCTGCCGGAGGGCCTGTGCATACCGGTGATGTGTCCGCGGGAGGATCCACGCGACGCCTACGTCTCCAACCGCTACGGTTCCCTGGACGAGATGCCCGCCGGAACGCTGATCGGTACGTCCAGCCTGCGGCGCCAGACCCAGATAAAGCACCGATATCCGCATCTCGAGGTGCGCACGCTGCGCGGTAACGTCAACACGCGCCTTTCAAAGCTCGACGCCGGTGAGTTCGACGCGATACTGCTGGCCGTGGCCGGCCTGTTGAGGTTGGGGCTCGCGCAGCGGATACGCCATCGCATCGACCCTGCCGTCCTGCTGCCTGCCGTAGGCCAGGGTGTGATGGGAATCGAATGCAGGGTCGACGACGATCGGACTCGAGACCTGATCCTTTGTCTCAATGATCCCGACAGCACGGTCGCAGTCACCACGGAGCGGCGCGTCAACGCCGCCCTCGAAGGAGGCTGCCAGGTCCCCATCGCCGCCTATGCTGACGCCCTGGAGCCGGACTGCCTGAGGCTCCGTGCCCTGGTGGGCACGCCGGACGGCGGCACCGTCCTGGAGGCCGAGCACAGCGACCACCCCGCCAAAGCGGACGAGATCGGCGACCGCGTCGCCCGGTCGCTGATCGACCAGGGCGCGCGGCACATTCTCGACTCGGTCTATGCCCGCGGCTGAGGCTCCACTGACGGGTGTACGCGTGCTGGTGACCCGGCCGGTCGCCCAGGCGGGGGGGCTGGCTGACCTGGTGACGCAGGCGGGCGGCGAGCCGGTCCTGTTCCCGACCCTCGAGATCGCGCCGCTCAGACCTTCCGCCGCGCAGATCGAGCGGGCGGCCTGGTGCGAGACCCTGATCTTCGTGAGCGCCAACGCGGTGACCCACGGTTATCCCGTCGTGAAAGATCTCGCCGGCATCGGCAAGCGCATCATGGCGATCGGCAATGGTACCCGCCAGGCCCTCGAGGCAATGGGCTGCCGGCACGTTTACAGCCCGGGTGAAAACGCATCCACCGAGGAGCTGGCGAAGGCGCCGGGTTTGCGCGAGATCAAGGATCAGCGCATCTGTATCGTGCGGGGCCGCGGCGGGCGAGAGACCCTGAAGGAGATCCTGGCGTCCCGGGGCGCCCTGGTCTCCTACCTCGAATGCTACCGGCGCTGCCTGCCCTCGCAGTGGGACGTGCGCGTTCTCGAGAGGGCACTGGACAACGACAGGGGAACGCTCCTGGTATCCGTGACCAGCACGACGGGGCTCGCCAACTTGTTGAAAATGGTCCCCGGCAAGTATCGCCAGTCCCTTGTGTCGCGGCCCCTCGTGGTCATCGGTCGCCGCCAGGCGACGGCTGCACGGGAAAGCGGCTGGCTCGGCCCGATACTCGAATCCCGAGCCAGTGACGAGCAGATACTCGATGCCGTCCTCGAGTGGCGCAACCAAAGCTAGTGTACCCCGTCACTGATATTGACCCATTCAGCGGCCCATGTTTTCTGTCCTTCTCGTCACATAGGCCCGCTGTGCTCCTCGAAGGATCGGAAATCCGTCCTCGGATTCCCATTCGACTCGCTGCGCGCAGATTACCCGGACAGGCTCCTGGAAGATCGGGCCGGGAAGCCGTTGTGGTAGAGTTCGAGAACCGCTCCCCAGGCCGCGCGAGACACGATTGATGACGGAAGAGAACGTTTCGACCTCCGAGACAGGCGCCGAGCCCGGTTCACCCGCGCAGGGCTCACAGACACCCCAGTCCCAGCCCCACCGGCCGTCGTATGGCGTGGTGCCCGGTATTGTCGCAGTGGTCCTGTCCATTGCGGCCGCGGCGCTGACGGGATACCTGTGGTATCAGGTCGAAGTCGAGCAAAGACTGTCCCGGAACCAGGAGCTCACCGACATGAAGAGCTCGGTGAACACTTCGAAGGTGGAGCTCACCGCCCTGGAGAAGAAATTCGACGCGCTGCGAGAGCAGCAGAAGGAGCTGGGGGATCGCGTCCAGAGCCAGGTCGATTCGCGCATCGATGCACTGCAGTCGGCGCAGAAGGCTCTCGGGGAACGCAGCGATGCCCTTTCCAAGTCCATAGAAAAGATCTATCAGGACCTGGACCGCAATCTCGACTCCTGGGCCCTGGAGGAAGTCGAGCAGCTCATGCGTATCGGCAACAACAGCCTGCGTCTCGGCGGCGACGTCACCACCGCGACCACGGCCCTGCAGCTCGCGGACCAGCGCCTGGAAGAGCTCGGCAACCCGGCGTTTCTCGAGGTTCGCAAGCTCCTGGCGAAGGACATCACCGCGCTTAAAGGCGTTCCAACCGTCGACATAGCGGGCCTGACCCTGCGGCTCGGGAGCATGGCGGGCAAGGTTGAGAACCTCCCGCTGGCACAGAAGGTGGAGCGTCCCGTCGCCGGCAAGGCCGGGGCCGGCGGCAAGGGAGAGAGCGGAGGAAAGTCGAATGCCTGGGTCAAAGCCGGCAAGGCGCTCGTGGGCGACCTTGAGCGGCTCGTTCGCATCCAGAACGTCGAAAAGCCGCCCAAGCCTCTGCTGACACCCGACCAGCGATACTTCCTGTTCACCAACCTGAGACTCATGCTCTCCGGTGCACAGCTCGCGGCGCTGCGCAGGAACACGGCGACCTTCCACGACAATCTCGATCAGGCGGAAAAATGGATAAAGGAGTATTTCGACACCAGCCAGGAGAGCGTTCAACAGCTCCTCGGCGACATCGACAAGATGAGCGGCGTCGAGCTCAATCCCAAGCTCCCGGACATCTCTGACAGCCTCGAGAAGTTGAAAGAGGTCAAAAAGAGGATGGCCGTGCAATGACGGCGCTTCTCGTCGTCCTGGTAACCCTCGCCCTCGCGGTGGCGGCGGCGCTGTTCTTCATGCAGGATCCCGGCTACGTCCTCATCACCCTGAAGCCCTGGAGCGTCGAGCTCTCCCTCGCTCTGTTCATCGTGCTGCTCGCGCTCGCCTTCCTGGTTCTGTACTTCGCGATTCGAACGCTGGTGCGGCTGTGGACGTCGCCGCGCAAGATGCGCGAGCGCAGGCAGCGACACCGTGAAGCCAAGGCTCAGCAGCTCAGATCCAGGGGAATGCTGGAGCTGATCGAAGGGGACTGGATCAGGGCGGAGAAGCATCTGTTGAGCTACCTGCCCTACGCCGAGGAGCAGGCATTGAGCTACATCGGTGCGGCCCACGCCGCCCACAGCCAGGGCAAGCTCGAAGTGCGGGATGACTACCTGCAAAAGGCCCGCGAAGCCGGACCCCGGCACGCCCTCGAGGTCGATCTCACCCAGGCCGTGCTGCAGTATCGATCCGGACAGTACGAGCGGGCCCTGAACACCCTCATTCCCCTTCTCAAGCGACGACCGCGAAACGCGAAGGTTCTGGGGCTGGCGATGAAGACCTGCGAGGAGCTGCAGGATTGGGCCCGGCTGCTGGAGATCCTGCCTGCCGCCCGTGCCCAGCACGCCCTTGCCGAGCCGGAGCTCGACCGGCTCCACAAGCTGGCTGCGGTGCGGTTGCTGGACCGCACCGAGCCCGAGCGTCTGGAGCAGGCCTGGAAAAAGCTTCCCAAAGCCGGGCAGTCGGACCCCGAGCTGCTTGCGGCCTACGCCCAACGAAAGATCCAGTCCGGCCAGGTGGACGACGCCGAGGCGCTGCTGCGCAAGGCGATCAACCGCGAGTGGCATCCGCTCTGGGTACGGCTGTACGGCCAGGTCGTCAGCAGCGACTTGTCCGGTCAGCTCAAGACCGCCGAGCAATGGGCCGCGCGGCACCCCGACAATCCCGATCTGATGCTGGCCCTCGCCCGGATCTGCCTGAATCACGAGCTGTGGGGCAAGGCCCGCGCCTATCTCGAGGCCTGCATAGGCGCGGGCGGCTCCGCCGAAGCGTACCAGGAGCTCGGGCGTCTGCTCGAGCAGCTCGACGACCAGGACAAGGCACTGGCCTACTACCGCGACGGGCTGAACAAAGCCATGCCGGCCGAGGCGGCATCGAAGCGCATCGCCCACCTCAAGACCAACGGCTGAGCCGTTCCTGCTCCACCGCGACCGTGGCTCACCGCGGAGCGGGCCTTCGCCGGCGATCCACGATCTCACCCAAGCCCGCCGGCGCGAGGAGGAATACACCACGGTGCCGGGTTTGGACTTCGGGACGCGACCGGCTGCCCATCAGGCCCCCGAGCCCGCGAATCGAAGCCATCTGTTAGCCGACTTTCTCCGCGGCTATGTCGAACACCACCGTTACCCTGTCCTTGACTTTCAATGCGCCGCCCAGCACGGAGTAGGGTTGAATGCCGAAGTCGCTCTGCAGGATTTCGAACCGGCCCTTGGCGGTCAGGCGGCCGTCTTCGACATGGACGGAGACCGGGATGGTCAGGCGTCTGGTGACTCCCTTCAAGGTGAGATCCACCGTCGCGCGGGCGCTTGCGAGCGGACCGTCGATTCTCGTAGAGCTGATCTTCACGTAGGGGAATCTGCTCGCGTGCAGCACATCCGGTCCGAGCATGTTTCGCCGAGTCGCGCTGCGGGCGTTCTCCGATACCGTTGTCTGGAATTCATCGCCCTGGGTCGCCCTCAGCGCCGGCGGGTCCACGACCGCATCCGCCGGTGCCACGGCCAGGTCGAAGACGGACCTGCCGACGTCATCCGCGAGGAAGATGTCGCCGCGCACGCGGCGCAGCTCGACGATATGGTTGTGCCCCAGCCGCGCCAGGCGCCCGCCCCGGAAGACGCGCGCGTAGACCAGCGTTCCCGTCTGCACGACCCGGTAGTGGACGGCTCCGGAAACCGTCCTGGAGGGCAGCACGGGAGCCCGGACCGGCTTCTCCACCGGGGCCGGCGCACAGGCCGTGAGCGCCGCGAGCACCGCAATGCCGATTCCCTGCCACAGATGCCGTGGCATGCGCGCCGCGCCCCGCCGATGCCTCAGGGGGAGGCCGGGCCTCGCGAGGCATGGGGCGAACGAATTCCCCGGGCTCCGCCCCGGCAGGCCATGCAGCCCGCTAGGACGTCGGTACGTCATAGGAGAATTCGAATGAATCGTAGAACAGCCGGTCCTCAGGCAGTCCGTGGGCGGCAAAGGATTTCTTCACGGCCTCAATCATGGGCGGCGGCCCCGAGGCATAGACCTCGAAGGACGAAAGGTCAGGGTAGCGGCGGATCACCGCATCGTGGACCCACCCCGTCTCGCCCTGCCACTGGTCATCGGCGGCGGGCTCCGAGAGCACCGGCGTGAACTCGAAATTCTCGTGTCGGCTCTGCCAGGACTGAATGAGATCACGCATGTACAGGTCGCGAACGGCGCGCACCCCCCAGAACAGATGAATCGGTCGCCGGGTCTCCCCGGCGAAGACGTGCTGCAGTATCGCCTTGATGGGCGCGAAGCCGGTTCCGCCCGCGACGAAGATCAGCGGCGATCCACCCTCCTCGTCGCGCAGAAAGAAGGTCCCCATCGGGCCCTGAAAGCGCAGCAGGTCCCGCTCGCGCAGCCCCTCGAAGACGTAGTTGGTGAAGTAGCCGTCGGGCACCCGGCGCACATGCAGCTCGAGAACCCCCTCTTCGCCCGGCGGGTTGGCTATGGAGAAGCTTCTCCGCCGCCCGTCGCGCATCAGCAAGTCTATGTACTGACCGGGAAGGTAGTTGAAGCGCTGGTTCTGCGGCAGCTTGATCTTCATTTCCATGACGTCGTGCGCGATCCGCGTCAGCGCGACGACCCGGCACGGCAGGAGCTTGATCTGGATCTCCTCGGAAAATGCCACCTCTCGGGCTTCCACCTCGAGATCCGAAAAGGCCTGCGTCTGGCACAGAAGCGTATAGCCTTTGCCCTGCTCGGCTGCGCTGAGCGCCTGCTCCTGGACCTCGCCTTGCGAAAACTCGCCGGATACCACCCGCCCCTTGCAGGTCGCGCATGAGCCGGTGCGGCAACTGTAGGGAAGCACCACCCCCTGCCGCAGCGCCGCGTCAAGAACAGTCTCGCCGCCCCGAACGGCGAATTCCGTCCCGCTACCCGTCAGCCGGACGGTGAATGTCTCGGGCGTACCCGCATTGCCGTGGTCGTTCATTGCCGATCGATGTCATCGCGCCGATCATGGATCCCTTGATTCGCAAGGGGATCCGGGGGTAATAGTGGAGGTCCGCGCCAACCAGGGTTTCCCTATAGTGACAGTTTTCAAGCGGGCCGTTTATCCAGGGGAGACCCCGACTGTGCCACAGGCTCCGGAATATTGGAAACGCAGGCCCGCGCCGCTGCCGCTTCCTGGCCCGCCGCGGAGCCGGCGCGACCCCAGCCCGGCAGGACTGCCGCCATCCGTTTTATTGCGGTCCCGCGGCCGGGTTTCAAGCCGCCTTGCGACGGTGTCGGGCCCGGAGCCGCGAGCCCGTGCCTGAGCTGCCGGAGGTGGAGACCGTGCGGCGCGGCATCGAGCCCCATGTGGCAGACCGCCGCATCGTCGCCGTGCGGATTCGTGAGCCGCGCCTGCGACGGCCGGTCCCGGCGCGCCTGGCGGGGCAGCTTCGCGGACAGCGGGTGGAGCACGTTGGGCGCAGGGGCAAGTATCTCGTGCTGGAGCTCGAGCGCGGCCACCTGCTGATTCATCTGGGGATGTCCGGCAGCCTGAGGGTCCTGCCGCAACCGTCGGCGCCGCGCAAGCACGATCACCTTGATATCGAGTTCGACAACGGGGTTTGCCTGAGATTTCACGATCCACGACGATTCGGAAGCGTCACCTGGACCACCCGGCCACCGGAGCGGCATGCGCTGCTTCGCTCCCTCGGGCCCGAGCCGTTGTCCGCTGATTTCGATGGCGCCTACCTCTACGGGCGCTCACGGGGACGGCGGGTGGCGGCCAAGTCCTTCCTCATGGACGGCACGGTGGTGGCCGGCGTCGGCAACATCTATGCCAACGAGGCGCTTTATCGCGCGGGTATCCATCCGGCGCGCCCGGCCGGACGCATCGGTGCGCGGCGTTATGAGAGCCTCGCCCGGTCGGTTCGGGAAACCCTGACGGAAGCCATCGACCGGGGCGGCTCGACGCTGCGCGACTTCGTCAACGAGGACGGCCGTCCGGGATATTTCGTGCCCCTGCTGAGAGTGTATGATCGGGAAGGACAGGCCTGCGTCGCCTGTGGGGGGGTGATCCGGCGGCGCGTCATCGGCCAGCGGGCCGCCTATTACTGCCCCACTTGTCAGCGCTGATGGAACTGCAAAGACGGGATGACGTTCCCCGTGTGGCCGCCCGGCGGAGTCGTGTCTCGAGGGGATTTTTGGCGCGACGACAGTTGAACCGTTTGTTTAGAAATCGTTCGTAAATATATGGATTTACTCCGATTTTTTGCAAAGTGCTCAAGTTTAGGCTATAAATGGGAGAATTGGGGAATCTGACGGCTTCACGGGTTCCCGCGGTCGGATCAGCAGGAACGCGCAAAAGGGGTGCGTCATCAAGATGATAGAAACACAAATAGAACGAGAGTTCGACGTCTACAGCGATTGGAGACGGTCGCTGAAGAAGGCGGTCGAGGACTACAGGGACTGGCTGCAGGAGCAGAATCTCGGTGAGATGGATATCGAGGAAAGGATCAGCCAGCTCGTCAATACTCTCAACGACGACAGGCTCTACGTAGCCTTCGTCGCGGAGTTCTCGCGCGGCAAGTCCGAGCTGATCAACGCGATCTTCTTCGGTCACCTCGGCCAGCGCATCGTACCCTCCGGCGCCGGCCGCACCACCATGTGCCCGACGGAAATCATGTACACCTCGCAATGGGAGCCCTGTCTCAGGCTGCTGCCCATCGAGACCCGGGAGAACGACACCACGATCACGGAGTACAAGAAGTACCCGGACGAGTGGGACGTCCTGTCCCTGGATCCGCGGGATGCGGAGAGCACGGCGTTGTCCATGAAGCAGCTCACGGAGGTGAAATTCGTCGACCGCGAGCGCGCCGAGGCGCTCGGCCTGTCGGTGTCCAGTGACGATGCGCATGAAGACGGTATGCGCATGAACGAGCGGGGGCAGATCGAGATTCCCCGCTGGCGCCACGCCATCATCAATTTCCCCCACCCCATGTTGGAGAAGGGCCTGGTGATCCTGGACACGCCCGGGCTCAACGCCCTGGGAGCGGAGCCGGAGCTCACCCTCAACATGCTGGCCAACGCCCACGCGGTGGTCTTCATCCTGGCGGCGGACGCGGGCGTCACTAAGTCGGACCTCGCCCTGTGGCGGGACCACATCTCCACGGGCAGGGAGTCGGGCAACAGTAATCGCCTGGTGATTCTCAACAAGATCGATGTGCTGTGGGACGAGCTCAAGGATCCGGTCGAGGTCGAGCGCGAGATCCAGAGGCAGAAGGAGAACACGTCGAGGACCCTCGGCATCTCCCGCGGGCAGATCTATCCCATCTCCGCGCAGAAGGGCCTGTTGGGCAAGATCAAGGAGAACGGCGCGGTGATCGCCAAGAGTCAGATCACCGAGCTCGAGGACGCACTGGCCAATATCATCATGCCGGCGAAGCGGCAGATCGTGAGCAAGAACGTCGAGGCCGAGCTGACCCAGATCGTCGATACCGCACGGGCCATCAACGAACAGCGGATTCGCGACGTCGAGGACCATATCAGCGAGCTCAAGAAACTGAGCAGCAAGAACATGGAGGTGATCGAGGACATGATGGACAAGGTGCGCTCCGACAAAGAGCACCTGGAAAGGAACCTGCAGCGTTTCCAGGCCACGCGCTCGGTCTTCTCGAGGCAGACCAACAAGCTGTACGAGCAGCTCAGCCTGCAGCGCATCAACCGCCTGATCGCCGAGACGAAGAAGGACATGTCGATCAGCCTCACCACCGGGGGCCTGCGGACCAGCATGTTGAAATTCTTCACCCAGGTGGATGGCGCCCTGGATGCCGCCGCGAAGCAGTCCAAAGAGATACAGGACCTCATGGAGGGCGTCTACAAGAAGTTTCAGGAAGAGCACGGCCTTGCCAACATCAAGCCGCGCAAGTTCTCCACCTCCAGGTATCAGCGGGAGCTCAGGCGGCTGGTCGAGAGACACGATTACTTCATCCGGGGCCTGTCCATCGTGATGACCGAGCAGATGGTGGTGGCGCGGCGCTTCTACGACTCAGTGGTACTGAAGGTCAAGCAGATCTTCGAGCGTGCCAACAGCGACGCCGACGACTGGCTGCGCACCATCATGTCGCCCATGGAGTCCCAGGTCAGAGAGCACCAGGTGCAGCTTCGCCGGCGGCTGGAAAGCATCAAACGCATCCACAAGGCCAGTGACACCCTGGACGACCGGCTCGCCGAGCTCACGCACGTTCGGGAAGGCATCCAGGACCAGAAGACCGCGATGAACGAGTTCGTCTCCAATATCGAGTCCCTGCTGGAAAACGCCTCATTACACGGCGGCGAATCCGAGGACGAGGAAACCGCCAGACTGAGCGCCTGAGCTCCCGTCCGGATATACCTGCCGCATCCGGCGTGGGCGAAGAGCGGCTGCCGGGGACGCTCGTCGAATCCCGCGGAAATGTGCGCCTTCCCGGCGGCCGGTGCGGCGGGCTTACTTGAACTTGTTTCGGACGGCGGCGAGCACCACCGGATGAAGGAAGCTCGAGACGTCTCCGCCGTACATCGCGATCTCCTTCACCAGTGACGCCGAAGTGAAGGTATGACTTTCCGAAGGCGTCAGGAATACGGTCTCTATGCCGGGGTCGAGACGGCGATTGGCGGAGGCGAGCTGGAATTCGAACTCGAAATCGGACACCGCCCGCAGACCCCGGATCACCACGCCCGCGCGGTTCTGCCTGACACAGTCGATGAGCAGGCCGTCGAACCCGATGACATCGACGTTCGCCATCTCTCCCGTGACCTCCCTCACCAGTGCGATGCGCTCGTCGAGGTTGAACAGGGGCGCCTTGCGGGGGTTCTCGGCGATCGCGACGATAACTTTGCCGAAGATGCGCTGGGCGCGCAGTATCAGGTCCGAATGTCCGTTCGTGATCGGATCGAAAGTGCCCGGGTACAGTGCAATCAATGAGAGCTCGCGATCAAGGTGGTTGGGGATCCGGTAAGCCTATAGACAGCCCGTAGCCTGGTCAATGCGCGGCCCGGCCGGAGCGCCGCCAGAGCTGGTAGTGCACCTGTCCGGCGCGTGCCGATCGGTAGGATTCCCACGACGCGGGAGCGCCGAAAGTCCCCGCGCGGCGCGTGGAGAGCTCGAGGTAGACGAGGGCGTCCGGCCCGAGCACACTGCTGTCATCCACCGCCCGGCACAAGGCCTCGTGGTCGTCGAAGGCATAGGGCGGATCCAGGAAAACCAGATCGAATGCCCCCTGGCCAGGCGAGCGAAGAAAAGCCATGGCGTCGCAGGCTCTGATCTCGACGTCCGCCCCGGCCAGCCCGGCTGCGGTCTCCCGGAGCGAGCCCGCGATCTGCCGGTCGCTTTCCACCAGCACGGCGCGGGCCGCGCCGCGCGACAAGGCTTCAAAGGCCAGAATGCCGCTGCCGGCGAACAAGTCCAGCACCCGGGCGCCGTCCAGCCATGGAGCCAGCCAGTTGAACAAGGTTTCCCGGACCCGGTCCGGGGTGGGACGCAGACCCGGGACCTCTGGAAACCGGATGCGCCGGCCCCGCCAGCGCCCGCCGATGATCCGGAGCCGGCCCCTGGCGCTCTTCAAGCGGACCGCCCGCGCAGCGGACGTGGCATGCCGATTTGACGCCTCGCCTCGCAGCGCGCCCCGTCTCCACGGCGGTGCTCGCCCAGGCCACGTGCGGACGGATGCCGAGGTGGTCGAGGAGCGGCTCCGACTTCTCGATGCCCTGCAAGGCACATCGCCGCCAATGGATATCGTGTCATGAACACCCTCCCGGGTTCGCGGTGGCCCGAAATGTGCCTTCGCATCACGGGCGTGTCTCGGCGGCCATGATAGGATAATCCGTCGAGATTATCGAAGCGCCACGCGCTCTCCCTCCCCGAATCATTCAAGCTGAAGTCGCGCCGTGTTGACACTGAAACGAACGAGATCTTCCCTGCGGGAACGTCTGGCCAAGCCCCGGAGCTTTCTCGCCCGCGGCCTGGCAGGCTTGTTCTCGGGCGGGCACGTCGATGAGTCCCAGCTGGACGACATCGAGGATCAGCTCATTCAGTGCGACGTCGGCGTGACCGTGGCAGGCAGGATCATGGAACGGCTGCGCGCCGCCAACCGCCGGCGCGGTACCACGTCTGCCGAGCTCATTGACATACTGCGCAAGGAGATGCGCGGGATTCTCGAGCCATGCAACGCCTCCTTCTCCCCGACGCGGCGGCCCTACGTGCTGGTGGTCGTTGGCGTGAACGGCGTCGGCAAGACCACGACCATCGCCAAGATGGCTCATCGTCTGCGCGAGCAGGGCCTAGGCGTCGTGCTCGCCGCCGCCGACACCTTTCGCGCCGCGGCCATCGAGCAGCTGGGGGAGTGGGGCGAAGGCCTGTCCATCCCCGTCGTGGCTCACCAGCCGGGCGGCGATCCGGCCGCCGTGGCGCACGACGCCTACCAATCCGCCAAGGCCAGGGGCGCCGACGTACTGCTCATCGACACGGCCGGCCGGCAGCACACCCAGGGCGAGCTGATGGCCCAGCTCCAGAAGGTGATGCGGGTTCTCAAGAAGCTCGATCCCGAGGCGCCGGACGAAGTACTCCAGGTCCTGGACGCGGGCACCGGCCAGAACGCGCTGGCGCAGCTCCGCGCCTTCGATCAGGCGGTGGGCGTCGACAGTATCTGCCTGACGAAGCTGGACGGCACCGCCAAGGGCGGGATCCTGTTCGCCATCGCCGGGGAATTCGGGCTGCCGGTCCGCTTCCTGGGGGTGGGGGAAGCCGTCGACGACCTGAGGCCCTTCGATGCCGATGAGTTCGTCGACGCGATTCTGCCCACGAACGCGGGCCGATGATCGTCTTCAACGACGTCACCAAGCGCTATGCGGGCGGGCACGAAGCCCTGAAGCGGGTGAGCTTCAAGGTGCCCCCCGGCGAGATGGTGTTCCTGACGGGACGTTCCGGAGCCGGCAAGAGCACGCTGTTGAAGCTGATCGTGGTGATCGAGAAGGCGACCAGCGGGCAGGTGCTGGTCGACGATCAGAACCTCACTCGCCTGCCGCGACGCAAGCTGCCGCAGTATCGGCGGCGCATCGGCGTGGTGTTCCAGGACCACAGATTGCTGCCGGAGCACACGGTGTTCGAGAACGTCGCCTTGCCGCTGGTCGTCTCGGGATTCAACCCCCGTGATATTCCGCGGCGGGTGCGTGCGGCACTGGACAAGGTGGATCTCCTCGGCAAGGAGGCCCTGTACCCGCCGATGCTGTCCGGCGGTGAGCAGCAGCGCGTCGGCATCGCCCGGGCGGTGGTCAATCGCCCGTCGATACTGCTCGCCGACGAACCCACGGGCAACGTGGACGCCGACATGTCGGACGACATCATGGACATCTTCCACATGTTCAACCAGGTAGGCACCACGGTGCTCGTGGCCACCCACGAGCTGCGCCACATCGAGCGCCTCGACAAACCGGCGCTCTGCCTGGACGAAGGCCGTCTCCTGGACAGGCCGGCGGGCATGGGCCTTGATTAGCTACTTTCGAAACAATCTCCATGTGTTCGCGAACAGCGTCGCCCTGCTCGCCAGGTCGCCGGGCGCCGTGATTCTGACCGTGGCCGCCATCGGCGTCACCTTGTCCCTGCCTGCATTGCTGTATGTCGTCATGCAGAACATCGCCCAGCTCAGTGGTGGCTGGGACAACCAGGCGAAGGTCAACCTGTTCCTGTCGCGGGACGTTCACTCCCCGGAGACCGTTGAGCAAGCCCTGCGGTCATTCCAGGAGGTGGCCAGGATCGATGCAATCTCGCCGGATCAGGGGCTCGCGGAATTCAAGAAGTACTCGGGGTTCGCTCAGGCTTCCGATCTGCTCGAGAGCAATCCCCTGCCGTGGACGGTGGTGGTTTCCCTCGATCCCGCCCGCAGCACGGTCGACTCGGTGCAGCGGTTCATCGATCAGGCGGCAAAGCTGCCCGGGGTGGACAGTGTGCGTTCCGACGTACTCTGGCTCAAGCGCCTCAGCGCGATGGTTCGGATCGGACACCGACTGGTATGGGTCCTGGCCATTTTGCTGGGGCTGGCCGTGGTGGTCATCATCAGCAATACGGTGCGCCTGGCCATACTGAGCCGCTCACACGAGATCGAGGTCATCAAGCTGATCGGCGGAACGGACCGCTTCATTCGACGTCCTTTTCTGTATCAGGGATTCGTCCAGGGGGCGCTGGGCGCCGTGACCGCCGTCGTGCTGGTGACGGTATGCGTCGAGGCCCTGAGGGAGCCCATCACCGGACTCATCGGCGAGTACGGCAGCGGCTACCGGCTTCTCGGCCTGCGCTGGTCGACGGCGGCCGTGCTGTTTCTGCTCGGGAGCGGGCTGGGTTGGTGCGCATCCCGGTGGTCGGTGGGGCGGCACCTGAAGGACATCGAGCCCCGCTAGGGAGCCGGGGCAAGGTATTCGAGAACCCGGTTTCGGGACGGCGACCAGAGTCGGCCGTGGCGCTAAAGCCTTGAAATACCTGGGAACTTTTTCCGAACTTAGCACTCTCAGTATAAGAGTGCTAAACTTAGCTATAGCAAGCTACAGGAGAGACGATTGATGAGTTCATTGCCGATCACGGTGGAAAGTCCCACAGCCGGGGGCTTGGCCGGGTATCTGCAGGCGGTTAACGCCGCCCCGGTCCTCAGCGCGGAGGAAGAGCACGCGCTGGCCGTCCGCTATCATGACGAGGAGGATCTCGATGCCGCCCGGCAGTTGGTGGTATCGCATCTTCGCCACGTCGTGAAGGTGGCGCGCGGGTTCACGGGCTATGGATTGCCACTGACCGACCTGATCCAGGAGGGAAATATCGGGTTGATGAAAGCGGTGAAGAATTTCGACCCGTCCCGGGGCGTGCGCCTCGTATCCTTCGCGGTCCACTGGATCCGGGCGGAAATATACGATTACGTCCTTCGCAACTGGCGAATCGTCAAGGTGGCCACCACGAAGGCGCAGCGCAAGCTGTTCTTCAACCTGCGCAGGGCCAAGAGCCGCCTGGCCTGGCTGAATGACGAAGAGATCGACGCCATCTCGGAGGATCTCGACGTCCCGGCCAAGACGGTGCGTGAAATGGAGTCCCGCATGAGCGGCCGCGACATTGCGTTCGATGGTCCGGACACCGACGGCGAGGACGACATGATCAATCCCGCCGGTTATCTGCCGGACATGCGTTACAACCCGGAGGTGGTGGCCGGCAACGCCGACAGTGCCGCGGAGCAGAGCGAGCGCATACGGGAAGCGATCAGTGCCCTTGACGAGCGCAGCCGGGACATCGTCCAGCGGCGCTGGCTGAACGAGGATGAGAAGCCCACGCTCCACGAGCTGGCGGCGGAATACAACGTCTCCGCGGAACGGATCCGCCAGATCGAGAAACGCGCCATGGAGAAGATGCGTGACCGGCTCGCCGCATGATCTTCGCGGCGGCGCCCGCGGCGCGGGTCGCGGGCGCGGCTCGAGAACCGTTGGTCCCGAACGCTAGAAAGGCCCCGATCAGGGGCCTTTCTAGTTTGGGTCAGCAAAATAACGGGCGGCTTCCTCCGCCCGAACTTGCTTCATGAATCGTCGCCGGACCGCGCCCTCCGGGCGACCCCGCCCTTATCGACCACCGCTTTGAGCGCTCGCCTCCCGGGCCAGCCGCAGCATCAGCGTGGGGGTCGGCGCCAGATAGGCCGGCACCGGAGGCCCGTAAAGTCGGGCGTCGAAGAACCTGTAATCATCCGGCTCGCATTCCAGGGCCGACAGCACTTCGCCCTTGAGGGTGCGGGCGACCGCCGCATATCCCTGACTCAGGCGGGCTTCGAACAGCTCCTGGCTGACATGAATGTTGTCGATCTTCTTGAGCTGGAACGGCCGCCAGAAGCTGCCGTTGCGTTTCGACGAGTGGTAGCCACGGACCTGGTAGCCGAGAAGACTCACATCTCCATCCTCGGACTTGAACAAGGCGTGCGGCTCGACCACGCGGGACAGCGAGCGCCCGTTGTACCGGATCACGATCCGCCGCTTGTTTCTGATGGCGGACGCGATCGTCTTATATAGATTTGGAATCACGCGTGCGAAATATCGGTAATTTCACCTGGAAAAGATACAACCTGCAGGCCCAGGCTTCCGGTGGAAACCGACGGGCGGTGCTGCTCGGCCTCCAAACGGCACTCATCACTGAACGAGCCCCGTATCCTGCACGGTCAGGATATTGTCGGGATCGCTCTTGCTGCGGAGCGTCAAACCGTAGGCATGGCCTTGCTCGACGTAGTGCACGATGTCGTAGTCGGTCAGGGGATAGCGGTCGGGCGGCAGTATCTGGTTGAGCTCGTCGTAGTCGCGGGGATAGCGACCGTGCTTCCTGTAGAAGCGGTTCAGGGTCCGCTCCACCACGCTGATTGTCCGATGCCCGCTCCCCGGCTGACTGTAGACGCCGTCCTGAGCCTCACCGCCCTTGCGCAGACGGGCAATCAGCTCCACGAGGTGGCGGCTCTTTTTTTCATCGGACTGGTGCTCCTGGAGCAGCTCTTCGAGCAGTCGCCCGGCTTTCTGACGCGCTCCGGCCAGGACATAGCGCTGTACCCGCATGAGAGGGAGCTGGTAGGTAAGCTCTTCCAGAGCCGCCTTGTAGACCTTGCTGCCGCGGCTGGCGGACGCCAGGGCCTTCTGGAACTGCTCTTCGGCCAGCGCCAGGTGACCTTCACCCTTCTCCCGGCGCCCGCGGGACAAAGCGGCGGCGGCCGCGGGTGAGGGGGAATCGGACCCAGCCGGTGCGCCATCCTGGTCCTGACCGGATTTCCGGCTATCGTCCTGGTCCTCGTCCTGGGCGTGTCGTCGAACCTCCGGGGCGACCCGGGTCGGCACCGGTGATCCGGTCCGCGTGCCCGCCGCGGCTCCGGCGGCGTACTCCGCGTCGCACCATGCCGACGACGGCGGACCCAGGCACAGGGTTATGGCGCACAGGTAGCTGATGGCTTGACTTCGACTCACCGTACTGATGGACCGCGGCTCGCGGCGCCCACGATACTCCGTTGGCACGGCGCGGGTCCAGGCGCGGCGACCTCCCACAGGCAGGGCGAGCACACAGCGCGGCCGGCTCGCGGTGTCCGGGGGTCCGACCTTGCAGGAGCCGCCCCCGCGGGGGACGCCACCGCGGCGCACAAACTACTCGCAGACGCTCCTACCTGACCAGCAGGAATTCCAGCAGCGCCTTCTGGGCGTGGAGGCGGTTCTCCGCCTGATCCCAGACTACGCTTTGCGGGCCTTCCAGGACCTCGGCCGTGACTTCGCAGCCGCGGTAAGCGGGCAGGCAATGCATGAACAGGGCCTCCGGGGCGGCCAGGTCCATGATGCCTTGATCCACACGATATCCCTTGAAGGCCCGGAGGCGGCTCTCCTTCTCGTCTTCCTGGCCCATGCTGGCCCAGGTGTCCGTGACGATCAGGTCGGCGCCGCGGGTAACCACCGCCGGATCCTCGTTCCAGGCGACCGCGTCGCCGGCGCGCTTCATGATGTCGGCGCCGGGACGGTAATCCGCAGGCGTGGCGATACCGAGGTGGAATCCGAACGCCCAGGCGGCGTTGATCCAGGAGTTGCACACGTTGTTGCCGTCGCCGACCCAGGCGACCGACCGCCCCCTCATCGACCCTCGATGCTCCACATAGGTTTGCACGTCCGCCAGGAGCTGGCAGGGATGAAAGTCGTCGGTGAGCCCGTTGATCACCGGAATATCGCTGTGCGCGGCGAAGGTACTCACCATCTCATGGCTGACGGTGCGTATCACTACCGCATCCACCATCCTGGACATCACGCGCGCGGTATCCTCGACCAGCTCACCGCGGCCGAGCTGTGTGGTGCCTGGAGACAAGTAGACGGCGTTGCCCCCGAACTGTGTCATGGCAGCCTCGAAGGAGAGGCGAGTGCGGGTCGACGACTTGTCGAAGATCATGGCCAGCGTGCGGTTGCGAAGCGGCTCGTAGCGGCCGCCGCTCTTGAGCTCCTTCTTGAGCTCGATGGCCCGCACGATCAGGTGCTCCAGCTCGGTCGGCTCGAGATCCCGCAGCGTCAGGAAGTGACGGGGTACACTGGCGCCCACCTCAGCCGCCACGGAACCGATCGACGGTCCTGACCAGGGATTCCACCAGCTCATCCGAATCCTCGTTCCGGTAGATCAAAGCCGGAAGCATCCGGATGACGTTGTCGGCGGTGACGTTGATGAGCAGGTGCTCCCCGAGCGCAAGCCCCATGAGCTCCTTGCAGGGTTTGGTCATCTCCACCCCCAGCATCATTCCGTGCCCGCGTATGGAGCGGATGTCCGGATGATCGCCGAGGCGTGCGTCGAGGCCGCTCAATATCCTCGCGCCCTGGCGTTCCGCCCGGGCGGGCGCCTCGATCCGCTCCAGTATGTCGATCACGGCGAGGGCGACGCGACAGGCGAAGGGGTTGCCGCCGAAGGTGGAACCGTGGGTGCCGGCGCTGAGCACGCCGACGGCCGGTCCCCGCACCAGGCAGGCTCCGATGGGGACGCCGTTGCCCAGCGCCTTCGCGACGGTCATGACGTCGGGCTGCACGTTCTGGCGCTGGCAGGCGAACCAGCGCCCGGTGCGTCCCATGCCGGTCTGGATCTCGTCCAGCATCAGCAGCCAGCCGTTGTCGTCGCAGATCCGCCGCAGGCCCGGCAGGTAATCCGGCGCCGGCACCCGGATGCCCCCTTCTCCCTGGATGGGCTCCACCAGAACCGCCACGACACTGTTGTCGTGCGCGGCGACCTGGGCCACGGCTTCCAGGTCGTCGAAGGGCACCCGCCGGAATCCCGGAACCAGCGGCTCGAACCCCGCCTGCACCTTGCGGTTTCCGGTGGCGGTCAGGGTCGCCATGGTGCGGCCGTGGAACGCGCCCTCGGTAACGATCACCGACGGGTTCTCGATGCCCCGCTCGTGGCCGTAGCGCCGTGCCAGCTTGATGGCCGCCTCGTTGGCCTCGGCCCCGGAGTTGCCGAAGAATGCCTGCTCCATGCCGGCGATGCCGCAAAGGCGGTCACCCAGGCGTTCCTGTTCCTCGATACGATACAGATTGGAGGTGTGGATCAGCCGCCGGGCCTGGTCCGAGATCACCTCCGCCAGCTCCGGGTGTGCATGACCCAGAACGCAGACGGCAATACCCCCTAGGGCATCGAGGTATGACGTCCCGTCCGTATCCCACAGGCGCACCCCTTCACCCCGGCTGAAACAGACGGGAAGGCGGCCGTAGGTCGGCATCAGATGAGTCGTTTCAACGTCCACAAAAACAAAAACGCCCGCTTCGGGCGTCGGTTCCACTCCAATCTTTGTGGTGGCCATCCGGATACACGACATTTCGCGCGTCCGGCCATTGCGGCCTAGCGTATGACACCACCCCGGATAATTCAAGAGTGGGCGGCCCGCTTGACCTGCGGCGGTATAGCACTGAAGATAGCGCGCCCCAGATATCCTGTGCGGATTCAAATGGTCAGCAAAGTCGTACTGGCGTACTCCGGCGGGCTCGACACTTCCATTATTCTGAAGTGGCTCCAGGAGACCTATCGCTGCGAGGTGGTCACCTTCACGGCCGACATCGGTCAGGGAGAAGAGGTCGAGCCCGCCCGCGAGAAGGCGCGCCTGCTGGGCATCCGCGAAACCTATGTCGAGGATCTCAAGGAGGAGTTCGTCCGGGACTTCGTCTTCCCGATGTTCCGGGCCGATACGATCTATGAAGGCGAGTACCTGCTCGGGACTTCCATCGCCCGGCCCTTGATCGCCAAGCGCCTGGTGGAGATCGCCAGGGAGACCGGCGCCGACGCCATCGCCCACGGAGCGACCGGCAAGGGCAATGATCAGGTCCGCTTCGAGCTCAGCGCCTATGCCTTGAATCCCGGCATCCGGATCATCGCGCCATGGCGCGAGTGGGACCTCAACTCCCGCCGGACGCTCATGGAATACGCGAAGGCCCACGGCATACCCGTGGAGGCCCGGGCCGACGGAAGCTCCCATTACTCCATGGACGCCAACCTCCTCCACATCTCCTACGAAGGCGGGGAGCTCGAGGACCCGTGGGTCGAGCCGCCCGCCGACATGTGGCGCCGGACCGTCGATCCGGAGGCGGCCCCGGACAAGCCCGAATCCATAGAGATCGGTTTCAGCCGCGGCGATGCGGCCGCGATCAACGGTACACCGATGGGAGCCGCGGCGCTGTTGACGGCCTTGAACGAAGCGGCGGCACGGCACGGCATCGGGCGGCTCGATATCGTCGAGAACCGGTACGTCGGCATGAAGTCCCGCGGCTGCTACGAGACGCCGGGCGGAACCCTGCTGCTCAAGGCCCACCGCGCCATGGAGTCCATCACCCTGGACCGCGAGGTCGCCCACCTCAAGGACGAGCTCATGCCGCGCTACGCCAGTTTGATCTACAACGGCTACTGGTGGAGCCCCGAACGCCTGGCGCTGCAGACACTGATTGACGACACCCAGAAGACGGTGAACGGCGAGGTGCGCCTGAAGCTCTACAAGGGCGGCATCATGGTCACCGGGCGTCGCTCCGAGTCCGACTCCCTGTTCGATCAATCCTTCGCCACCTTCGAGGACGATGCCGGCGCCTATGACCAGGCCGACGCCGGGGGCTTCATCAAGCTCAATGCACTGCGCATGCGGATCGCCGGGCTGCGGAGGAAGTAGTTCGGACAGCGGTGTCCGGGGCACGCACACATGCGTCGGAATGAATTCCGACCCACAGTGGGCGGGGCTGCAGGTCGGAATTTATCCCGACACCGGCGTGACCAGGTCTCGGTACCCGGCGGACTGCGAACGTCTGTCATCGTTCCGATTTACAACGAAGTGGACCTGGTAGCCGATCTCGTCCGCCACCTGTCCTCCCTGGATGCCCATGAGATCGTCGTGGTGGACGGCGGCAGCAGCGACGGCACCTGGCAGCGGCTCCAGAAGCTCAAGACACCGGCCCTCGACTGTCGGCAGGCCCGAACCGGCCGCGCCTCACAGATGAACAGCGGCGCCCTGAGCGCTACCGGAAGGCTTTTGCTGTTCCTGCACGCGGATTCACGGCTGCCCCGGCGGGCGCTCGAGCTCGTGACCGACGGGCTTCGCCGGCACCGGGCCTGCCGCTGGGGCCGCTTCGACGTGCGCTTCGACCGCGCAGGAACCCTCCTGAAGCTGGTCGCCCGAGCCATGAACCTGCGCTCGGCCTGGACGTCCATCTGCACCGGCGACCAGGCGATCTTCGTCTACCGCGACGAGTTCCTGGATATCGGCGGCTTCGCCCCGGTGGCGCTAATGGAGGACATCGACCTGTCCCGCCGCCTCAAGCGCCGCTCACCGCCGCTGCGCATCCGTGCGCCGGTGACCACGTCCTCGCGGCGCTGGCTGGCGCAGGGCACGCTCGCGACCATCACTTGGATGTGGTGGCTGCGGTGGTTATATTGGCGGGGCGTTCCCGCGTCGGCGCTGGCCGCACGCTATTACGCGAAGTTGCGATGAAAGCCGAGCTGATATTGTTTGCCAAAACCCCCGTGGCGGGCCAGGTCAAGACCAGACTGATCCCCGAGCTCGGCAGCGACGGCGCGGCGGAATTCGCCGAGGCACTCATCGAGCATGCCGTGCGGCGCGGAATCGAAGCCTGGCCCGGTCCGCTGCGCCTGCTGGTGTGGCCGGACGCCTCCCACCCCTGCTTCGACAGGATTCGAGACCGCTACGGGATCCGCGCATCCCCGCAGTCCGGCAACGACCTCGGCGAGCGCATGTTCAACGCCGTGAACGACGCCTACCGGCGTGGGGCGGCGGCGGCGGTCATGGGATGCGACGTGCCCGATTGCCCGCCGGAGACCTATCGCACGGCCCACGCCTTCGTTGCCCAGGGCAGGTCCGTCATCGGCCCGAGCGCCGACGGCGGTTACTATCTCATCGCTGTCCATCCGCCCCATCCCGAGTGCTTCGAGCGAATAGACTGGGGCGGCGCCGAGGTATTCGACACCACGTTGCAGCGAGCCGCGGGCGCCGGTTTGAAACTGATCGTCCTGCAGCAGCTCAACGATATCGACACTCCCGCGGACGTGGCCGCGCTTCGCGCGTCGGATCCGGGCCTGGTGAGCCATCTGTTTGGAGAAGCCTGAGCGGGCGCGCGACGCAGGTCGCTGACGGCATGGCCGGGGAAACACACCGGCACGAGTCTCCTGGACCGGGGAATGCAGGTCGGCATGAACACCGCCAGCGGTGTTTGGAGCGCACCACACATTCGTCGGGCTGAAGCCCGGCCTACACGAAGGTCACGTCCACCTGGAACAGGCGTTCCACCTCGGCGATATGCTTCTTGTCCACCACGAACAGGATGACGTGGTCGTCCGACTCGATCACCGTGTCCTTGTGGGCGATCAGGACCTGGTCGCCGCGCAGGATCGCGCCGATTCCCGTCCCCGGGGGCAGCGGCAGATCGCGCACGCGGCTTCCCACCACCCGCGAGGACCTCTCGTCGCCGTGGGCGATGGCCTCGATGGCCTCGGCACGCCCGCCGCGCAGGGAATGCACGGCGACGATGTCGCCGCGCCGGATGTGCGCCAGTATGCCGCCCACCGTCACCGTTCTCGGCGAGATCACGAGGTCGATCTCGCCGCGCTCGAACAATTGGACATAGACCGAGCGATTGATCAGCGCCATGACCCGCCGGGCGCCGAGCCGCTTGGCGAGCATCGCCGACAGAATATTCGCCTCGTCGTTGTTGGTGACGGCGCAGAACACATCCATGGTCTGAATGTTCTCCTCGAGGAGCATATCCTCGTCCGCGGCGTCGCCGTGGAGCACCACGGTGCTGTCGAGCCCGTCCGCAATCTGCTCGGAGCGCAGACGGTCGCGCTCGATGAGCTTCACGTTGTACTGCTTCCTTTCGAGCTCCCTGGCAAGACGGAAGCCGATGTTGCCGCCGCCCGCCAGCATCACCCGGCGCACGGATTTTTCCAGTCGGCGCAGCTCTCCCATGACCGAGCCGATATGGCGCCGCGCGGCCACGAAGAAGACCTCGTCCCCGGGCTGAATCACGGTCTCCGCCACCGGTGTCACCACCTCGTCGCCGCGGTAAACCGCCGCGACCTTGGTGTCGACCTTGGGCATGTGCTCGCGCAGCTCCCGCAGCGGATGCCCCACCAGCGGCCCGCCATCAAAGGCGCGCACGCTCACGAGCTGTATCCGTCCGCCGGCGAATCCCAGCACCTGCAGGGCGCTCGGATATTCGATGAGTCGCGAGATGTGATCGGTGATGACCTGCTCGGGACTGATGAGCACGTCCACGGGGATGGCGTTCGCACCGAACATCTCCTTGCATTGCAGATATTCGGTGCTGCGAATGCGGGCGATCTTCGTCGGAACATGAAAGCGCGAGCCGGCAACGGTGCAGGCCACCATGTTGATCTCGTCGCTGTTGGTGACCGCCAGCAGGAGATCGGCGTCCTGGGCGCCGGCCTGCTCCAGCACCATGGGGAACGAGGCGTTCCCGACCACGGTACGTATGTCGAGGCGGTCCTGCAGCATTCTCAGATGGCCGGCGTTGATGTCGACCAGGGTGACGTCATTGGCCTCCGAGGCGAGGATATCCGCCATCGATGCACCGACCTGGCCCGCGCCTAGGATGATGATCTTCACCTGTTCTTTCTCTTATGGTGGCCCCACGGGTGGTGTCGCCGGAATTCTATCCCGACACCGCGCGTGGCGCGCGCGCTATGCCTGCTTCGCCTGCTTAGGATCTATACCCAGATTCTTAAGCTTGCGGTACAGATGGGTTCGCTCCATGCCGATGACCTGCGCCAGATCGCTCACGTTGCCTTTTACCAGGCCAAGGTGGTAATTCAGGTAGGCGCGTTCGAACTGATCCCGGGCCTCCTTCAGGGGCAGCTCGAACACCGAGCTCGAATAGGTAAGCTCCCTTTCGATGATGGAGCCTCCGATCGCGATACTGGCCTCCTCCGCGGTGATGTCCTCGCTCCGGTTGAGTATCAGGAGCCTCTGCACCAGGTTCTTGAGCTCGCGCACGTTGCCGGGCCAGTTGTAGTTTCGCAGCACGTTGACGGCCCCGGTCGTGAACCTGCGGTAGGGCAGGTCGTCCCGCTCCACCAGCCACTTGACGTAGTAGTCGATCAGCGCCGGCACGTCCTCGACGTGCCGGCGCAGGGCGGGGACCTCGATGGGCACCACGTTCAGGCGGTAGTAGAGATCCTCCCGGAAGCGCCCTTCCTTCACCATGGCGAGGAGGTCCTGGTTGCTGGTGGCAATGATCCGGACATCGAAGTCGATCGGCGTACGTCCGCCGACCCTTAGAAAGCGGCGCTCCTCGATGGCACTGACCAGCTTGCCCTGCACCTCCAGATCGATGTCGGCGATCTCGTCCAGCACCAAAGTGCCGCCGTTCGCCTCCTCCAGCGTACCCCGCTGAATCATGTCGTCGATCTCGCTGCCGAAAAGCTGGTGTGAAACACTGGCGGCGGGCGTGGCTCCGAGGCTGAGCTCGATGAACGGCCGGTCGCGGCGGGGGCTCTTCTGGTGCAGGACCCGCGCCACGACGCCCTTGCCGCTGCCCGGCTCGCCGGTGATCAGCACCCAACTGTCGGTCTTGGCGACCCTGTCAATGCGCTCGCGCAACTGCGACATCTGCGCGCTCCTGCCGATCAGCTCGGAGGACAGGGCCAATCGGCCTTTGAGCTCCAGGTTCTCCCTTCGAAGACTCGAATCCTGCAGGGCCCGCTTGACGGTGACCAGGAGCTTCGCCGTCGACAGCGGCTTCTCGAGAAAGTCGTAGGCGCCGTACCGAATCGCCTCCACGGCGGTCTCGACGTTGCCGTGGCCTGAGATCATCACCACGGGAATGTCGGGGACACCGCCGGTCGCCCATTCCTTGAGCAGGGAGATGCCGTCCGTCCCCGGCATCCAGATATCCAGCAGCACGAGATCGAAGCTCCCCGTCCGCTTGAGCTCGCGGCCGTTGTCACCATTCTCCGCGACGACGGCTGAGTAGCCTTCGTCCTCGAGAATATCGCGGACGATATCCCGGATATCCGGCTCGTCGTCAATGACCAGGATCCGCTCCTTGCTCATCCCGTGCTCTCGCTCAGGAAGCGCTGCTGGACGCGGCGAAGCTTGAGATCCGTGTTCACCGCAGGCTCGCCCACCGGCAGGGTGATCGTCACCACCGCGCCCTTGCCCCTGGGACCGTTGTCGAGGCGAACCAGGCCCCCATGCTCCTCGACGATGCGCTTGACAATGGCGAGGCCGAGGCCGGTGCCCTTCTCGTCCTTGGTGGTCACGTAAGGCTCGAACAAACGGTTGCGGTCGTTCTCGGTGAAGCCGTGCCCATTGTCGGATATCTTCAGCTCGATGCAGCCGTGACCGTTCTCGTTGACGTATCGCGTTCGAATGCTTATCTCGGGCCTCGCCGTGCCTGCCGTCGCGTCCTTGGCGTTGATGATGAGGTTGTTCAGCACCTGGCGCAGGCGTCCCGGGTCGGCGGCGATCTCGGGCAGATCCGGCTCCAGGTCGAAGTGGATCAGGGACGGCTGCTCCTCGTTTACGAACAGCTCGGCCACGTCCCTGACGAGCTGATTGAGAGCCAGCGGCTCGAACTTCTGCTCGGAGGGCTGGGCGTAGCTCGAGAATGCGTTCACCATCCCCTTCATGGACTCGACCTGCTGGGCGATGGTTCGGGTCGCCCGGTCCAGGGCGTCGCGGTCTGCCGGGGCGACCTTCTTCAGGTACTTGGTGCGGATCCGCTCCGCCGAGAGCTGTATGGGTGTCAAGGGGTTCTTGATCTCGTGGGCGAGCCGTCTCGCGACCTCCCGCCAGGCCGCGTCTCTCTGCGCCTGGATCAGCTCGGTGACGTCGTCGAACACCACCACGTAACCGCCGCCGCTCTTCTGCACCGGGCTGATACGGGTGCCGCGCGCCATCAGGACCTGGCGGCCGCCGTCGCCGAAAACGGTGACCTCCGCGTACCAATCCGCCTCTCCCCGCTCGATGGCGTCGCGGATGAAGCCGAACAGAGGCTCGAGCTCGGGCGCGCTCTGCGCGATTTCATCCGGGGTCTGCTTGCGAAGCTCGGTGAAATCCCTGTGCAGGATCTGGGTGACCGCGGCGTTATAGGTGAGCAGGCGATTCCGGTAGTCGAAGGACAGCACACCGGACGACAGGTGACCCAGGATCACCTCCAGGTAAGTCCGCTGGCGTTCGGTCTCCTGTTGGTGCCGCTTGACGGAGGTCTGCGCCAGGTGGATCTCCCGGGTCATGTTGTTGAACGACTCGACGAGAACGCCCAGCTCGTCACTGCTGGTGACCGGAAGCTTCTTGCGATAGTCGCCCGCAGCGACAGCCTGGGTTCCCTCGGCAAGATCCCTGAGCGGCGCCAGCATGCGTCGCGATACATAGACGGCGGCCCACACCGCCAGCATGGTCGCCGCCAGGGTGACCACCGACAAGGTGAGAATCAGGCTGAACTTGAGCGGTCCGCGGGAGAATACCATCTGCCGGTAGCGGGCGGATGCGTTCTCTATGCTGTCGGCGAGGCGCGAGTACCTGAGCGGAACCAGCTTCAGCCCCTGCAGTATCCGCGGAGGCTGGCTGATGCGGGTGCTCAAGACCGGTACGGCGATTCTGAGCTGCTGGGATCCGCCCGCCAACGGCTCCAGGTTCACGTAGCGGTTGCCCGACCGCACTTCGTTCAGCACGTCCTCGTTCGGCGTGTCGGGAATCAGTCTGCCGGCTTCCTGCTGGCTGGAAGCGATGATCCTGCCGTCCTGGGACAGCAGGATCAGCTCGGAATAGTCGCCGTCCTCCCGGATCTCGTCGAGCAGGGTCACCAGCGGCAGCTCCCCGTCGACCCCGACCAAACGCGACGCCGCCTGCGAAAGATTGTCCACAGCGTCCTGCTTGATCGTCTCCAGGGTGGTTCGGCCGAGCAGCAGGGAATCGTGAACGGCACGGTCGACGCGCACGTCGAACCAGCTATCGATGCCCTTGCTCAGGAACTGCGTGGAGACGTAGTACACGACGGAAAGCGGAATCAGGACCAGAAGCACGAACAGGCCGATCATCCTCAGGGTCAGCCGGGAGCCCAGCACCTTGCCCCGCCACTGCCGCCGCAGGCGCCACAGGTTGCCACCCACCAGCGCCAGCAGGACGCAGATTCCGAGGACGTTCACGCCGAGCAGGGCGAGATAGGACTCGGCGGTGACGTCCGTGCCGAGAGCCACCGCCGTGAGCATCAGCAGCGCCGCCACGACGATGATCGAAAGGATCAACGCCGGTATCGGACCGATCAGTTTGTCGATGACTCGCTTATGGGCCATTGGGTCCAGTCGCTGGAAATCTGCCACTGCGGGGAGAACAGGGCCGTGGGACGCAGGGGCGCGGGCAGGGCGTTGATGTCGATGCGGCTCCTCACGGCGACCACATACTCGCCGTCATAGCCGCCGCTCCTGCCCGGGGGATCGCGTTGTGCCTTGTCGGGAGGCTTGCCCGGGAGCTCGAAGCTGGCCGTGGCCGAGCTGATGGTCTTCAGCGCGTCGCTGACCGTCCGAAATGCGTTCAGCGAGTCCGCACCGCTGTCCAGCACGTACTGCCCGGAGAGGGCGTAGTAGCGCAGGCGGTGCCTTTCGCTGATCCGCTGCGCCACGTGATCCCACAACCAGCCCCTTCTGAGAAGCTCGATCTCGTTGACGACGATCAACGGCACGCCGTGCGACAACGCCTGGTCGGCGGCATCCGTCAAGCTCAGATCCAGGTTCACCTTGACCCGGACACTGTGTCCCACCTGCCTGGCTTCGACATGGTCGACCACGAACTGGGCCTCGGCCGTGCCGCAGAGCAACAGCCACAGGACTATCGATATGCCGGTGATACGTGCCATTGCGTCAGTATATCGCCGCGTCGGCTCGACTCTCTAATCTGTGGCCGATGATGTTCGCTCCCCGCGGGCCCTCCTCGCCAGGGAGGCGTAGTAAAACCCGTCGCCCCCTCCACGCTCCGGGAGAATCTGCCAACCTCTCGCCAACGCCATCCCGAAAGGCAGGCGAACGGGTTCTTCGTCGCAATCCGGCGTCCGTTTCAGGAAGTCGTCTACCTGGTCCTGGTTCTCCCTTGCCAGTATGGAGCAGGTGACATATATCATACGCCCACCGGGTTTCACCGTTGTCCAGAGCCGGTCGAGGAGATGGCGCTGCGTCGCCGCGAAACCATCGACATCGGACGCCCGGCGCAGCACCTTGATGTCGGGATGGCGCCGGATCACCCCGCTGCCGCTGCAGGGAACATCCAGCACCACCAGGTCGAAGGGTCTGCCGTCCCACCACCGATCCAGCTCCGATGCGTCGGCCGTGCGGACCTTCGCCGAGAGCCCCAGGCGCTCGAGGTTCTCATCGATACGCAGCGCACGCTTCGAGTCCACCTCGATCGCCTGCGCCTCCAGGTCCGGAAAGAGCTCCAGGATATGAGTCAACTTCCCGCCCGGCGCTGCGCAGGCGTCCAGAACCCTGTGGCCAGGGCACGGCGAGATCAGCCCGGCCAGGAGCTGGGCGGAGACGTCCTGCACCGACACCCGGCCTCGAGAGAAGCCCGGCAGACGGTCCACGTTCACGGGTCTCGAGAGGATGACGGCGCTGGGCACGCCTTCGACCGCCCGGCCCTCGATGCCCTGTGCTCGAAGCTCCTCAACGTAGCGCGCCGCCGAACCGTGCCGAACATTGACGCGCAGCATCATCGGAGGCCGGTCGTTGTTCGCCTCGATGACGGCCTGCGCCTCCCGCGGCCACTGCTCGCCTATGACCCGCCACAACCACTCGGGATGAGCGTCGCGCGCGTGCGGAAGCAGCGCGTCGAGCAGCTCGTCCCGGCGCCGCTGGAAATTGCGCAGCACCCCGTTCACCAGACCCCTGAAACCGGCGCGACCCAGGGCGGCGCAGGATTCCACCGTGGTATGGATCGCCGCGTGTGGCGGAAGGCGCATTTGATCGAGCTGATACACCCCCACGATCATCAGGGCCTCGATTACCTGGTCTCGCCGCCGCAGGGGCCGGTCGACCAGCCGGTCCATGACGCCTTTGCAGCGCCAGAACCAGCGCAGGGCACCGTAGGACAGCTCGAGGAAAAGCCCCCGGTCTTCGCCGTTCAGAAGGGCGGCGCGGTCGGCAAGCAGGGCATCCAGCGACACGCCTCGGTACGCCACGTCGAGGACGACCCCGGCGGCTGCGGCGCGTGCCGCCACTCCGTCAAGCGGCGGCGGAATCGAATCTCTCCCCGCTTTCGAGGGGGCAGCCGTTGAGGAAATCGGCCGCGGCAAGGCGTTTGCCGCCCTCCCGCTGCAGCATGGTAATGCGCAGCCGGCCCTCCCCGCAGGCGACGTCGACACCAGTGCGGCCGGTGCCAATGATCTCCCCGGGAAGCCCGGAGCCGCCGGCAAGGGCCTCGGCCTCCCAGAATCGTATGACCTGCCCCTTGTACCTGGCCCGGACGACGGGCCAGGGGTTCATCGCCCGCACCTGCCGCTCGATCTCGACGGCTCGGCGCCGCCAGTCGGGCTGGACATCCGAAGGACCCAGCTTGTGCGCATAGGTGGCGCTGCTCTCGTCCTGGGGCACGGCCTCGACGGCCCCGGCTTCCACGCGGACCAGCGTTTCGACCAGTAGCGTCGCCCCGAGCCCGGCCAGACGGTCGTGCAGAGTGCCGGCCGTCTCCCGGGGACCGATCGGCGTGCTGCACCGGGCCAGAACCGGACCCGTATCGAGCCCTTCGTCCATCCGCATGACGGTGACGCCGGTCTGCGCGTCACCAGCCTCGATGGCGCGCTGAATCGGGGCGGCGCCGCGCCACCGCGGCAACAAGGAGGCGTGAACGTTGATGCAGCCGTAGTCCGGGAGCTCGAGCACCTCCCGGGTGAGCAACAGGCCATAGGCCACCACCACGATCACCTGAGGCTGCAATACCCGGATATCCGCCAGGACGGAGGAGCTCTTGAGATTTTTCGGTTGAAAGACATCCAGACCGAGCTCACGGGCGGTACGCTTGACCGGCCCGGCAGCGACGTGCCGGCCGCGGCCGGCCGGACGATCCGGTTGGGTGAGGACCGCCTCGATGGCGTGTCCGGCGCCCGCCAGCGCCTTCAGGGTGGGGACGGCGAAATCGGGGGTCCCCGCGAACACGATGCGCATGGCTCGCGGAGCCGGAAGCTTACAGCACCGCCGCCGAGGCCCGCTGCGGCTCCCGCCGGCCGTGCTTGACCAGTCGCTTCTTGATGCGCTCGCGCTTCAGGCGCGACAGGTAATCGACGAATACTTTGCCGTCCAGGTGGTCGATCTCATGCTGGATGCAGACGGCGAGCAGGCCCTCGGCGTTCAACGAGAATGGCTTACCGTGCCGGTCCTGCGCTTCCACCACGATCCGCTCGGCCCGCGTCACGGGCGCGTATACGTCCGGCACGGAAAGGCAGCCTTCCTCGCTTTCCAGGCAGCCGTCCTTCTCGATCACGCGCGGGTTGACGAACTCCCGGAGCTCGTTCTTGCTCTCGGAGAGATCCATCACGATAACGCGCCGAGGCACGTTCACCTGTATCGCCGCCAGGCCGATGCCGGGGGCCTCGTACATGGTCTCGGCCATGTCGTCGATCAGCCGGTGGAGACTGCCGTCGAAGACTTCCACCTTTTCGGCCACCCGCCTCAGCCGTGGATCCGGATAGACCAGAATGTCTAGTAGAGCCATAGACCCGTTCCGGTAGTCGCTGCACACTTCCGATGGACGGTGCAACTTAAGGGATATTCTACGCTTGTTGGCAAACTCACTGAATATTCTAATGTTTTTCGTTGGCGATATGCTACAGATCGGCTAGACTGGGGCTAAAACCCATCAACCCGTATTCATGCAAAGTGGATATATCCGGCCCGTTTGAACAAAAAACAAGGTGGGTGGCTGTGGGAGCCCTGTTGCTTGCCTTCGCCTTGACCGCCAGCCCATCGCTGGCGGACGACGCGCAGCTCACCGCCAACCCCCCCGAGCGATACACGGTGCACAAGGGCGATACCCTGTGGGGGATCGCGCGCCGTTTCCTGAAGAATCCGTGGCGCTGGCCGCAGATATGGCAGCGTAACCCCGGAATCAAGAACCCGCACCTGATCTATCCGGGCGACGTGCTCGTGCTGTCCACGGAGTCCGGCCAGCAACCCAAGCTCAAGCTGTTGCACGAGCGCAAGATCACCAAGCTGGAGCCCCGGGTGCGCGTCGTGCCCCGCAAGGAAGCCATACCGACGATTCCGCCCGACGCGATCCAACCCTTTCTGTCGGCGCCGCTGGTCATCGAGGAAGGCGGTTTGCGCAACGCCGGATACGTGGCGGCCGGCGACGAAGGGGCGATACTGCTCGGCAAGTACAGCGTGTTCTTCGCGCGCGGCGTGGACGGCGATTCGAGCGAGTACAGCATATTCCGGCCCGGCAAGCGGTTGATCAATCCCGCCACTGGCGAGTTTCTCGGCCTCCAGGCCATCCATTTGGGTGAGGCGCGCGTCCTCCAGGAAGGTAAGACTGCCAAGATGGAGGTGATGGAATCGACGCAGGAAATCGGCCGGGGAGACCGCATGGTCCCGGCCAACACGAACATCGCACTACCCTATTACGAACCGCACGCGCCGAGCCGGCCGGTGAACGGCTATATCATCGATATCAACGGCGCCGTCGCCGAAGGGGGACCTTACCAGGTCATCGTCGTGACCCTCGGATCCCGCGAGCAGATGGAGCCCGGAGACGTCCTGCGCATCCAGCGCCAGGAGCCCGACCAGAAAGACGTGGTGACCGGAGGAACCGTGTCGATTCCGCCCCAGGACAGCGGTCTGGCGATGGTGTTCAGGGTCTTCCACAAGGTGAGCTACGCGCTGGTGCTCGAGGCAACGCGGGCCGTCCACATCGACGACCGGGTCACCAACCCCTGACGCAGCCCGGCGGGGAGAGCCTCCTCTGCCGGCCGCGTGCCGCCGGGCGCTCCGGCAAGGACGACACCACAGACTCTTAGACGGCATTGCTATGGCGCGCCGAAGATCGCGCGTCCAAGGAAACAAAGGGATGCGGATCGGGGACATGGACGACAGGAACGAATTGGAATTGTGGTTGAGCCTGGTTCGCGGGAGAAATCCCTGCCTCAGAGAATTGAACCGTCGCCTGCGCACCCGGGGTCCCCGCATGGATCTGATGGATCTGGAGCCGCGCGAGCTGACGCAATTCATTGCCTCCGTCGCCGATGCCTCCGTCACGGCCCCCGATGAGGCCATCCATGCGGACCTCAGATGGCTCGAGGGGTCCGCCGATCGCTTCCTGCTGCCGATCGGCGATCCGCGCTATCCATGGCTGCTGCGACAAATACCCGACCCGCCGCTGCTGCTCTTCGTGGAGGGTGATCCGTCATGTTTGAGCCTGCCATGCCTGTCGATCGTGGGCAGCCGGAACCCCACGCCCCAGGGCCGGGAGATCTCTGCATCCTTCGCCCGCCGTCTCGCCGATCTCGGGTTCACGATAGTGAGCGGGCTCGCTCTCGGCATAGACGGCTGCGCTCACCGGGGCGCGCTGGAGACGGGAAGCACGGTGGGGGTTTGCGCGCATGGACTGGACACCGTGTATCCCCACGCACACCGGCAACTGGCCGCCGCGATCCGTGAACGAGGGGCACTCGTCTCGGAGTTCCCGACCGGCGTGCGGCCGCGCAGACATAATTTTCCCCAGCGCAACCGCATCATCAGCGGCATGAGCGTCGGGACGCTGGTGGTGGAAGCGGGCCTGAGGAGCGGGTCCCTGATCACGGCGCGTTTCTCCGCCGAGCAGAACCGGGAAGTGTTTGCCGTTCCAGGCTCGATCCACTCCCCGCAGTCCAGGGGATGTCACGATTTGATCAAAAACGGTGCGCGGCTGGTGGAGTCGCTGGAGGACGTGTTTCAGGAACTCGGTCAATACTCCCGGCATGTGGCCGAGGCGCCGCGGGCCGGAAGCGCCGTGCAAGCCGGGCACGCCCGGTTCCTCGATTGTATGGGCTACGCGCCGTGCACGCCGGACGAGCTGGTGCGTCGAAGCGGATTGACGTCCGGGGAGGTTTCATCCATGCTGTTGGTGCTGGAGCTCGACGGGTGGGTTGAATTGTGTCCCGGGGGTACTTACGTTAGGGTCGCCGGAAGTTAGGTACCGATGAAAGAAAACATGCTCGATGTGCTGCTGTACCTGTTCGAAAATTACATGATAGAAGGACAGGATTTTCAACCGGATCAGGAAACACTGAGCGTCGAGCTGGCTCAGGCCGGATTCGCCGACGGGGAGATCAACAAGGCCTTTGACTGGCTCGAGGACCTGTCCGAGCTCTGCGACCCGCCTTCGGAGACTGTCCGCGGTGGAGCGCCCACCTCGATCAGGCATTTCTCTCCGGAGGAGCGGCTTCGATTCGACGCGCAGGCGCGGGGGCTGCTGCTCAAACTGGAGCATTCCGGCATACTGGATCCTGAAGCACGGGAGCTCGTCATCGACCGCATCATGGCGCTCGAAACCGCCGAGATTGACACCGAGCACCTCAAGTGGGTGATCATGATGGTGCTGTGCAACCGGCCCGGCCATGAAGAGGTCGTGGCCTGGGCCGAAGAGCTCATCATCGACGGCATCGAGCAGCACACTCATTAAGCTGCAGTGCCAGTGCAGCCGGCATTTTGCGCGGCGCGCCATTGAGAGTCCAAAACCATGACTGAGCCCCAACGGGCCTTGAAAAACCCGGTTTGCCGTTCGACATCGCCCCCGTCAGCCCGGGCGCCCGCTGCTTCGTCCGTATCGGCGGCATGCCGCGGCGGCGGGTGCACTCACCACCGCGAGCCGGCGTCCGGTCAAATTCGTCCCGCGTCATACACCGCCTGACCCGCAGTGGTAACGCGGGAAGAGTTCCCTCGTCGATTACCATGTCAAAGAACTTAATTGTCGTCGAATCCCCCGCCAAGGCCAGAACGATCACCAAGTATCTGGGCAAGGACTTCAAGGCCATGGCTTCCTACGGACACGTCCGCGACCTGGTTCCGAAGAGCGGCGCAGTGGACCCGGACAATGACTTCGAGATGAACTACGAGGTCATCGACAGGAACAAGAAGCACGTCGACGCCATCGCCAGGGAGCTGAAGAACGCGGACGCCCTGTACCTCGCCACCGACCCGGACCGTGAGGGAGAAGCCATCTCCTGGCATCTGTACGAGCTGCTCAACGGCCGCCACGCCCTGGACGGCAAGAAAGTTCACCGTGTGGAATTCTACGAATTCACAAAGGGCGCGATACAGCATGCGGTGGCGCATCCGAGACACCTCTCCGAAAGCCTGATCAACGCCCAGCAGTCGCGGCGCGCCCTCGACTACCTGGTCGGGTTCAACCTGTCGCCGCTGCTGTGGCGCAAGGTCAGCCCCGGTCTGTCCGCCGGACGGGTGCAGAGCCCGGCCCTGCGTCTCATCGTGGAGCGCGAGGAAGAAATAGAGAAGTTCGAGCCCCGCGAGTACTGGACCGTCGATGCCGACCTCGAGACCGAGGACAAACCTTTCACCGCCAAGCTCACCCATCTCAAAGGCGAGAAGCTGAACCAGTTCTCCATCAATAACGAGGAGCTGGCAAGGGAGGCCGAAAAGACGATCCGGGAGGCGGCCGAGGGCAGACTCAAGGTCGCGAGGATCGAGCGCAAGCAGCGCCGGCGCAATCCGGCGCCGCCATTCACCACGTCGACGCTGCAGCAGGAGGCGGCGCGAAAGCTCGGCTTCAGTGCCCAACGCACCATGCGCGTCGCACAAGGCCTCTACGAAGGAGTGGACCTGGACGGCGAAACGGTAGGTCTCATCACCTACATGCGCACCGACGCCGTGAACCTGTCGAACGAGGCGGTGGCCGAGATCCGCGAATTCATCGGCAGGCGCTACGGGTCGGAGAACGTGCCCGACAGGCCCCAGGAGTACAAGAACAAGTCCAAGAACGCCCAGGAGGCACACGAAGCCATCCGTACGACTCTGGCGTCGCGGCTCCCCGAGCAGATCCGGGGTGCGCTCACCCACGACCAGTTCAGGCTGTATGAGCTGATCTGGCAGAGAACGGTTGCCTGCCAGATGATCCACGCCACCCTCGACACCGTGGCGGTCGACCTGACGGCGGGCAACGACGCCGTATTCCGCGCCAACGGCTCCACCATCGTCCATCCGGGCTTCATGGTGGTCTACCAGGAAGGCCGCGACGACGCCAAGGAAACCGCCGACGAGGACCAGAAGATCCTGCCGCCGCTGAAAGAGAACGACATGGTGGCACTGCGCGGAGTACGCACGGAGCAGCATTTCACCGAGCCTCCGCCGCGATATTCGGAAGCCAGCCTGGTGAAGACGCTGGAGGCTTACGGCATCGGCAGGCCGTCCACCTACGCATCCATCATCTCGACCCTGCTCGCCCGGGAATACGTCACACTGGAGAACCGGCGTTTTCAGCCCACGGACGTGGGGCGGATCGTCAACCATTTCCTGTCCTCCCACTTCCGCCAGTACGTGGATTACGACTTCACGGCGAAAATGGAGGATCAGCTCGATTCGGTGTCTCGCGGCGAGCAGAAGTGGCTGCCCCTGATGCGGGAGTTCTGGAAGCCGTTCAAGCGGCGCCTGGATGAGAAAGCCAATGTGCCGCGTGAAGAGGTCGCCCAGGCGCGGATACTGGGCACCGACCCCAAGTCCGGAAAACCGGTCAGCGTACGTCTGGGACGCTATGGTCCCTTCGTGCAGATCGGCACCAAGGAGGACGAGGAAAAACCGAGGTTCGCCGGCTTGAGGCCGGGGCAGAAGATGTCGGAGGTGACGTTGGAGGAGGCCCTGGAGCTGTTCAAGCTGCCCCGGCACCTGGGCGAGAGTCCCCAGGGTGAGAAGATCGTGGTCGGCGTCGGGCGCTTCGGGCCCTACGTGCGCTACGACGACAAGTTCGTATCATTGAAAAGCGACGATCCGTACACCGTCACGCTGGAGCGGGCGCTGGAGCTCGTCGCCGAGAAGAAACAAGCCGACGCCGACCGCATCATCAACACCTTTGCGGAAAAGGGTATCCAGGTACTGCGGGGACGCTACGGCCCCTATGTCACGAACGGAGAGAAGAACGCCAAGATCCCCAAGGACGTTGCGCCGGAGAGCCTGAGCCTCGAGGACTGCGAGGCCCTGATCGCGGCGGCGCCGGCCAGGAAGAAAAAGACCGCCAAGAAGAAGACGGCCAAAAAGAAGAAGGCCGCCAAGAAAACTTCCAGCAGAACGTCCAGGAAGAAAGCCGTTCGAAAGGACGCGAAGCAGTCGGACTGAAAGTCCGGGCGCCTCAGGTACCCTCGTCGAACTCCCGCCGCAGCGCCACTACCCGCTCCGCCGACGCCCTTCGCATCGGCCGGCCTTCCACCGGGCACAGCGGCGCCTGGCGAATTCGCTGATACTTGAACACGAGCACGTCGAACGAGCTGCTCTTCCACTCGAAGGCAAAGCCCGGCACCTGCTCGTAGTGGTCCGAGGGAAAGCGGACCCGCTTGTCGTACTCCCGGTGCGCGAGTCGCATCGCCTCGAGACGGGCCATCACCTGCTCCGGGGCGTCGCAGAACAAGTGCAGCTCCACGGCACCGTGTCGCGTGGCGATGCCATCCAGCAAGGGACCCACCAGCCGGGGCCGGAACTCGGAAAGCAGCTCCATGATCTCCACGGCCCTCTCCAGCCGCTGGCGGTAGCGGCTGGTCGCGCCGTCGCCGTCGAACAGTCGAAGCCGCAGCCGGACCGCGTCCGCCAGCTCCTTGTTGCTCGGCAGCTCCGTGCGCCGCGGGGGCATGCCCAGTCGCAGCACGGCCTTCCTTTTGGCGACGCGGTAGTCCGAAATCCCGTGATCGATCATGATACGGGCCGCCTCTTCGCAGATCGTCCTGCGGTCGAATTCGGGCGACCTGCCGGAGCCGGCTCTTTTGTAGGCGCGCGGCATCAAAACAGGCCTTCTGTCGTGCTCCCCGTGCCCGGGGAGCCGCTGCCGGAGCCGGCGGCGCCTCCCGGGCTCTGGGCTTCGGGCACCGTGCCCACCCTGAAGTACTCCGCCATGCCATCGGGGTCCCCCTCGGCGACGGTCTTGCCGGTCTCCGGAGAGATGCGCACCTGGACCACGTCATCGGGTTGCGGCAGTGGTGATTCCGGCACGCCCTTCAGCGCCGTCCTCATGTAGTTGATCCATATCGGCAGGGCGGCGCGGGCCCCCGTCTCACCCCTGCCCAGCGTGCTCGAATCGTCGAATCCCACCCACACGGTCGTCTCCACGTTGTCGTTGAAGCCCGAAAACCACGCGTCCCGGAAGTCGTTGGTGGTGCCGGTCTTTCCCGCAAGGTCGTCCCGACCCAGCTTCAAGGCCCCCCGACCGGTGCCGCCCCGGATGACGCTGCGCATCATGCTGGTGACGAGAAAGCGGTTGTCCGCAGGTATGACCCGCGTCGCCTGCAAAGGGTGGTCCGGGTCGCTCTCGAAGCTCGGCGCCGAACAATAGACACAGGCACGCTCGGGATTTGCCTGTTGGATGATGTTGCCGTCCGAATCTTCGATCCACTTGATGAAATACGGCTTGATCAGGAAACCGCCGTTCGCCAGGACGGAATATGCCCTGGCGACGGTCATCGGCGGTATCGTTGCGCTGCCGAGCGCCAGCGACAATCCGTTCGGCAGCGATTTCGGGTCGAAACCGAAACGGCTGATGTAGTTCCTGACGACGTCCACGCCCATGCTCCGCACGAGGCGCACCGATACCAGGTTCAAGGACTCCATCAGGGCCTTGCGCAGCCGGGTGGGGCCAAAGAACTTGCCGCTGTAGTTCTCGGGGCGCCATACCGCGTCCTGGGCGTCGTTCTCCACCACGATGGGGCCTCCGCTGACCCGGGTCGCGGGCGTGAAGCCATGCTCCATCGCCGCGGAAAAGATGAAGGGCTTGATGTTGGATCCCGGCTGGCGTTTCGCCTGGGTGACCCGGTTGAACTTGCCGAGGTAGAAATCGAAACCCCCGGTGAGAGCCAGAATCGCGCCATCCCTGGGATTCAACGACACGAGACCACCCTCGACCTGCGGGAGCTGGTTCAGTCTCCAGCCCGATTTGTCGCTTCGGGTTACGTAGACGATGTCGCCGGGGGTCACGACGTCCGATGGCTCGTGGGGCGCGGCTCCCACCGCAGTGGGACTCTCGTAGCGCCTGGCCCACTCCAACCCCTTCCAGGGGATCTCCACCACCCCCTTGTCTCGGACATAGACGGTGGCGCTGCGCTTCCCGTCGTCAACGGCCACCACCACTGCCGGCCGGAGACTCCTGCTCGGCCGGTATGCGTCCAATACGCCATTGAGCTGATCGCTGCCGGTGTCGTGGGTGAGCTGGATGTGGGCTACCGGGCCGCGGTAGCCGTGGCGGTGGGAATAGGTCAGCAGGCCGGCGCGCAATGCCTCGTTTGCCTCGCTCTGCAATCTGGGGACGACGGTCGTGTAAACCTTGTAGCCCGCCCAGTAGGCTTTGTCGCCGTAGGTGTTCACCATATAGTCGCGCACCATCTCGGCGACGTATGGCGCCTCGGCGTCGGTGGTGATGCGGTGCGGCTCGGCGGTGAGCGGCGCGTTTATGGCGGCCTGGTACGTCGCGTCGTCGATATAATGCAGTTTGTGCATCCTCGTCAGCACGTAGTCGCGCCGGATTCTGGCGCGCCTGGGGCTGGTCAGCGGGTTGTCGCGGGAAGGCGCCTTGGGCAGCCCGGCCAGCACGGCGGTCTCAGGCAGGGTGAGCTTGTCGAGCGGCTTGCCGTAGTAGATCCGGGCCGCGGCGCCGAAGCCGTAGGCCCGGTGGCCCAGGAAGATCTTGTTCAGGTAGAGCTCCAGGATCTGGTTCTTGGTGAACATCCTCTCCAGCCGGAATGCCAGCAGGGCCTCCTTGATCTTTCGGGTATAGGTCTTCTCGCGGCTCAGAAAATAGTTGCGGGCAACCTGCATGGTGATGGTGCTCGCCCCCTGGTCCACCTGCCCCGACTCGAAATTCTTGATGGCCGCGCGAATCACACCGGCGAAGTCCACACCGGGATGGGAATAGAAGGAGTCGTCCTCGGCCGCGAGCACCGCGTGGATGAGGGTCTTGGGCACCTTGTCGATGGTGACCGGCTCTCGGTGCTGCTCCCCGAACTCCGCCAGCAGGGCGCCGTTGGCCGCATAGACCCTCAGCGGGACCTGCAGCTTGACGTCCCGGATCTCCTCCGCGCTCGGGAGGTCGGGCAAGAGGGAGAGGGTGAAGCCTGCCAGGGCCAAGGCTCCCACCAGCGCCAGGATCATCATGAGCCCGGCGATTCTCAGGAGAATTTTCACTGTTTCCGGGCGGCAGTGGTGTTTAATACATGGGCCGGAAAATGGCGCAAACCATTATAAATCCGACGATTGGTCCGACGAAATTTGTCAATCTTCGAGCCCATCGTCTATATTTCAAGCGGTTATTAAGGTAGTTTAATACGACTTGGTCGTAAACGGCGGAAAAATAAGGGGGAACTCTGGCCTTTTTCAAAAAACAGGCGCATTCGCTGATCGGTCTCGATGTGAGCTCGTCCGCCGTGAAGTTACTCGAACTCGGCAAGAGCGGCAACCATTACCGAGTGGAGCGGTATGCGGTGGAGCCTCTGCCGCAGAACTCCGTGGTGGAGAATGCCATTACCGATGTCGAGCAGGTCGGGCGCGCGGTCGATCGCGTCGTGAAGCGCTCGGGCACCAAGTCCCGCAACGCGGCGGTGGCGGTATCGTCGTCCCACGTCATCACCAAACGCATCACCATGCCGGGCGGGTTACGCGAAGAAGAGCTGGAGCAGCAGATCGAGATGGAGGCGGACCACTACATCCCCTATCCGCTTGAAGAGGTCAACCTGGATTTCGAGGTGCTGGGTCCCTCGGAGTCCAACGCCAATGAGGACGAGGTCATCATCGCCGCCTGCCGTAAAGAGATCGTGGACGACTACGTCGCCGTGGTGGAGCGCCCGGGACTCACGCCCACCGTTGTGGACGTCGACACCTTCGCGGTGGAGGCGGCTTACGAGCTGATCATGCGACAGACCGCGGGGTCCGGCCTCGAGAAGACGGTCGCCGTGCTGGACATCGGCGCCACCACCACCCATGTCAACGTGATGCACAACAACCGGTCCGTCTATACCCGCGACCATGCCTTCGGCGGCCGGCAGCTCACCGAGGAGATTCAGCGCCGCTACGGGCTCTCCTACGAGGAGGCGGGCATGGCGAAGAAAGTCGGCGGGCTTCCGGACAATTACCAGACCGATATCCTCCAGCCGTTCATGGAAGCGATGTGCCAGGAGACGCTTCGCGCCCTGCAGTTCTTCTATTCCTCGACGCCGTTCAACAGCGTCGACCAGGTGATGCTCGCAGGGGGCTGCGCGCAGATCCATGGAATCAGCGAAATGATCGCGGACCGGGTCGGCGTTCCGACGACCATCGCCAACCCCTTCGCGTCGATGTCCCTGTCGAACCGGATCCGGCCGCAGCAGTTGAGCGGCGATTCCTCTGCGCTGATGGTGGCCTGCGGCCTGGCCATGCGGAGCTTCAACTGATGGCGACACGAATCAATCTTCTACCCTGGCGCGAGATTCGCCGGCAGGAGCAGGACCGCCAGCTTTTGTCCGTGAGCATCGGCGCCTGGGTGCTGATGGGGCTGATCGTCTTCTACGCCACCTACCACATGAACGGACTTCTGGATTATCAGAACCGACGCAACGACTATCTGCGCACTCAGATCGCCAAGCTCGACAAGCAGATCCAGCAGATCAACAAGCTCAAGGAACGCAAGCAGGCCCTGCTCGCACGTATGGACATCATTCAGCAGCTCCAGCGGGACCGCACCCAGACGGTGCATGTGTTCGACGACCTGGTGCGAAAGCTGCCCAAGGGGGTGTACCTCACGGGACTCGCGAAGAGAAACAAGCGGATCACCCTGAGGGGAGTGGCCCAATCCAACGCCCGGGTATCCCATCTGATGAACAATCTGGATTCCTCCAACTGGTTCACGAATCCGGATCTGGATATCGTCAACGCGCGCCAGCAGGGAGGTGAACGGGTCAGCCAGTTCACCCTTCGCGTGCGGGAGCGCAAGCCCAAGGCCACCGTCGCCCAGGCGGGCAAACCCAAGGGAGGCGGCTGATGGCGCTGACACTCGACGACCTTAGAAACGTCGACCTCAACGACGTCTCGAGCTGGCCGAGGAGCGTCAAAGTCCTGGCCATGATCATCGTGTGCATCCTCATACTCGCGGCCGGCTACTGGTTCATAGTCAAGGATCAGATCAAGAGTCTGGACCAGGCCGAGCGCAGGGAGCTTGCCCTGAAGGAGCAATTCCTCAGGAAGAAAGCTCTGGCAATCAATCTCTCTGCCTATCAGCAACAGATGGTCGAGATGAAGCAACGGTTCGGGGTAATGCTGAGGCAACTGCCCAACAAGACCGAAGTGCCGGAGCTGCTCATCGATATCACGCAGACCGGGCTGGGACGCGGGCTGCAGTTCCTGCTGTTCCAGCCGAGAAACCGGCGGGTCGCCGACTTCTACGCCGAGCTGCCCATCAACATCAGGGTGAGCGGCACCTACCATCAGCTTGGCGAGTTCGTGAGCGATGTTGCAGCCTTGCCCAGGATCGTAACGATCGACGACCTGGTCCTGACGCCGTCCAAAGGCGGAAAACTCACGATGTCCGCCGTCGCCAAGACGTACCACTATCTCGACGAGAAGCAGATAGAGAGACGTCAAGCCGCGAAGGCCAAGAAAACCCGTACCCGCAGGTGAGAGCGAGAACCAGGTGAGAGTGATACCCCTCAGAATCTTCGCAGCTCTGCTTCTTGCGTCCACCCTGTTGCTGGCCGGATGCGCGGACAAGTCCATGGGCGACCTTCAGAAGTTCGTCGCCAACGCCTACAAAGGGCACAAGCCGAAGATAGAGCCGCTGCCGCAGATCAAACCGGTCCCCACTTTCAAATACACCGCCTCGAATCTGGTCGATCCGTTCTCCAGGGCAAACCTCGTTCAGGACCGCCCCTCTCCCGCCGGCGGCCCCGCTCCGGACCCGACCCGGCGCAAGGAGCCGCTCGAGCAGTTTCCCCTCGACGCACTTCGTATGGTGGGCACCCTCAGCAATGCCGAAGCCAAATGGGCCATCATCCGTGCGCCTGACGGCACTATCCATCGCGCCGGAAAAGGGAACTATCTGGGCCAGAACTACGGGAAGATCGTCGACATCAAGGACGCGAAGATAGACATCGTGGAGCTCATACCAGGCGTCAACGGCGGTTGGATGCAGCGCGACGCGAGTCTTGCCATTGTCCACAAGTGACTACCCTCAACGGCACTGCCGCATGAAAAGAACCAGTTAAGAAGCATCAAATATAAGAACCATTAACAAGAGCAAGTTAACGCAAGAGAGACACCATGAATTACAACTGGAAAAGACGCTCCACGTTCTTGCTGGCAGTCGCCGCCGTCCTTCTGTTCCGACAGGCCTCGGCCGCCGAGCTTCAGGGGTTGGACTGGAAGAGTGGTGCGTCACCGGATACCCTGATGCTCGCCCTCGACGGCCCGGTCGAGCACCGCACCGAGTCGCTCGACAACGGCCAGCGCCTGCGTCTGGTGCTGAGCAATACCAGACTCGGGAAAGGCGTGTCCGATATTTCCGGCAAGGGCATGGTCAAGAGCGTCTTTCCATTCGTGGCCAAAGACGGCCAGTCCGTCAACATCGACCTGCTGATGAAGCAGCCGGCTCACCTCGAAGTCACCGGGACCGACCAGGGCCTGGATGTCGTCGCCCAGGCCGACACGGGTCAGGATACGAGCCAGGACTCGGGCTCCTCCGGCAGCGTTATCCCCGACAGCGGAGGAACCAAGCAGGCGGGCGGCACCATGTCCTCGTCCCAGGCGGCCGGAGAAAATGAGCTGAAGGGCATCACTTTTGCATCGCTGCCGGGAGGACGAGTGCAGGTCAATCTCACGATGTCCCGTCGGCCGGAGCAGCCGGGACACTTCGCGACCAACCAGCCTCCGCGTCTGGCGTTCGACTTTTTCAATACGCACAGCGAGTTGACGTCCCCCGTAACCAAAGTCGGCGTCGGCGCGCTCGAGTCCATCACCACAGTCCAGGCGGAGGACCGCACACGCGTGGTCTTTAACCTGGTGCACCCCGTCCCGTACGACACCCAGATTACCGACAACGGGATGGTGTTCGTGATTCACAATCCGAATACCGAAGCGGAACGCGTGGAAAGAACCAAGCCGAAGCCCTTCGCCAGGAAGGCGTCGGCGAAGCACAGCATAGAGAACATCGATTTCCGACGAAGTGAGAACGGCGGCGGACGCATAACCGTGAAGCTCTCCGATCCGGAAGTGGGCGTCGACGTCAGGCAGCAGGACGGACAGATCATCGTCGACTTCCTCAATACCCAGATCTCCAAGGACAAGGAGCAGAGGCTCGACGTTACCGACTTCGCGACGCCGGTGCAGACCATAGATACGTTCCAGGAGAAGAACACGGTCCGAATGGTGGTTACGCCTCACGGGAACTACCAGCACCTCGCGTACCAGTCCGGTGACGTATTCAACATCAACGTCGATCCGGTATTGCACGTCGAAAAGGAGAAGAAGAAGAACGAGCAAGGGTATTCCGGCGAACGCCTGTCGCTGAACTTCCAGCAGATCAACGTCCGCGCCGCGCTGCAGGTCATTGCGGATTTCACCGGCTTGAATTTCGTCACCAGTGATTCCGTCAAGGGAACACTCACCCTGCGGCTCAAAGACGTCCCCTGGGATCAGGCGCTGGACATCATCCTGCAGACCCGGGGCCTCGGCATGAGGCGCTCCGGCAACGTGGTCTGGGTCGCCCCGTCAGGAGAGATCAGAAAGAGAGAGCAGCAGCAGCTCCAGGCCCAGAAGGACAAGAGCGAGCTGGAGCCGCTGGCCTCCGAGCTGATACAGATCAACTATGCGAAGGCATCCGACATCGCGGCGATTCTCAAGTCCGTGAAGGCCGTCGATACCGGCGTGCAGCAGTCGCTTTTCGGCAGCGTCAACATCAGCGAAGTCAAGACGGAAAGCAACTCGCTGCTGAGCCCTCGCGGCAATGTCACGGTCGATAAACGCACGAACTCCATTCTCATCCAGGACACCCCCACCAAGATCTCCCAGGTCAGGAAGCTTATAGCCAAGCTGGACAAGCCCGTCAGGCAGGTGCTCATCGAGACGCGCATCGTCGAGGCCACGGACAACTTCGCCCGCAACCTCGGCGCCCGCCTCGGATTCCAGCGCGTGGTGCAGCGGTCCGACCTCGGAAACGCCGACGTGAGCGCCAACGGAACCCTGCAGGGAGCCTCTTCGACCCTGAACTCCCTGAACGGTTCCGCCGGCTCGCCGACCTTCGCAGGCGTGCCGGACGGCCTGGCCGTCAATCTTCCGGCCGATGCGATCGAGAACACCCCGGCGGCATCCTATGCCTTCGAGCTGTTCAAGGCCGGGACGGGTATAGCGAACCTCATCCAGCTCGAGATCTCCGCACTCGAAGCGGAAGGCAAAGGAAAGATCATCGCCAGCCCGAGGCTCATCACCTCCAACCAGAAGGAGGCGCACATCGAGGAAGGCCAGGAACGCATCTTCACGACCAGCGTGCTCGGCGTCGGCAGCGTCGTCACGAAGAAGGCGGTGCTGAGCCTGACGGTGACGCCCCAGATCACTCCGGACGACCGGGTCGTCATGGATGTCTTCGTCACCCAGGATTCCTTCGTTTCCGCCACCGAGCCGACCATCAACACGAAGCAGATCAAGACCCAGGTCCTGCTGGAGAACGGAGAAACCGCGGTGATCGGCGGTATATACCAGGAAGACCAGCAGAACACCGTGTCCAAGGTTCCCCTGCTCGGCGACATACCGGGTCTCGGTGTGTTGTTTCGAAACAAGTCGAAGCACGACAACCGTACCGAGCTGTTGATCTTCCTCACGCCGAGAATCGTCAACCCTGCCTTGAACCTCGGCGCGCTGAGCTCCGCGCCGGTCCCGGTCGCGTGAGAGCCTTTCCCGGGGACGGGCGCCCGCTGCAAATTCTCTGACCCGGCTGGAGCTTCTCCAGCTTACGGCGGTGCAAGGAAGCACCGCCTCGTGGCTTTCCGCACATGCTCCCGCCGCTCGGGAAACCACGGTGCATGCGTTAACATAGGCGCATGCCTTCGAACGTGTTCCTGATCGGTCCCATGGCGGTGGGTAAAACCACCATCGGGAGGCAGCTGGCCAAGCGCCTGCAACTGACATTCATCGATTCCGATCAGGAGATCGAGAAACGCACCGGGGCGAGCATCAGCCTGATCTTCGACGTGGAAGGAGAATCGGGATTCCGCGACCGGGAAGAGAAGGTCATCGCCGAGCTGGCGGCCATGGACGGCATCGTGCTCGCCACGGGCGGCGGCGTCGTGCTTCGGGAGGAGAACAGAAAGGCTTTGAGAAAGCACGGAATCGTAGTATATCTCCGCGCCTCCATCGAGTCGCAGCTCGAACGCACCAAGTCGACCAAGCACCGGCCGTTGCTGGAAACCGACGACCCGCGCGCGGCCCTCGAGTCGTTGATGGTGGTCCGCGAGCCCTTGTATCGGAAGGAAGCGGACTTTATCGTGGACACCGATCATTTGTCCGCCGGACGCGTGGCAAGACAGATTGCACGCAGGATACAGAACCACAAGGTATGAACACCCTCACCGTCCAGCTCGGGCCCGAGAGCTACCCGATCTACATCGGGCCGAAGCTGCTCGGCGACGCCGAATTGATGGCGCGGCACATCCCGGGCCGCCAGGTCATGATCATCAGCAACGAAACGGTTGCGCCCCTGTACCTGGGCGAATTGTCCCGCTCGCTCGAAGGCTTCGACGTCTCCACATATCTGATACCGGACGGCGAGTCGTACAAGAATCTCGAAGTGCTGGGCCGGATCTTCGACCGCATGCTGGAGGTGCCCTGCGACCGAAGGTGCACCGTCGCGGCGCTGGGCGGGGGCGTGGTCGGGGACATTGCCGGGTTCGCCGCCGCATGCTACCAGCGCGGCGTCCCCTTCATCCAGATACCTACGACCCTGCTGGCGCAGGTCGACTCGTCCGTAGGAGGCAAGACGGCCGTGAACCACCCCCGGGGCAAGAACATGATCGGCGCCTTTTACCAGCCGCGGGCGGTCATTGCGGACACCTCGACGCTCGAGACTCTGCCGGACCGGGAGCTGCGCGCCGGCCTGGCGGAAGTAATCAAGTACGGCTTGATCCGCGACCCGGAATTCCTCTCCTGGCTCGAAGCCAATCTGGAGTCACTGCGTGGCCGGAATCATGATGCCTTGATCCACGCCATCGAGTGTTCCTGCCGAAACAAGGCCGAGGTCGTCGCCATGGATGAGCGCGAGCAGGGCGTGAGGGCGCTGCTCAACCTCGGCCACACCTTCGGCCACGCCATCGAGGCCGCCACCGGCTACGATTCGTGGCTGCACGGAGAAGCCGTGGCCGTGGGCATGCTGATGGCCGCCGACCTCTCGAGGCGCCTCGGCGACCTCGGGCAGGAGGACGTCCAGCGAGTCAGGTCGCTGCTGCAGCGCGCCGGCCTGCCTACCCAACCCCCCGACGACATGACCCTGGAGGCCTTCGAGCGATACATGGCCGTCGACAAGAAAGCCGTCGACGGGCGGATTCGATTGGTACTGCTCGAGAGACTGGGCAAGGCTTACCTCAGCGGGGACTACGGCGCGGAAAGGCTGCGGGATACTCTTGCCGCGTTTCAGATGGCGGCATGACGAGCGGCATCGGGGGTGGCGCGATGCGCCTTTCTTTGGTTGTATACTTGGCGGTGAACACTCCCTTCATTGACCGGCCGCGGCGCCGGTCCGCGATTCTCCCTTAACCCAGCAACACGACGGGGCAACACGTGACATGCGATGATCGCTGCACGGCGGGGCTCTACCGCCGGCGCTTCGAAAAAGACAGCTGCGGCTTCGGGCTCATCGCACAGATGGACGGCGCGGCGAGCCACGAACTGGTGCAATCGGCGGTGGGCGCTCTCGCGAGGATGACCCATCGCGGGGCGGTGGCAGCCGACGGCAAGAGCGGTGACGGCTGCGGCGTGCTGTTGAAGAAGCCCGATGCATTCTTCCAGGACGCGGCATCCGGGCTCGGCGTCGATCTCGGCCCCACCTACGGAGTCGGCAGCGTCTTCCTCAATACCGACCTCCGCAAGGCGGCACGGGCGCGCTCCGTGCTCGAGACGGAGCTGCAGCGGGAAGGCCTCGAAGCCGCCGGCTGGCGTCGTGTTCCGCTGGATACCTCCCATCTCGGCGAGCAGGCCCTGACGACCCTGCCGCTCATCGAGCAGCTCTTCGTTACGCCTGCCGGCGAGATCGACGAGGACGTGCTGGAGAGAAAGCTGTTCGTCGCGAGACGTCGATCGGAAAAGCAGCTCGCAGCCGACGACCCCGTTTTCTATGTCAACAGCCTGTCGTCCCGCGTCGTGCTGTACAAGGGACTCGTGATGCCGCGCATGCTGCCCCTGTTCTATCCGGATCTGAACGACCCGGGGCTGGCGTCGTCGCTGTGCGTGTTCCATCAGCGCTTCTCCACCAACACCCTGCCGCAATGGCGGCTCGCCCAGCCTTTCCGTTATCTCGCCCACAACGGCGAGATCAACACGATCCAGGGCAACCGCTACTGGGCGAACGCCCGCAGCTACCGATTCGAGACACCGCTGATCCCGGACATGGAGAGCATCCGGCCCCTGGTGTCGGAGGACGACTCCGACTCCGCCAGCGTCGACAACATGCTGGAGGTCCTGGTGATGGGAGGCATGGATATCTTCCTCGCCACCCAGATGATGATGCCGCCGGCCTGGCAGAACCTCGACAGTATCGACCCGGACCTCCGGGCGTTCTACGAGTACTACTCCATGCACATGGAGCCCTGGGACGGCCCCGCCGGCATCGTCATGACGGACGGCCGCTTCGCCGCCTGCGTGCTCGACCGCAACGGCCTGCGACCTGCCCGCTACACCATCACCGGTGACCGCGTGATCACGCTCGCGTCCGAAACCGGCGTGCTCGATTACGACCCGGCGACCGTGCGGGCCAAGGGCAGGCTCGGGCCGGGCCAGATGATGGCGGTGGATACCAGCAACGGCGAGCTGCTCCTGCCGGAACATATCCACGACCGCCTGAAGAAGCGCCAACCCTACAAGCAGTGGCTCAAGGAATACAAGACGACACTGGAGACCAGCGTCGGCGACCGCGATTACCTCGAACCGCCCATGAATCCTTCGTCGCTGAAGGTATACGAGAAGCTGTTCAACATCAGCTTCGAGGAGCGCGACCAGATCATACGGGTGCTCGCGGGAGCCGGCCAGGAGGCGGTGGGCTCCATGGGCGACGACACGCCCCTGCCGGCCCTGTCCCGGCGCGTGCGCTCCCTGTACGACTACTTCCGCCAGCAGTTCGCGCAGGTCACCAATCCGCCCATCGACCCGCTGCGCGAGCGCATCGTCATGTCCCTCGGCACCGAGTTCGGCGCCGAGAAGAACCTGTTCGAGGAGAGTCCGGAGCATGCGAGGCGCCTGTCGGTGGACGCGCCGGTGCTCTCCAACGGTGAGCTCCATCGCCTGACGAGCCAGACCGATCCGGCCTTCAAGTCCGCCGTCATCGACTTGAATTACACGCCGCCGACCACTTTGAAGGAAGCTCTGATCGAGATCTGCGACCGGGCCGAAGAGCTGGTGCGGGGCGGCACGGTGATACTGGTACTGTCCGATCGCGAGATCGCCAAGGACCGCCTGCCGGTGCACGCCCTGCTGGCCACCGGCGCCGTGCATCACCGCATGATCAAGGCGGGCCTTCGCTGCGACGTCAACATCGTGGTGGACACGGCCACCGCACGCGACCCACACCAGTTCGCCGCCCTGATCGGCTACGGGGCCACCGCCGTACACCCCTACCTGGCGTTCGCCTGCCTGCACGATATGCTGCGCATCGGCGAGATTCGGGACCGCGACAGCGAGATGCTGCTCCGCCAGTACCGCCGCGGCATCAACAAGGGGCTGTACAAGATCACTTCCAAGATGGGTATCTCCACCATCTCCAGCTACCGGGGTGCGCAGCTCTTCGAAGCCGTGGGCCTGTCCGACGAGGTGGTGGACCTGTGCTTCGCCGGCACGACTTCCAGGATCGGTGGAACCAACTTCGAGGACCTCGAGGCGGATCAGACGCGCCTCGCGGAAAAAGCCTGGAACGTGCGCGCGCCGCTCGACCAGGGGGGGCTGCTCAAATACGTCCACGGCGGCGAGTACCACGCCTACCACCCGGACGTCGTCAACGCCTTGCACGCCGCGGTGGAAAGCGGCGATTACGGCAAGTACCTCGAATACGCCGAGATCGTCAACTCGCGGCCGGTGACGGTGCTGCGCGACCTGTTCGACCTGAGGCAGGCCGGCGAACCGATCCCGATCGAGGAGGTGGAGCCGGTCGAGGCGATACTCGAGCGCTTCAACAGCGCCGGCATGTCCCTCGGCGCCCTGTCGCCCGACGCCCACGAAACCCTCGCCCGGGCGATGAACTCGATCGGCGGCCGGTCCAACTCCGGCGAGGGTGGCGAGGACCCGGCCCGCTACGAGAGCGACAGCGTGTCCAAGATCAAGCAGGTCGCCTCGGGTCGCTTCGGCGTCACGCCGGCCTATCTCATCCACGCAGAGGTGCTGCAGATCAAGATCGCCCAGGGCGCGAAGCCCGGCGAAGGCGGACAGCTCCCCGGCCACAAGGTCAACGAGATGATCGCCCGGCTGCGCTACTCCAGCCCCGGCGTCGCCCTGATCTCTCCGCCGCCGCATCACGACATCTACTCCATCGAGGACCTGGCCCAGCTCATCTTCGACCTGAAGCAGATCAACCCCGCCGCCCTGGTGTCGGTGAAGCTGGTGGCGCAGGCCGGCGTCGGCACGGTGGCTGCCGGTGTAGCCAAGGCTTACGCGGATCTCATCACCATCTCCGGCTACGACGGCGGCACCGGCGCCAGTCCCCTGACCAGCATCAAGTACGCCGGCTCGCCCTGGGAGCTGGGCCTGACGGAGACCCACCAGACCCTGCGCCGCAACGATCTCCGGGACAAGGTACGCCTGCAGACCGACGGCGGGCTGAAGACCGGCCTGGACGTCGTGAAGGCCGCAATCCTCGGCGCGGAAAGCTTCGGCTTCGGCACCGCGCCCATGGTGGCCATGGGCTGCAAGTACCTCAGGATCTGCCACCTGAACAACTGCGCCACCGGTGTCGCCACGCAGCACGAAGGTTTGCGCGCTCGGCATTTCGTGGGAACCCCCGAGCGGGTGATCCACTATTTCCGTTTCGTCGCCCAGGAAACGCGCGAATGGATGGCGCGTCTCGGCGTGCGCGGCATGGATGAGCTGATCGGCCGCACCGACCTGTTGAAGACGAAGCCCGGAGAGACCGAGAGGCAGCGGCGGTTGGATCTTTCGCCCATCCTCTCCGATGGCGGCGTGGATCCGGCCAAGCCGCGGTTCTGCAGGGTCGAAAGAAATGAGCCTTTCGACAAGGGCGAGCTGGCAGAGCGCATGGTCGGGGACATTCTTCCGGCTATCGAGGCGAAGAGCGGCGGCGAGTTTCACTACGAAATCCGCAACGACAACCGTTCCATCGGCGCCCGCCTGTCCGGGGAGATCGCCCGGCGTCATGGGGACACCGGAATGGAGGACGCGCCGGTCACGGTGCGGCTGACGGGCACCGCCGGCCAGAGCTTCGGCGTGTGGAACGCCGGCGGCCTGCACATGTACCTCGAGGGCGACGCCAACGACTACGTCGGCAAGGGGATGGCCGGAGGCAAGCTCGTGATCTACCCGCCGGCGCGAAGCACCTTCCGCAGCGAGGCCACGCCCATCGTGGGCAACACCTGCCTGTATGGCGCGACGGGCGGCAAGCTCCTGGCCGCGGGCAAGGCGGGCGAGCGCTTCGGTGTGCGCAATTCGGGCGCTACGGCGGTCGTCGAAGGCATCGGAGACCACGGCTGCGAGTACATGACCGGCGGCATGGTGTGCGTGCTCGGCGAAACCGGAGTGAACTTCGGCGCGGGCATGACAGGCGGCATGGCCTTCGTCCTCGACCGGGAGCGTCTGTTCGCGGACCGCTTCAACCATGAGCTCATCGACATCCAGCGGGTGACGCCGGAGCACATGGAGACGCACCTGAATTACCTCTACCGCGTGATCCGGGAGTATGCGACCGATTCTCGCAGTGTGTGGGGACACCAGGTCGCGGAGGATTTTTATGATCTCGCGCGCTATTTCTGGGTGGTGAAGCCGCGCGCCGCGGATATCCACGCCCTGCTCGACACCCTGATGCGGGCCGCCTGACCGGACCGCTTGTCTTCATCATGAGCGATCACTTCCAGTTCCTGGACCTGCCCCGCCAGAACCCGGACAAGACGCCGCCCCAGATCCGCCGCCACCAGTGGAACGAGATCTACGCCCACTACGACAAGGGCACCGCCGCGGCCCAGGCGGGCCGGTGCCTCGACTGCGGCAACCCCTATTGTGAGTGGAAGTGCCCGGTTCACAACTACATCCCCAACTGGCTGGACCTGGTCGCGGAAGGACGCCTGTTCCAGGCCGCCGAGCTCTCCCATCAGACCAACTCCCTGCCGGAGATTTGCGGCCGCATCTGCCCCCACGACCGCCTGTGCGAAGGCGCCTGCACCCTGAACGACGGTTTCGGGGCGGTCACCATCGGCTCGGTGGAGAAGTACATCGCCGACGAGGCGCTCTCGCAGGGCTGGCGGCCGGACCTGTCCGACGTCGAATGGACCGACAAGCGCGTCGCCATCGTGGGAGCCGGACCGGCGGGGCTGGCCTGCGCGGACGTCCTGACCCGCAACGGCGTCAAGCCGGTGGTGTTCGACCGTTACAAGGAGATCGGCGGCCTGCTCACCTATGGCATCCCGCCGTTCAAGCTCGAGAAGCACATTGTCACGCGGCGGCGCGAACTGCTGGAGCGCCAGCGCGTGGAGTTCGTGCTGGACACGGACGTCGGCACCGATATTCCCTTCGACGCCCTGCTCGACGAGTACGACGCCGTGTTCCTGGGTATGGGCACATATACCTATATGCGGGGAGGCTTCCCCGGCGAGGAGCTCAGCGGCGTGCACGAGGCGCTGCCGTACCTGGTGTCCAACATCAACCACGTCATGGAGTGGGAAAATCCACTGCCGCGCATCAACCTGGAGGGCAAGCGGGTGGTGGTGCTCGGCGGCGGCGACACGGCGATGGACTGCGTACGCACCGCGGTCCGCCAGCAGGCCGACCGCGTGACCTGCGTCTACCGGCGCGACGAGGAGAACATGCCGGGCTCGCGCCGCGAAGTGTTCAACGCCAAGGAAGAGGGTGTGCGCTTCCTGTGGAACCGGCAGCCCGTCGCCGTCGCCGGCGACGGAAAGGTCCAGGGCGTCAAGGTCGTGCAGACCCGGCTCGGGGAATCCGACGAGCGCGGGCGGCGCCTGCCCGAGCCGGTGCCCGGCAGCGAGGAAACGATCATCGCGGACGCCGTGTTGATCGCCTTCGGCTTTCGCCCCAGCCCGCCGGAGTGGTTCGAGCGCTTCGATATCCAGGTCGACAATGCCGGGCGCACCTGCGTCGACGAGCGCGGTGTCTTCAAGTTCCAGACCACCAACCCCAAAGTCTTCGCCGGCGGCGATATGGTGCGGGGCTCGGACCTGGTCGTCACCGCGGTGTGGGAAGGCCGCCAGGCTGCCGAAGGCATCATCGATTACCTTGGACTGTAAGCCCCTGCAAGCCGCGCGCCGGGATTCGAGCCCGGCGGCTCGTACGCAATCGTAGTCGAACCTTTGGCCTCAGCCCACATCACTACAATTCACGTCGGCCTTCCAAAGACCGCCACGTCCACGGTTCAGAGATTCCTGTTAGATCGACACAGCGAGATCCTGTACCTCGGCCGGAATCCGGGATTCGCCGGCGGTTACCGGCTCCACGAGCACAACCAGGTGGCCAAACGCCTCAGACGCGGCCACGAGTCTGAAGCAGGGTTGGACCAGCTTCGCTTGAACGTCGCCACTCTTCAGGCTGCGTCCCCGGAAAAACACCTGGTCTGGTCGGACGAAGGCTGCTCCAGCGGCAGCAGATCCCATCGAGGCAAATTTGCGGACCACCTGAAACGGGTGTTCGGCGCTTGTCGGATCATCATGACACTTCGCCACCCCGTCGATTGGCTGGAGTCCATGTACTGGCAGTCGGTCGGACGGGAGCAGATCTGGGCACCTCTGCCCCCTCCCGGCCGGACCGTCGAGATGCCCGATCCCGAGCAGTGGTATCGACTGCAGCTTGCAGCGTCGGACCGGGGTGAGCTGGTGTATCTCGACTATGCCTACACCATCGATTGCTTCCGCCGTGTATTCGGTGACGGTCACGTTCATGTGTTCCTGTATGAGGCGCTGAAGGACGATTTCGAGTCCTTTGTGGAGAACCTGTGCGGGCTGCTCGAGGTAGATGCGGAACAAGGCCTGGAACTGACACGCGGCCGGCACCTGGCGTGCCGTATCACTGAGAGGACGGAGCAATATCTCCGCCACCTGGCCACCCATCCCGAACAGGCATCGCGCTTCTACGCGCTGGATCGGGAGCAAAGAAAATCTGTTGCCCACGACGCCACGACATTCGATACTCCGGTCCCTGAGAACCAACGCGCGAAGGCCGAGTTCCCAAAGTCCGTGGTCTCGGAGATAGAACGACTAACCCGCGAGGGCAATCGTATGCTGAAGAGCAAGCTTGGGGCGGATCTCCGCAGATTCAATTACCCTTTGTAGCGGACCTTGCCCTCTCCTCGATGCGAGAGCTCACCGTCGTTCTGGCTCTGACCGACCATCGGGGCCGGACGTCTCAAGCGATCCGGGCCTGGGATCGCCAGACCTATCCGCGCGAGTTCATCTCACTGATGCTGCTGTATGACGGGACGGTCTCGGAGTTCGCGGATACTTTGCCGAGGCTGCTGTCTCCCCAGGACGAGCTGCTTTGCCTGCCGGGCAGGTCGGAAATCGAGCTCTACGATGCCGGAGTACGCCGCGCCCGCACGGAGTGGGTGTTCATAGCCGAGCCGCATGTGGAGCCGGATCCGAACGTCGCGTCGCTGACCTTGAAGTATCTGGAAGACACGGGCTACGACGGGGCCGCGTGCAACAGCGCCGGCTGCAAGGAGAACAATTTCACCGGGCGCATGGAAGATCTCGTCTTTGCGTCGGACCTGAAGACCAAAGGGACCCGGAATCACTGGAACAAGATATTCCTGCGTGGATGCTGCCTGCGGCGGGATTGCTACATCGCGGCCGGCGGCCTGAACGCCTCCTATGGCCACTTCAGCGAGCCGGTTCTCGGCGCGCGGCTCCACGAAGCGGGCTACAGACTGGGTTTTGTCGAAGACGCGGTGTGCTACCACCACGGCACCATGCGGTTCAGGACACTGGTCAAGGACCAGCTCGCGTACGGCGAGAACATGACGATGTGCTGCCTCGGCCTCGACCCCGACTTCCAGGCCGCCTATTTCGGTATTGTCGAGACGTTTCGAAACCGGGCCTGCCTGCCATTGAACGTGTTGATCCGTTTGTATCGCCCTTTGTTCAGCCCCGAGTGGCCTCCCAGTCATCTCGTCGGCCGGATCTGTTCGACGACCCTGGCGGTCTGCCTCGCGCGCGCGGACAGGTTGTGGCTGACCGTGAGCCTGCCGCTCGAGGTCGGGGCGATCCAGGCCTGCCGGGCATTCCCTCGACTGGCGGGTCGCATCACTCGCTCCCTGTGGGATCGCGGCCAGCGTTTGGGAGGCCTGCGGTGGCTGCTCAGTCGACCCGTCTCACAGGCCGTGCCGATTGCGCAAGGGGGTATGGACGCGGCGTGTCTCGGGCCAAGTAACTGCGCAGGTTTCCATGGCCTCGAGCGTGATGGCGCCGGAAAGGGCTTCCGCTGGACTTCCGGTGCGGCTGTCGTGCTGCTGCCGTTGCCGGCGGGGAAAAGCACGGTCACCATCGACATCGAGCCCCATCGTCGGTACACCGGCGAAGACAGGTTGATCATTGAATCCGCCGGTGTGCGACACCTGCAGAGGCTGCAGGGAAGATGCCGGATCTCGGTGATTGCAACGATCGAATCGCGCGAACAGCCCGTGAGACCGACGCCAGTCTATCTCTTCAGCACCACATACCGACCGGACGCACGCGTCACCCGGGACCGGCGACTGCTGGGCGTCTCTTTGTCCTCGATAACCTGGAGAAGCCTTTGAGCAGGGACACGTGGAGGAGCGGCGGTCCGACATTCGAAAAAGCATCCGCACCCATCCCTTCGGGTGATCGCGCCAGGTGAGCGAGGTTCGGCGGATACCCGGTCGGAGGCGAGCCGCTCCTACTCGTGCCTCAGCGCCTCGATGGGATCGAGCCGGGCGGCGCGGCGAGCGGGAAAGTAGCCGAAGATCACACCGATGACCGCGGAGAACAGGAAAGACAGCAGGTTGATGCCCGGGTTGAAGACATAGGGCACTTTGAGCACCGTGGTCAGCCCCACGGAGGCGCCGGTGGCGATGGCCAGGCCCGCCAGTCCCCCGAGACTGGAGAGCACCACCGCCTCGATCAGGAACTGAAGCAGCACTTCCCGCTCCAGCGCGCCGATGGCCAGGCGGATGCCGATCTCGCGCGTGCGCTCGGTAACCGACACCAGCATGATGTTCATAATACCGATGCCGCCCACCAGCAGGCTCACTGCCGCCACCGCGCCCAGCAGCATCGTCAGGATCTGGGTGGTTCCGGTGAGGGCCTCGGCAATCTGGCGGGTGTCCAGGACACGGAAATCGTCCTCCTCGCTGCGGCTGATGTTGCGCCGCTCGCGCATCAACAGCACGAGCTGCTCTTTGACCGCGTCTATGGAGGCGCCGTCCTTGACGGAGACCATCAACCGGTGCACGTCCTGGCTGCCCGTGAGACGACGCTGCACGGTGCGAAGCGGCATCACCACTGTCTCATCCTGGTCCGAGCCCATGGCCGACTGTCCCTTTGCCTTGAGCAGGCCGATGACCTGACAGGCGAACTTCTGCACGCGTATCTCGCTGCCCACCGGATTCTCACCGCCGAACAGATTCTTGCGTATCGTGTCTCCGATGACACACACCGCCTTGCCGGCCCGCTCCTCGGCTTGTGTGAACGTGCGCCCCTCGGCGAGCTGCCAGTTGCCGGCCAGGAAGTAATCGTCATTGGTGCCAGTGACGTTGGTCGTCCAGTTGCGAGCCTGGTAAACGACCGTCACGCTTTTGCTCGCCACCGGAGCCACCGCCGCGACGGAGGTGATCTGGTTGCGGATGGCCTCCACATCGCTTGCCTTGAATTCGGGCACCCCTTCGGACCCCGGCCCGAAATGCTGGCCGGGGATCAGGATGATCAGGTTGCTTCCCATGCTGGCGATCTGGTCGGAAACCGCCTTGGTGGCGCCGTTGCCGAGGGTCACCATGGTGATGACGGCTGCAACGCCGATCACCACTCCCAGGATGGTGAGCGAGGAACGCAGCAGGTTGCGCCGGATGGCTCTGAGGGAGAGAAGCAGAGTGGTCCAGAGCATCAGGCCACCGTGGTCTCGCTGCTGAGCCGGTCACTTTCCACCCGGCCATCCAGAAAGTGGATGACGCGCTTCGCGTAGGCGGCCATGTCCGGCTCGTGGGTCACCATGAGCACCGTGATGCCCTCATCCCGGTTGAGTCCGCACACCAGCTCCATGATCTCCTGGCTGGTGTGCGTGTCGAGGTTGCCGGTGGGCTCGTCCGCCAGCAGCACCGAGGGGCGGGTCACGAGCGCGCGGGCGATCGCCACCCGCTGCTGCTGGCCGCCCGACAGCTCCGAAGGCGTATGGCTCCCCCACCCACCGAGGCCGACATGCTCCAACGCGGCGTTCGCCGCCGCATGCCGCACCGCCGCGGCGTCGCCGCGGTAGACCAGGGGCAGCTCGACATTCTCGAGAGCGGTGGTGCGCGAGAGCAGATTGAAGCCCTGGAACACGAAACCGAGGAAGTACCGGCGCAGCAGGGCGCGCTCATTGCGTGTCAGCTTCTCCACGTGCACGCCCTGGAACTCGTACGCGCCGGTCGTCGGCACGTCCAGGCACCCCAGGATGTTCATTGCCGTCGATTTCCCCGAGCCGCTCGGGCCCATAATGGCGACGAACTCTCCCGTCTGTATCTGCAGGTCCACGCCCCGCAGGGCCTGAATGGCGGCCTGGCCCCGGCCATAGGTCTTGGTGATGCCGGCCAGGCGGATGAGAGGGGAGCTGCGGGTCATTGCTTGCCGGTCAGTGCCTCGGTGATCACCTTCGTCCCCGCCTTGATGCCGCCCGCCGTAATCTCCGTCATGCGGCCATCGGTGGGCCCGGTCTTCACCTGCACCGCCACGGGCTTGTCGTTCTCGAGTACCCAGACGCGGTGATTGCCTTCGCCGATAGCGGGCTCCGGCTCCTGTCGCCGCTCCCGGTGCGGCCGATGGGGGATGAGGGCGCGGAGCAGCCCGCCGCCCGAGCTCGCCTGCTCGGCTGACTGGACGGGCGGCGTGAAGCGCAGCGCCGCGTTGCTGACCAGGAGAACATTTTTCCGTGTCAGGGTGGTGATATCGGCGGTGGCGGTCATGCCGGGCCTGAGGCTGAGGTCGTCATTGTCGACTTGCAGCTTCGCCGGATAGGACACGACACCGGCCGTGGTCTGGGAGCCGTAGCCCACTTGGGTGATGACGGCTTTGTATTCCCGGCCGGGCCAGGCGTCGACGGTGAACGTGGCGTCCTGACCCACCTGCACCTTGCCCACGTCGGCCTCGTCGACGTCCACCTGCAGCTCCATTTTGGTGAGGTCCTCGGCCAGGGTGAACAGCACCGGCGCCTGAAACGAGGCGGCCACGGTCTGGCCGGGCTCGACCTGGCGAGTGAGGACGACGCCGTCTATGGGCGAGCGGATGGTCGCCTTGCCGAGGTTGGTCTGGTCGGACTGCAGGTCGGCCCGGGCCTGGGCGACGCTGGCATTGGCGCTGGCGACATCGGCCTGGGCACGTTTCGCATTGGCCTGCGCCGCCGCCATGTCGTTCTTGGACGGCACTTTGCCGCCGGACAGCTTTGCTACGTCCTCGAGCCGGGCGAGGTTGGCCTGATCCTCGGCGAGGGTTGCCTCGGTCTGTTCGACCTTCGCCTTGGCGGCGTCCAGGTTGGCGCGCGATTTGGCCACCGCATCCTGAAGCTTGGAAACATCCAGTTGGGCCAGGACTTCCCCCTTCTTTACGTGATCGTTGTCATCCACGAACACCTGCTCCACGATCCCGGACAGCTCGCTGCCGACGTCCACCTGGTTGGTAGGCTGCAGGTTGCCGGTGGCGGACACATTGACCACCAGGTTCCCGACGACCGCTGCCTCGGTGTGATAGCGAAGCTGCCCGCTTTCGCCCGTACCCCAGATGAAGCGGTAGGCCAGCACCGCGGCCGCCAGCACCAGTGCCACGACGATCCACGGTCTGAGGCGGGCGAAGCGGCGGGGCTTGCCGCCCTGCGCGAGTATCTCCTCCAGGCTGCGCGCGGTTTCCACCTGCACGTCTTGTTGCTTGTTCATGATGATTCCTGGGCTTTCGCCGCGCTCTCCGGCGTCCAGCCGCCACCGAGGGCTTTGTAGAGTTGAATCAAGGCGTCGCTGTGGTCGCCGGTGCTGCTCGCGAGCTGGTCTTCGAGATTGAGCACCGTACGCTCGCTGTCCAGCACCGTCTGAAAGTCGACCAGGCCCGCGCTGTACTGCTGCCGCGCCAGGTCCAGCGCCTGGCGCGCCGACGCGACCGCGCCGCTCAGCTCATCCCGGCGCCGGCCCGTGTTGGAGAGCTCCACGAGCGCGTTCTCGACATCCTGCAGGGCCGTCAACACGGTCTTCTGATAGGCGACCCGGGCCTGTTCCAGCAATGCGTTTTGGACCTCGATATCCGCGCGAATACGCCCGGCCTCGAAGATCGGTGCGGTGATGCTGCCGAGCAACGAGTGGGTCGAAGTGTCGCCGAGACCGGCGAGCGTCACGGCCTGGAGGCCTAATGACCCCGTCAAACGGAAGCTCGGATAGCGCTCGGCCTCGGCCTGATCCAGGCGTGACGTCTGCGCGGCCAGGCGGCGCTCCGCCGCGCGCACGTCGGGCCGCTGGCGAAGCGTGTCGGCGGGGATGCCCACCGCGACCCGGTCGCTGGCCTTCGGGATGCCGTCGGCGCTCTTCAAAATCTGTTGCAAGCCACCCGGCGGAACCGCCAGCAGGATATCCAGACTGTAGCGGGCCTCGACCACGGCCGTGTGCAGCGCGGGCAGGCTGGCGCGGGTCTGCTGCAACAGAGTCGAGGCCTGGGCCTCGTCGAGCTCCGAGGCCAGACCGGCCTGGCGGCGCCAGCGCGTGAGCTTGTAGAGCTCCTCCTGGGCCGAGACATTATCCTCGGCAATGGACAACCGCTTCTCGCCGGTGCGAAGGTCCGTGTAGTCCCGCGCCACCTCCGCAACCAGGCTCACCTGGACGTCGCGCAGACTTTCCACGCTCGCTCCGACGTCGGCTTCGGCGGCCTCGAGGCCCCGGCGGGCCCCTCCGAAGACGTCGGGCTCCCAGCTCGCGTCAAAACCCGCTTGATACAGGTCGCGCGTCGAGACACCCGAGGTGTCGATGCTTCCGGGTCCGTCGCTTCCGCTGCGGCTGGCGGACGCCGAAGCCGTCACAGTCGGCCCGAGGCCGGCGCGCGCCACGTCCCGGCGCGCCCGCGCCTCGCGGAGCTGCGCCCGGGCGGTCTTCAGGTCGGTGCTCGCCGCCAGCGCTTTGGTGACCAGGTCATCCAGCACCGGGTCCTGGAAGCGTCGCCACCACTGGCCGAGATCGGCCCCCTTCGCGGCGCCGCCCGCGGTCGCTCCCTGCCAGCTCGCCGGCACCTGTGTCCTGGGCGGGTTGTAGCCCTTGCCCACCGCGGCGCAACCCGACAGAAAGACCATCAGGAAGACGACCACGCCGACGCCTGGCGCAGCGGCAAGGAGGCGTCCTGGCGGCGCCGGTGAGCTGTCAGAAACGGACATAACGCATAGTAAACGATATGGCAGAGGTTTGGTTTCGCGCTTCTGCGGGTTGAAACCGGGGAGACATTACCCGCATCTCGTCGCCAGCGCCCCGGACTCATTTCAACGTCCCTGCGGTGGACGGCCGCGAGCGCATGCTGGGCGGGCTTCGGGCCCGCCGGCGTCTCGCGAAGCACGCGATCCCACGATGCGCGTTGTAAGTCCTGCGCGTCGGACCGGCCGTGACCTGGGTCAATCACTGCCGCGAATGGTGCGTTCAGACTGCGGGCAGTGCAAACCTCAGGATGTACCGATGGACGAGCATCACTCCCGCATGGGCCAGGAAGCTTAGCACCGTCCCGGCCGCATCCGGGCGCGCCTCGAAGGGGACCACGGGCACGGCTGTCTCGGAGACGCGGTGCCGGGCGCCATCGACTTCTGCGTCACCACCTTCGCCGCGGTCGCCGGCGCGGTGTTGAGGCGCAAGACGCCGTCGGGCGTCCAACGGCCCGGCCACACATCGTCTTGCCAATGCTTTACCATCCATGAGACAGAATCTTCCAATGATTCCCCGTGAGTGCCATCACCGGCAGTGAGATCGAAGCGGTTCTGCGCGACCACGGCCTGCTGGAAACCGGCTCGGACGTTATCGTGACGCCGCTCGCCGGCGGCGTGTCCTCCGAGATCTGGAAAGTGGAGGCGGGCGGCCGGACGTTCTGCGTCAAGCAGGCGCTGGAACGGCTGAAGGTGGAGGCGGACTGGTATGCACCGTTGGAACGCAACGTTTACGAGGCGCGCTGGAACGACGTCGCCAACCGGGTAGCCCCCGGCACCGCTCCCCGCGTGCGCTGCCGGGACGACGAGCGGATGTTCTTCATCATGGACTACCTGGATCCGCTCACTTACGAGCTCTGGAAGAGCAGGCTGCTCGCGGGCCGGGCACACACTGGCGACGCCGCAAACGTCGGCCGAACGCTGTGCCGGATTCATTCCGCCACCGCCGGCGACCCTGAGGTATCGGCCCGGTTTCCCGGCACCGACATCTTCCACGCCATCCGGCTCGAGCCCTATCTGCTGGCCACTGCCATCAGGCATCCGGATCTGGCGGCGCGGCTGGAAGCGCTCAGCCTGCGCACGTCGCAGACACGCAAGGCCATGATCCACGGCGACGTCAGCCCGAAGAACATCCTGATCGGGCCGACACGTCCCGTGTTGCTGGATGCCGAATGCGCCTGCATCGGCGATCCCGCGTTCGACCTCGCCTTCTGTCTCAATCACATGCTGCTCAAGTGCCTCGCGCGCCCGCCCGCGGCGCTGCTCTACCTGGACTGCTTCGACGCGCTGTGCGCGGCGTACCTGCAAGGCGTCGACTGGGAGGAGCCGGCGGCCCTCGAGGAGCGCGCCACCGCCCTGCTGCCGGCGCTGTTTCTCGCCCGCGTGGACGGCAAGTCGCCGGTGGAATACATCACCACGAACACCGACCGTGACAAGGTCAGGCGTTGCGCCCGGCGTCTGATCCAGGATCCGCCATCGGGCCTGGGAGAGATCGCCCTGTCCTGGCGCGAGGAATTGAGATGAGCATGCGCATAGCGCAGGTCGCGGGAAGACGGGTGTGGGACTCGCGGGGGCGTCCCACGGTGGAAGCCGAAGTCCGCCTGAGCACCGGGGAGACCGGAAGGGCCATCGCGCCGGCGGGCGCTTCGAGAGGCCGGGGCGAGGCGGTGGACCTGCGGGACGGCGGGCCAGGGTTCGGCGGCTACGATGTCCGCAGGGCCGTGGCCGCGGTGAGCGGTGACATATCAAAGGCCCTGCACGGCCTCGATTGCACGGATCAGGCCGCCATTGACGCCGCCCTGATCGAGCTCGACGGCACGGCCGACAAGTCGCGGCTCGGCGGCAACGCCATCGTTGCGGTGTCCATGGCGGTCGCACACGCCGCGGCGGCGGCGCACACCATGCCGCTCTGGCAATACCTCGGCAACGGGCACCGCGATCACCGGCTGCCCCTGCCCGAGATACAGATCTTCGGCGGCGGCGCCCACGCCGGACGCCGGGTGGACGTACAGGATTTCATGGTGATCCCCCGGGGCGCGGGCAGCTACGCGCAGGCGCTCGACTGGAGCGCGGAGGTCTATCGCGCCGCCGGCGAGCTGCTGGAGGCGGAGGGCCTGCTGGCCGGCGTCGCCGACGAGGGGGGCTGGTGGCCGGCGTTCGATTCGAATGAGCAGGGGCTCGACTACCTGCTGCGTGCCATCGAAAGAGCGGGACTGCGCCCCGGCGAGGACGTGGGCATCTCACTCGACATCGCCGCCGGCGAGCTCCAGCGGGAGGGCCGCTACCACTTGGCGCGCGACGGCCGGGAGCTGGACAGTGACGGCCTGTGCGAGCTGTTGCTGGCCTGGCTGCGGCGTTACCCGATCCTCGCCATCGAGGACCCCCTGGCCGAGGACGATGCCGATGTCCTGGCACGCTTCACCGCCGGCGCCGGGGATGTCGTGGAGGTCGTGGCAGACGATTTCGTCTGCACCAATGGCGCACGGATCGAATCCGCCGCGGCGATGGGCGCCTGTAACGCCGCGTTGATCAAGCCCAACCAGGCGGGCACTCTTACCGAGACCCGCGCTGCACTGGAGGCGGCACGCCGCGCCGGCTGGAATGCGATCGCCTCGGCGAGGTCGGGGGAAAGCGAGGACGTCACGATCGTGCACCTCGCGGTGGGATGGGATGTCGAACAGCTCAAGGTGGGCTCATTCTCGCGCTCGGAGCGCATGGCGAAGTGGAACGAGGGCCTGCGGATCGCAGAGGCCTTGGAGGGAAGCGGCGCCCTCCCGCCGAATCAGAAATTTCCCTGGGGGCGGCCCCGGGGGCAGGTGGGGTGAGCGGATGAGCGCGAGCCTTCGAATCCGCGAGGCGCGCCCGGAGGAGGCGTCGCATTTGAGCGACCTGGCCATGCGCTCCAAGGCGATGTGGGGTTATCCGCCGGACTTCATGGAGGCCTGTCGCGAGGAGCTGGCGGTGACCCCGGCGATGCTGGTCCGCAATTCCTACCACTGTTTCGTGGCCGAGGACGAGGGCGGGATACGCGGCTTCCATGCCCTCGAGCAGCTCGCCGACGGTGACTGCGAGCTCGCTGCGATGTTCGTGGAGCCGCGGCACGTGGGGACCGGCACGGGCCGCGCCCTGATCGAGCATGCGAAACGCCGCGCGACCGCTCTCGGCGCCCGACGCCTGATCATCCAGGGCGACCCCAACGCCGTCGGTTTCTATCGCGCCGCGGGGGGCGAGGAGATCGGGACCCTCGAGTCCGGAAGCATCCCGGGACGCTACCTGCCATTGTTCGCCATTACACTCGGCAACGAAACTCCGGCAAAATAGGGTACGGCCCAACGCAACCCGGCGCCGGAGGACATACGGTCGGCGACCACCCCAAAAAGATACGACCATGCTCGAGCTCCGCCCCAACTGCGAGTACTGCGACAAGGACCTGCCTCCGGACTCCACCGAGGCCCGTATCTGCAGCTACGAGTGCACCTTCTGCGCCGACTGCGTGGAGAACGTGCTCTTCAACGTGTGCCCCAACTGCGGCGGCGGATTCACCCCCCGCCCCATCCGCCCCGGGACGGCGCACCGCCCCGGCGTGGGCCTGGAGCACCAGCCTGCGTCCACCAGGCGCGTGCATCTGAAACATCCCCCGGATGAGGTGGCTGCGTTCGCCGCCGGCATCAGGGACACGGCGCCGGAGCGGCGATGAAGAGCCGGATTGCGCAGCGACATAGGGGTGCGGTGCGACATGAAGAACGCACGCTTCCCATACAATCCGGGCGCAGATCAATAAAGTCCCCTCTTCCGGTGACAGGACAACTCCAGGGATGGAGGAGGGGAACCCGAGTCGAGAGGGTCAGGGTGAGGGTGGCTCCCAAGCACCGCCCCCTCACACCAACACTCTCCCCAAGGGAGTGGGATCTTTGCCCTCCACAAGGAGAATGCAGGCACAATGTCTCTCGCTGACGGATCTCCGACGCACGTGACTGAGGCTGCGATATGATCGATATGTCGAGACTCCCCCTGTTCCTCGTGGCGGCAGGGATCCTGATCGTGATTCCCGGCCCGGCCGTGCTCTACATCGTCGCGCGCAGCCTGGACCGCGGCCGGCTCGCAGGCGTGGTCTCCGCCCTGGGCGTCGCCGCCGGCTCGTTCTTCCATATCGCCGCCGCGGCTCTCGGCCTGTCGGCCTTGCTGGCGTCCTCGGCAGTGGCCTTCAGCACTGTCAAGTATCTCGGCGCCGCCTACCTCATATTTATGGGAATCCGGAG